>DASSON010000019.1:0-22206 GCA_035700525.1 Burkholderiales bacterium
CTGTGAGGCCGCGGTTCCAATCGAGCACACCACGATTTCATCGGCCTTGCCCGCTTCCTTCAGCCGCAGCGCTTCTTCCACCCCAATCTCGTCGAACGGGTTCAGCGCCATCTTCAGGTTCGCCGTCTCCACCCCGCTGCCATCACCCTTGATCCTCACCTTCACGTTCGGATCAACCACTCGCTTTACCGATACCAATACCTTCATCTGGGTCTTTCGCAAAATATGGAAGGAAATGCGAATGCGCGTGATGCGCACGGCTCATTTTAACGGATTGGATCGATGCATCGCAAAACCGGCCCGCGCATTCGCGGCGCGGCAGCGTCACGACGTCAGGGAGACGATGACGATCGGGCCGGCGTGGCGCCTGCGTCGGCACCCTGCCGGCCTTTGCGGACGCGCCGTGTCACCTCAATGATTTCGCCGACGATGCCGCGGCGGAACACCAGCACGCACAGCACGAAGATGACACCGGTCACCACCGTGACCCAGGAGCCGACCACGCCGAGATAATTCTGCAGGCTGACGACGAAAGCGGCGCCGACGACCGGCCCCCACACGGTGCCCATGCCGCCCAGCAAGGTCATCAGCACCACTTCACCCGACGCATGCCAGTGCACGTCGGACAGCGACGCAAGCTGGAACACCAGCGTCTTGGTGGCACCGGCCATTCCAGACAGCGCAGCCGAGATCACAAACACCAGCAGCTTGTAGCGGTTGACGTGATAGCCAAGCGAAACCGCGCGCGGCTCGTTCTCGCGAATCGCGCGCAGCACCTGGCCGAATGGCGAATGAATGGTGCGGTAGGTCAGCCAGAAGCCGATGACGAATACGCCATACACGAAGTAATACATGTGGCTGTCCGGCGCGAGATTGAACAATCCCAGAAACATGCCGCGCGGCACACCCTGCAGCCCGTCCTCACCGTGCGTGAACTGCGGCATCTGCAGCGCCAGGAAATAGATGAACTGCGCCAGCGCCAGCGTCACCATCGCGAAATAGATGCCGTGGCGCCGGATCGCCAGCCAGCCGAACACCAGGCCGAGCAATGCCGCCCATAACGTCGCGATGATCACCGCCACTTCAGGCGTCATCCATGTGCTGCCGTAATCCATCATGAGGTTGCCGGCAAAATAGGCGGCGGAACCGAGAAACGCGGCGTGGCCGAATGACAGCAGGCCGGCGTAGCCGAGCAGCAGGTTGAACGCGCACGCGAACAGCGCGTAGCACCAGATTTTCATCAGGAACACCGGATAAACGATGCTCTGGAACAGCGGTCCGGTCAGTCCGATCAGAAACAGGATTATGAAAACGACGTGCTTGCGGCTGATGCGCATCGGCGGCTACCTTTCCCTGCCGAACAGCCCGCCCGGCCTGAGCAGCAGTACGATCGCCATGATCACGAAGATCACCACCGCCGAGCCCACCGGATAGAACACCTTGGTCAGGCCCTCGATGATGCCGAGCACGATCCCGCTGACAATCGCTCCCATGATCGATCCCATGCCGCCGATCACCACCACCGCGAATACCACGATGATGGTGTTCGCCCCCATCACCGGCGTGATCGCCTGCACCGGTGCTGCCAGCACGCCGGCCAGCGCCGCCAGCGCCACGCCGTAACCGAACGTCAGCGTCAGCATCAGCGGCACGTTGATGCCGAACGCCTGCACCAGCCGCGGATTCTCGGTGGCGGCACGCAGATAGGAGCCGAGCCGCGTGCGCTCGATCACGTACCAGGTGGCAAAGCACACCAGCAGCGATATGGCAATGACCCAGATGCGGTAATACGGCAGATACATGAAACTGAGGCGTGCGCCGCCGGAGAGCTGGCTCGGCACGTCGTAGTTGTCACCCGAAACGCCGAACCAGTTGATGAACAGCCCCTCGATCACCAGCGCCAGCCCGAACGTCAGCAGCAGCCCGTAAATGTGATCGAGCTGGTAGAGCCGGCGCAGCAGGAAGCGCTCGATCAGCATGCCGATGATGCCGACGATCAGCGGACACAGCAGCAGCGCCCACCAGTAATTGACGCCGAAATGAGTGAGCAGCACCCACGCGATGTAGGCGCCCATCATGTAGAGCGTGCCGTGAGTGAAGTTGATGACGTTGAGCAGGCCGAAGATGATTGCCAGACCGAGGCTCAGGATCGCGTAGAAGGAACCATTGATCAGCCCGAGCAGAAGCTGCGCCATCAGCCCGAAAGGGGAAATGCCGAGCCATTGGAAAACGGCCATGGATTGCGTACCGCTGTCGTTTTATCGCGAGTCGGGGCGGGACGCGCGTCCCGCCCGTTCTACCTATTTACCGTAGTGATATGGCTGCTTGATCAGCGGGCACACTGACTTGTTCGCCGGCAGGAACGCCTGGTCACCCGGGATCGTCGAAACAATCTTGTAATAGTCCCACGGATACTTCGACTCGGACGGCTTCTTCACCTGTACCAGGTACATGTTATGGATCAGTCGGCCGTCGGCGCGGATGTGACCCTTCTGGATCACCGGATCCGAAATCTTCATCGACTTGAGCTGCTTCATCACCGCGTCGCTGTCATCGGTGCCGGCCGCCTTCACCGCACGCAGATAATTGAGCGTGGCGGAATAGACGCCCGCCTGCACCATCGTCGGCATGCGATGCTTCGAAAACGTGTCGAAGAAACGCTTCGACCATTCGCGGCTCTCCTTGTTGCGATCCCAGTAGAAGCCGGTGGTCAGGTACATGCCCTGCGCGGTCTTGAGACCGAGACTGTGCACGTCGGAAATGAACAGCAGCAGCGGCGCCACGATCTGCTTGCTGCCCATGATGCCGAACTCCGCCGCCTGCTTCACCGCGTTGATGGTGTCCGAGCCGGCGTTCGCCAGCCCGATTACCTGCGCGCCGGACGACTGCGCCTTCAGCAGGAACGACGAGAAATCGCGCGTCGGAAACGGCGCCAGCACCGATCCGACGACCTTGCCGCCGCCAGCGTCGATCACCTCCGTCGTGTCATGCTGCAGCGACTTGCCGAACTGGTAGTTGGCAGTGATGAAGAACCAGTTCTTGTAACCCTTTTCGACCAGTGCACGGCCGGTGCCGACTGCCAGCGAGTAGGTATCGTAGATCCAGTGCACGTTCCACGGCTCGCATTTCTGGTCGGTGATCGGCAGCGACGCCGCCCCCACCACCAGCGTGATCTTGTGCCGCTGCTTGCCGACCTCCATTCCGGCCAGCGCGACGTTGGTCGCGACCAGGCCGACGATCGCGTCGACATGGTCGTCGTCATACCATTTTCGCGCGATGTTGGCGGCGATGTCGGCCTTGCTGTTCTGCGTATCGCCCTTGATCACCTGGATCGGCTTGCCGAGCACGGTGCCGCCGAAATCCTTCACCGCCATGTTCGCGGCCACGACCGATCCCTCGCCGGCCAGGTCGGAATAAATTCCCGACAGGTCGGTCAGCACGCCGATCTTCACCACGCCGTCCGAGACCTTGTCGGCGGCCGCCGCCGGCCCCGCCAGCATCAGCGCCAGCGCCACGCCGATCAATGAGTGCCCGATCATACGTTTCATTTTTGTCTTCTCCATTCAGGTTGTTGTCGAACGCCGCTACACGCCGAGATACTCATGCAGCAGCTCCATTTTCGAATCCAGTTCACCGCCCTCCACTGTTTCCACGATGCGGCCGTGCTCGACGACATAATGCCGATCGGCGAGCCGCGCCGCAAAGCGGAAATTCTGCTCCACCAGCACGATCGTGTAGCCGCGCTCCTTGAGCTGCCGGATCACCCGCCCCAGCGCCTGCACGATCACCGGCGCCAGCCCTTCGGTCACTTCATCGAGCAGCAGCAACTGCGCGCCGGTGCGCAGAATGCGCGCCAGCGCCAGCATCTGCTGCTCGCCGCCGGACAGCCGCGTGCCCTGACTTTTCCGGCGCGCCGCGAGCTGCGGAAACATTGCGTAGAGCTCGTCGAGGCCCATGCCACCGCCGCCCACCGCGGGCGGCAGCAGCAGATTCTCCTCGCACGACAGGCTGGCAAAAATACCGCGCTCCTCGGGGCAATAGCCGAGGCCGAGATGCGCGATGCGATGCGGCGGCCAGGTGACGGTTTCCCTGCCGCCGATGCGGATCGATCCGCTACGCCGGCCGACCAGCCCGAGGATGGCCTTGATCGTGGTGG
Source organism: Burkholderiales bacterium (assembly GCA_035700525.1). Taxonomy (GTDB): domain Bacteria; phylum Pseudomonadota; class Gammaproteobacteria; order Burkholderiales; family JBDZVW01; genus JBDZVW01. The sequence continues at coordinate 4,157 of DASSON010000019.1, forward strand.
TGCGTCCGGCGCCGTTGCGTCCCAGCAGCGTGACCAGCTCACCGCGATTCACCGCGAAATCGATGCCGTGCAGAATGTGCGACTCGCCGTAAAAGGCGTGCAGGCCGGAGACGCGCAGAAATTCGCTGCCGTCGGCGCTATTCATCGGCGGTTCCGACATACGCTTCGAGCACCCGCGGATCCTTCGACACCGTATCGTACGATCCTTCCGCCAGCACCTCGCCGTGCTGCAGCACCGTGATGACGTCGGACAGGTCCGCGACCACGCTCATGTTGTGCTCGACCATCAGCACCGTGCGCCCGTGCGCGACGCGCCGGATCAGCGCCACCACGCGTCCGACGTCCTCGTGGCCCATGCCCTGCGTCGGCTCGTCGAGCAGCATCAGTTCGGGATCGAGCGCCAGCGTCGTTGCAATTTCGAGCGCACGCTTGCGGCCGTACGGCAGCTCCATCGTCATCGTCTCCGCGAACGAAGCGAGGTCCACCGCCTGCAGCAGCTCCATCGCACGTTCCTGCAGCACGTCAAGCGTCTTCAGCGAACGCCAGAAGTGAAACGATGTGCCGAGCTTGCGCTGCAACGCCACCGTGATGTTCTCGATCACGGTCAGATGCGGAAAAACGGCCGAGATCTGGAACGAACGCACCACGCCGCGGCGCGTGATCTGCGCCGGCTTGTCATGCGTGATGTCCTCGCCGTTGTAAACGATGCTGCCGCCGCTCGGATCGAGAAACTTCGTCAGCAGATTGAACACCGTGGTCTTGCCCGCGCCATTGGGCCCGATCAGCGCGTGGATGCTGCCGCGCCGCACCTGCAGGTTGACGTCGTTGACCGCAACGAACCCCTTGAACTCCTTGGTCAGGTTGCGGGTTTCGAGGATGCAGTCTTGCGCCATGAATTCGCTTTTGTTACCCGCGTGCCCGTTCGTATGCAGCGGAATCGGACTACAGCGCCTTTGCCCGCTGCCGCAACACGAACTTCTGTATCTTGCCGGTCGCGGTCTTCGGCAGCACGCCGAAAACCACTTTCTTCGGCGCCTTGAAGTGCGCCATGCGGCCGCGGCAGAACTCGATGATCTCCTGCCCGCTCACCTGTGATCCGTCCTTCAGCTCGACGAACGCGCACGGCACCTCGCCCCATTTTTCGTCCGGCGCCGCGACGACCGCCGCGGCCAGCACCGTCGGATGACGATACAGCGCATCTTCGACCTCGATCGACGAGATGTTTTCACCGCCGGAGATGATGATGTCCTTGGAGCGGTCCTTGATCTGCACATAGCCGTCCGGATGCATCACCGCCAAATCGCCGCTGTGGAACCAGCCGCCGGCAAACGCTTCCTGCGTGGCGCGCGGGTTTTTCAGATAACCCTTCATCGTGATGTTGCCACGGAACATGATTTCGCCGATGGTCGCGCCATCCCACGGCACCGATTGCATCGTCTCCGGATCGAGTACGCTCATGCCCTGCTGCAGGTGATACCACACACCCTGGCGGCTGTTCAGCGTGGCACGCTTGTCGACCGGCAGCGCATCCCATGACGCATGTTTTTCGCAGACTGCCGCCGGACCGTAGGTTTCAGTGAGGCCGTAGACGTGCGTGATGTCAAACCCCATTCGTTCCATGCCTTCGATCATTGCCGCCGGCGGCGCGGCGCCGGCCACCAGGCAGTGCACCGGATGATCGATGCGGTGCTTCCATTCCTGCGGCGCGTTGAGCAGCAGCGTATGCACGATCGGCGCGCCGCAGTAATGCGTGACCTTGTACTCGGCGATCAGCTCGAGCACCCGCTTCGGATCGACCTTGCGCAGACAGACGTTGACGCCGGCGACCGCCGCGACGGTCCAGGGGAAGCACCAGCCGTTGCAATGAAACATCGGCAGCGTCCACAGGTACACCGGACGCGGCGGCATGCCCCAGCTGACGATGTTGCTGATCGCGTTCAGGTAGGCGCCGCGATGGTGATAGACGACGCCCTTCGGATTGCCGGTGGTGCCGGATGTGTAATTGAGCGAGATCGCGTCCCATTCGTCGGCCGGCAGATACCACTCGAATGCGGGGTCGCCCTGCGCCAGGAATGCCTCATAATCGATCGTGCCGAGGCGCTCGCCGCCGTCACCCAGCGGATCGTCGACGTCGATCACCAGCGGCTTTTTGCGGAGCCGCGCGAGCGCGTCACCGATAACCGTGGAAAATTCACTGTCAGTGATCAGCACTTTCGCTTCCGCATGTTCCAGCATGAACGCCAGCGCCGCCGCATCGAGCCGGGTGTTAAGCGCGTTCAACACCGCGCCGGCCATCGGCACGCCGAAATGCGCCTCGTACATCGGCGGCGTGTTGGGCAGCATCACCGACACCGTATCGCCGATTCCGATGCCATGCCGACTCAGCGCGGCGGCAAGCCGCCGGCAACGCTCATAAGTCTCTTCCCAGGTGTAGTGACGGTCGCCGTGGATCACCGACGTGCGTCGCGGATGCACGTAGGCGGTGCGCGCAAGCAGCGACAGCGGCGATAACGGTGTGTAGTTCGCCGCGTTCTTGTCGAGTCCGACGTTATAGGGGTTCGCGCCCGCCATTTCCATCCTCCAGCCTGATCTGCCGGCACGCAGCACACCGCGTGTGACGCTCACGTCCGGCCCGCTGCTCCCTGCGCTGGCGTTGTCGTTTTTGGAGCAGACGGCTGCCCGAATTTCGGGCTGCATTACGCGTTCAGATTACCTGCTTGAATGCAAGCGCGCAACATCGGGGGCGATCGGCACTCGATACTGACGCTGTTCTGACGCGTCACGTTACCGCAGGTGCGCGAGCGCTTCCTCGACCCGCCGCACCGCGACCACTTCGATGCCGGGAATGGCCTGTTTCGGCCGGTTGCCGTACGGAATCAGCGCCCGTGTGAATCCGAGCTTGGCGGCTTCGCGCAACCGCTCCTGGCCACGCTGCACCGGTCGCACTTCGCCCGCCAGGCCGATCTCTCCGAACGCCAGAAACTTGCGTTCGAGCGGCTTGTCACGCAATGACGAAACAATCGCGCACAGCACCGCCAGATCGGCCGCCGGCTCGCCGATGCGCACGCCGCCGACCGCGTTGACGAACACGTCCTGATCGAAGCACGCGATGCCGGCGTGCCGGTGCAGCACCGCCAGCAGCAGCGCCAGCCGGTTCTGCTCCAGCCCCACCGTCAGCCGGCGCGGCGTCGGCGCGTGTGTCTCGTCCACCAAGGCCTGGATTTCGACCAGCAGCGGCCGCGTGCCTTCCTGCGTGACGGTGACGCAGGCGCCCGCCACGTCGTCGTCGTGATGCGACAGAAACAGCGCGGACGGATTGGTGACGCCGCGCAAGCCCTTTTCGGTCATCGCGAACACGCCCAGTTCGTTGACCGCGCCGAAGCGGTTCTTGAACGCGCGCACCAGGCGGAAGCTCGAATGTGTGTCGCCTTCGAAGTAGAGCACCGTGTCGACCATGTGCTCGAGCACCCGCGGGCCGGCCAGCGCGCCTTCCTTGGTGACGTGACCGACCAGCACCAGCGACGCGCCGCCGGCCTTCGCCAGCCGCGTCAGTTGCGCCGCACATTCGCGCACCTGCGCCACCGACCCCGGCGCCGACGTCAGCGCTTCGGAATACAGCGTCTGGATCGAGTCGATTACCGCCACCGCCGGTTTTTCCGCCGCCAGCACCGCCTGGATTCGCTCAAGATTGATTTCGGTCAGCACCTGTACCGTGCCGGCGGCCAGCTCCAGCCGCCGCGCGCGCAGCGCCACCTGCTCGGCCGATTCCTCGCCGCTGACGTACAGCGTGCGCGCCTGTCCGTCCAGCGCCGCCAGCGCCTGCAGCAACAGTGTTGATTTGCCGATGCCGGGATCGCCGCCGATCAACACCACCGCGCCCGGCACCAGGCCGCCGCCCAGCACGCGATCGAATTCGGTGATGCCGGTCGGCATGCGCGTCTCTTCGCGCGGCGTCACCTCCGCCAGCCGCATCACCCGGCTCGGCTGTGCCAGTCCCCGGAAGCGATTGTTCGGTGCCGCTTCGGCGACGGTTTCGACCAGCGTGTTCCAAGCCTGGCAATGCGGGCACTGGCCCTGCCACTTCAGCACCTGGCCGCCGCATTCGGTACAGGAATAAACGGATTTCGGTTTTGCCATGCAATCGATGTATGAAATGGAACGGTGCCGCCGGCCGGCGGCATCTGACGAGCAGTTTATCGCGGCAGACCCGGCGGTGTCTCTTGCGCCGGCGGGCCGCCGTCACGCTCGCGCAATGCTCGCAGCTCACAGTCCAGCCGCCGGATGCGCGCGCGCAAATGCTCGATCAGTGCCACGCCCAGCGCGGTGCTCAGCGTGTACAGCCCCACCGCCAGCCGTTCCGGCTGCCGCAGCGGCCCCAGCGCATGATGCGGCGGCAGGAAAAAATAGTCGCCGAGCAGCAATCCCGCAACCAGCACGAAAAGCCCCGGTCCCAATCCGCCATACCACGCCGCCACCATCGCCGCCGGCACGAAGAAAATGAACGGCAAACGATAGTCGAGATCGCCGTAAAGCGTATGACGCAGCACGAATGCCGCCGCGACCACCGCGCACGCCACCAGGTAGCGGGCCGCGACGCCGGGTTCGGACGCAGCCGGTTCGCGATCGCCGGATGGCGCGACCGACGGCGCTTCAGCCTTCTGCTCCGGGAACGTATGACCGACCCCGGTCCACGCACGGCGTTCCGGATCCATCCGAAATCCTCCAGCGATGGAGCATCATACACGGGATTTCGGGATTAGGAACTCGGGACTCGGAACTCGAATTTAAATTACCGGCACGCTATGCGTGCCGCAAACTTGCTTCTCCTCACACCTCACCCCTCACTCCTCACGTCTCTTTCGACCACCGGCACCCGCGGCGCCAGCGCGCACAGCAGCTCGTAGCCGACGGTGCCGGCGGCGGTCGCAACCTCATCCACCGGCAGGTCCGCGCCCCACAGCGTCACCGGGGCGCCGATACCGGCCTGCGGCAGCGCGCTCAGATCCACCGCCAGCATGTCCATCGACACCCGGCCGATCAGGCGCGTGCGCTGCCCGTCGACCAGTGCCGGCGTGCCGCTCGGCGCATGGCGCGGATAGCCGTCGGCATAGCCGCAGGCGACGATGCCGGCGCGCGTCGGCACCGCCGCCTCGAACGTTCCGCCGTAGCCGATGCGCTCGCCGGCCGCCAGCGTCTGCACCGCGATCACTTCCGACGTCAGCGTCATCGCCGGCCTGAGTCCGATATCGGCGGCGGTCACGTCGGCAAACGGCGTCGCGCCGTAGAGCATGATGCCCGGCCGGACCCATTCATGATGCGTCTGCGGATAGCGCAGCAGCGCCGCCGAATTGGCGAGCGAGCGCGGCCGCCGGATGCCACCGGCGACGCGCTGCAGGCACTCCAGTTGCCAGTCGACGCCGCGCGCACCATCGGCATCCGCGAAATGCGTCATCAGCGTGATGCCGCGCACCCGCGGATTACGCTCCAGCGCCGCAAACGCGGCAGCGAACCCCGCCTCCGCGAAACCGAGCCGGTTCATGCCGGTGTTGAGCTTCACAAAAACATCGATGCGCGCATCGCGCGGCGCCGCCGCCAGCATGCGGATCTGCTCGGGCTGATGAATGACCGGCGTCAGGTGGTGACGTGCGACCAGCGGCACTTCGTCCATCCCGAAAAACCCTTCGAGCAGCAGGATGCGCTGCTTGTACCCGGCCTCGCGCAGCCGGATCGCGGCCTCCAGCTCGAGCAGCGCGAACCCCTCCGCCGCATCGAATGCATGCGCGGCGCGCATCAGGCCGTGGCCGTAGGCATTGGCCTTGATCACCGCAAAGATCGAGGAGCGCGGCGCATGACTGCGCGCCACCGCCAGGTTGTGGCGCAGCGCTGCGAGATCGATGGTGGCAGTGACGGGACGCGGCATGGAACCGCGATGGTACACGGTGAGCGGGCGCAACGTGAAGAGGCATTGGGCGGCAACCCGTCAGCGATCCATCGCGAGGCGGTGAATCAGCTGTTCGCAATGCGTGCGCCGCTTACCCCGGGTTCAGCACCTTCATTTTGGCGATCGCGAATTCGATGAACGTCGACAACAGCCGCGAGCGGAATTTTTCCTTCAGATAAACCAGTGACAGCGTGCGGATCAGGCGCGGCTCGAGCGGGATCGCTTTCAGGATGCCCAGCGTGAGTTCCTTGGTGACGGTCGCGCGCGACACGATCGACACCCCGATCCCGGTCGCCACCACGCCCTTGATCGCCTCCGGGCTGCCGAGCTCCATCACGATGTTGATGTCTTCCGGCACGATGCCGGCGCGGCGGAAATACTGGTCGGCGAACTCGCGCGTGCCGGAGCCGCTTTCGCGGCTGACGTACGGCTCCGCGGCCACCTCCTGTGCGGTCACGCTGTGCACGCCGGCGAGCCGGTGTTGCGGTGAGCAGATCACCAGCAGTTCATCGTCGCAGCACACCTGCGTATTGAGCACCGGCAGATGCGACGGCGACTCGATCAGCCCGACGTCCAGCGAGTGGTCGGCGACCCGGCTTTCGACGGTTTCCGAATTGGCGACCGTCATCTGCGCCTGCACCTGCGGATGGCGCGCCTTGAACTCGCCGAGCATCTGCGGCAGGATGAATTCGGCGATGGTGGTGCTGGCGCCCAGCAGCAGCGGCCCGCTGACCGCTCCGGTCAGTTCGCCGACCCGGACTTCCATTTCATCGGAGAGCCCGAGAATGCGTTCGGCGTAGCTCAGCACCAGCTCGCCGGCCGGCGTCAGCGTGATCCGCCCGTGGCGCCGGTCGAACAGGCGCGTATTGAAGTGCTCTTCGAGCTGCTTGATCTGAAACGTCACCGCCGGCTGCGTCATGAACAGTTGTTCGGACGCGCGGGTAAAACTGCGTTGCCGGGCCACGGTGTAGAACACCTGCAATCGCCGATCAGCCATGAAATCCTCTTCCAGTGTGAATCACAGGCGTTCGCGGCGCACAGGCTGTTGTCGTTTGTCGCGCCGCCGGCGGTCCGGGAGGATGCGGCATGCCGCCGGTCGCCGTCCCGTTCCGACTGCAGCATACTACCGTGTATACCGCACGCATGGAAATCCGCGCAGCCGGCACCCGCGTTGTACCGGCCACCGGAACCGTTTCCCGCCGTCCAATGCGCGCGGCGCAGTTTCGCGCGGTCTCCGAATCTGGTATAAAACCTGCGCCTTGCGGCGATCATTCCATAACGATCATCCGTCGCCGCACGGCCGTTTCCTGGCAGGCTGTTGAAAAACGTCGCCAGCAAAAGCCGGGCGGCAGAAACGCCCGGCGGGCAACCGAGGTCCACGCCGCGGTCAACCGGAATCGGCAGTCGGTTTTTGACGCCGCACACGGAGCGCGGCAGTTTTTTCAGCAGTCTGCCACAACAACATCACCGATGAAATTCGGCTTTTACATCATCCTGGCCGCGCAGTTCTTCTCGTCGCTGGCCGACAACGCGCTGCTGGTCGCGGCCATCGCGCTGCTGGTCCAGGCCCAGTCGCCGGACTGGCTGACGCCGATGCTGAAACTGTTCTTCACCGTGTCGTACGTGGCGGTGGCGCCATTCGTCGGCGCCTTCGCCGATGCGCTGCCGAAGGGCCACGTGATGTTCATCACCAACACCATCAAGATCGCCGGCTGCGTGATGATGCTGACCGGCGTCAATCCGCTGCTCGCGTACGGCATCGTGGGGTTGGGCGCCGCCGCCTATTCGCCGGCCAAATACGGCATCCTCACCGAATACCTGCCGCACCGCAAGCTGGTGATCGCGAACGGCTGGATGGAAGGGCTGACGGTGCTTTCGATCATTCTCGGCACGGTGCTCGGCGGCGTCCTGATCAGCAACACCACCGCCACCTGGCTGCTGACGCTGCGGCCACCCTATTCCGCCGCGCGCATCGATACCGCGCCGCAGATCGCGATCGTGATCATCACGGTGATCTACATCATCGCCGCGATCATTAATCTCTACATTCCGCGCACCGGCGTCGATCACCGCATCCCGCACAAGAACCCGTACTACCTGGTGCGCGATTTCGCCCATTGCATAAAATTGCTGTGGAGCGACCGGCTGGGACAGATTTCACTGGCCACCACGACGCTGTTCTGGGGTGCCGGCGCCACGCTGCAGTTCATTGTTCTGAAATGGGCGCAGGACGCGCTCGGCTACACACTGAGCCAGGCGACGATGCTGCAAGGCATCGTCGCGGTCGGTGTCGCGGGCGGCGCACTGGCCGCGGCGCGCCTGGTACCGCTGACACGCGCTGTACGGGTGATTCCGGTCGGCGTCGCGATGGGCATCATCGTGATGGTGATGGTGTTCGTGCGCAATGCCGGCGTCGCGATGGCGCTGATGGTCGTGATCGGTGGGCTGTCGGGATTTCTGGTGGTGCCGATGAACGCGCTGCTGCAGCACCGCGGCCACATCCTGATGGGCGCCGGCCATTCGATCGCGGTACAGAATTTCAACGAGAATATCAGCATTCTGGCGATGCTCGGCCTTTATTCCCTGTTCATCGCACTCGATTTTTCGATCGATACGGTGATCGTGCTGTTCGGCCTGTTCGTCGCGGTGGCCATGGTGCTGGTGCGCAAACGGCACCAGTTCAATGAACGCAATCGCCCGTTGCCGACGCTGCCGGCGGAATTGCCGCATTGATGGAGACCGGGACTCGGGTACGCAGTATGTAGATCGGATTAGCCACGGGCGTAATCCGACCTGAATGATGGAACGTCGGATCACACGGCGCCAATCCGACTACGCGTGGTACGCAAGCGTACTTCAGCTCACCCGCTGCACCACGTTACCGCCGCAATCGCAGATAAATCTCGGGCAGCTTGTTCGGCAGGCTGTTGATGTGATCGAGCACGAGGTAATGGCCGTTGCCGAAGATCTGCGGCAGATACTGGTTGGCCATGGTGTCGACGGTGATGCAGAACGGATGCACGCCCTTCGCCACCGCCTCCTTCACCGCCATGCGCGTATCCTCGTGCAGATAGCGCCGGTCGCCGCCATCGTCGTAGTCCTCGGGACGGCCGTCGGACAGCAGCAGCAGTAATCGGCGCTGTGCCGCAACGCCCTGGAAGCGCGTGGTCGCATGGCGGATCGCGGCGCCCATGCGCGTCGCCAGCCGTCCCGACATGCCGCCGATCATGCCGCGCACGTCGCCGGTGAACGGTTCGGCGAAATCCTTGATCATGAAATAGCTGACGTTGTCGCGGTACTTGGAGCAGAAGCCGGCGATGCTGTACGCATCGCCCACCTCTTCCATGCTTTCGGCGAACAGCAGCACGCCGGCACGCACGCGATCGACCAGCCGGCCGCCGCCTTCCGGCAGATGCTGCATGATCGACGTCGACATGTCGGCCAGCAGCGTCACCGCGACGTCGCGCTGCTTCAGCCGGCGCCGCCGGTAGATGTCGGGATCGGGGGACACGCCGGCGCGCTTCTCCGTCAGGTAGGCGACGGCGGCGTTGATGTCGATGTCATCGCCCTCGAATTGCCGCATCTGCGGCGCCAGGCGCGTCGGCTTCTGCGCCTGGATTGCGCGCTTCAGGCGCTTGAGCACCGCCGCATACTGCGTTTCCAGCCGCTGCGCTTCGGACAGGTTGCGCTCACCGAGCGGCCGTTCCTGCACCCAGCTCCAGTTGCGCTTGTAGCGTGCCTCGCGATAATCCCATTCCGGATAGGGACGGCCGCGCTCATCGGCCGGGCGCTCCCGCTGCTGCGCCATCGCGTTCCGCGAACGCCGTGCAGATCCCGGATTGTTGCCTTCGCCGGCCAGCTGATCGCGCCGCTCGGCACCGCTGCGATCGCCGGCTTCCGTATCGTTGTCCGAACTGTTGCGGCGGTTGCCGCCTTCCTGCTGTTCGGCGTCGCGATCGCGGCTGGCCTGCGTCTGCGGGTTGGGCCGCGCCTGTTCCGACGTATAGGTGACGCGCGCCATGTTGGGCGAACGGCCGGGCAGGTACGCGCTGTACATGGCGTCGCTATCGGCCACCGGCGGCAGCACCCCGTCACGCAGGATCGAGCGCGCGGCGTCGAAGGCGTCCATCAGCGTGGCCTGCGGCGACAGCAGCCGCAGCAGCCGCGCATCCGGCGGCCGGCCGTCGCGGGCGGCCGCAACCGGATCGCCTTTTCTGAATGCGATGGCCAGTTCGATGGTGTGCTGCGCCCATTCATAATACGGCCGCACCGCAGCGTCCGGCGCGCCATAATGGTGTGATGCGGCCAGCATTCGTGTCAGATGATTCGGAACGATGTCGGCGATGCGGGTATCCACGCGCAGGTCCTCGCAGCCGTCGAAAATCAACTGGAACCTGAGCCAGTCTTCACCGTAGAACGCATACAGCGGCGCCCACGATACCGGTCCGTCAGCCGGCAGTTCGACGCCGACCGCGCGAAAGATCTGTTCCACCGACGCGCGCTCATAGGAACCGAACGCCATGTGGCCGGCCGCATGCACCACGCCCAGAATCGCCTGATTACGGTCCGGCACCACCGCCGGCAGAAACAGCGTGCGGCCGTCGCATTCGACGAATGCCCGGCCTTTTTCCGGCGACCAGGTGCTGTCCTTGAACGCAACGCTTTTGCCATACCAGACGTCGAGCAGCAGCGTCAGCAGCCGCTGGTGCTCGTTCATGCGGAAACCGGGCAGATTTTCCAGCAGCAGCGCCAGACTCTCCTCGGACTCCAGCCGGAAATACGCTTCGCCCCGGAGACGCCCGGCCTGCATGATGTCGGCGCCGCGCAGCGCCCACGGCAGGATCGCCGGACTGCCGAACAGGTTGCGCACCCGGATCGCGCCGGCCAGGTAGGTGCCCAGCATCAGCTTGCGCGATGCGTACAGCTCTTCCGCCGCCGCCGCGATCTGCTCGATGCCGACGATGCCATCGTGCCCCGCCATGTCGCGCAGCGGCGTTGCGAAATAGGCGGTGCCGCTTTCGATGTGGCGTTCACACCACTGCATGCCGATGTCGGCCCAGCGCGCCTCGCCGGCATGGCCCAGCGCGTCATAGGCCCGCGGCAGGTTGTGCATGAACCCTTCCATCACGCGCCAGGCGCCGCGCCACCGCAGGAACGCCGCCGCCTGTTCGGTCCATGACCGGACTTCCTCGGACGCTTCTTCGGCGTCGGCGCTGCCGCGGATGAAGGCCTTGCCAGCCTCGCGATCGAAATCGGTGAGGCGTCGGCACACGTCGAGCCATTGCAGCGTCTCCGCCTCGCCGTGGCGGCGGATGGCCGGCATCGCGCCGAGCGCGTCGCGATGCGCGACGAATGACAGCGCCGACAGTTCGTTCAGCGCGCATTCAATTGCACTGCCGGGCGTGGTACTCACGACGGGCGCCCCGCTGCCGCCATCACGATCATCCCGCCGCGACCGGGATGCCGATCGCCGGCCATCACTCGGTAAAATGCGCGAGCACGATCTCGTTCAATGCTTCGGCCAGCTCGCTGTCGTCGGTGATCGGATTGACCATCGCGACCCGGCACGCCTCGATCGGATCGAGGCCGGCGCTGATCATCTGCGCCGCATAAACGATCGCCCGCGTCGAAGTGGCCTCCTCCAGCCCATGATCCTTCAGCAGCCGCGCCTTGCGCCCGGCCGCAACCAGCTTCGCGACGACGTCGGGGGCGCTGCCCGGCACTTCGTTGAGTACGACCTTGCGTTCGATTTCCTCCGACGGAAAATCAAAATTGATCGCAACGAAACGCTGCTTCGTCGACGGCTTCAGATCCTTGAGCACGGTCTGATAGCCCGGGTTGTACGAAATCACCAGCATGAAGTCGTCGTGCGCCTCGATTTCGTGCCCCTTCTTTTCGATGAACAGGCAGCGGCGGTGGTCGGTCAGCGAGTGGATCACCACCGTCGAATCGGTACGCGCCTCGACGATTTCGTCGAGATAGCAGATCGCACCGGCTTTCACTGCGCGCGTCAGCGGCCCGTCCTGCCACACGGTATCGGCACCTTCGACCAGGAAACGGCCGACCAGATCGGAACTCGTCAGATCCTCGTGACAGGACACCGTGACCAGCGGACGCTTCAGCCGGAACGCCATGTGTTCCAGAAAGCGCGTCTTGCCGCATCCGGTCGGGCCTTTCAGCATCACCGGCAGGCGCTTGCGCCAGGCGGCCTCGAAAATGCCGATTTCGTTGCCCTGCGGCTGATAATACGGCGCCTCGTCGCCGGGCTGCGGCATCTGGATGATGTCGCGCTCGACACCGCGCAAGCGGTTCAAAGCATTTTTCATGTCGGGTTCCAAATCTCGTAAGACTCTGATCGTGCGGAAATCCGCCACAGGTCACATGCACGATGAATGCGCGAAAACAGCCGTGCGATGCACATCGCCATTGCGGCCTGCGGCGGGCAGCAACACCTGCCCCTCCAGTTTAATACAGTTGCCGCATCAATGCCGTAATGGACGTACCGCGAACGCGGTCATTGCGCACCGCCGGCATCCGCCGCAGCGCCGCCGCGGACCACGAACGTCACCTCGTCGATTTCGGTTCCATGCGCGTCGTGCAGCGCGATCGTGTGCGTGCCGTGGCGCGGCCGCCACAGCGTCTCGCCGTCATGCGCGGCGACGCGCCGGCCATCGACGCTCCAGACGAAGCCGGCGCGCCGGGGACGCATTTGCAGCCGCACGCGCTGATGGCCGGCCGGAATGTCGGGATCGAGCGCGATGATGGTGCCGCTGCGCGGATAGACGATGCGCGGCTGTGCGCCGTGGGCCGGTTTCGGCATCACGTGCTGCATGGCGGTACCCGGAAGAAACCACTCGTTGCGTGCCGCTTCGATCCCGCGTGCAAACGTGACGCGACGCGCGATCACGCCGGCCGGCGGCGCCGGCTCGACGGCGCTGCCGCCGTGATTCAACTCATTCATCACGGCCAGCCACAGCGGCGCCGCACCCGACACGCCGGACACGTCCCGCATCGGCGCGCCTGAAAAATTGCCGATCCAGACACCGACGGTGTAACGCGGCGTGAAGCCGATGCACCAGTTGTCGCGCATGTCGCTGCTGGTGCCGGTCTTGACCGCGCTCCAGAACGGCGTCGCCAGCGCACTGTCGAGCCCGAACGTGACGCTGCGCGCACCGCGGTCGGACAGGATGTCGGTAACGATCCACGCCGCGGCGGCATTCATCACGCGCCTGCCGGGCGGCGGCTGTGACCGCGGCGTCAGCGTCAGCGGACGCCACACGCCGCCGTTGGCGAGCGTGCGGAATGCGTTGACCAGTGCCCACAATCGCACTTCGGCCGACCCCAGCGCCAGTGCATAGCCGTAATAGTCGCCGTCTTCGGTAATGCTGTCGAAACCCAGCGCGCGCAGCCGCGTCACGAACGCATCGGGACCGACCTTCATCAGCGTGCGCACCGCCGGCACGTTCAGCGATCCCGACAGCGCGGTGCGCGCGCTCACCAGCCCCTTGAAATCCAGATCGTAGTTCTGCGGCACGTAGAGGCCGCTCGGTGTCACCAGATTGACCGGCGAGTCGTTGATCAGCGACGCCGCGGTGATCAGATGTTCCTCGATCGCCAATTCGTAGAGAAACGGCTTCAGCGCCGAGCCCGGCTGGCGCAGCGCCTGCACGCCGTCGACGAAGCGCGCGCTCGAATCCGGACCGGAATTGCCGACATAGGCAAGCACTTCACCGCTGGCGTTGTCGACCACCAGCACTGCGCCGTCGTTGACGTTCTGCGCCTCGAGCAGGCGCAACTGGCGGCGCAACGCCGCCAGTGCGTAGCGCTGCACGCCGGCATCGAGCGAACTGGTGACCCGCTGCATTCCGGGCTTGAGCAGCCGGCGCGCAACCTGCGGCGCAGCGGTCAATTGCGGTGAAATATGGTACGGCGCGTCGAGGCCGGCACGGGCACGCGCGGCGATCTGCGCGCACGAGACATGCACGCGCATGCGCTGCGCCAGTGCGCACGCGCGCCGGACAACGACCGGGCGATGACTTTCCGGGCTGCGCAACAGCGCCGCCAGCAGCAGCGCTTCCGGTTCATCGAGTCCGTTCGCGTGTTTACCGAACAATCCCTGCGCCGCAGCGCCGACGCCCTGCAGCTCGCCGCGGAACGATGACAGATTGAGATAGGCTTCGAGAATCTGCGGCTTGGTCCACGTGCGTTCGAGCACCAGCGCGGCTTCGATCTGTCGCCATTTTTCGGCAATGCCGCGGCGGCCGCGATGCGCTTTCAGCGCCGGATCGAGCTTCGCCGCGAGCTGCATCGTGATCGTGCTGGCGCCGCGCAGCGACCCCGACAACAGGTCGTGCACTGCCGCGTGCATCAGCGCCAGCCAATCCACGCCGGCATGCGAATAAAAACGCCGGTCCTCGGCCGCGATCACCGCGTCGACCAGTGCCGGGGATATTTCGGCAAGCGGCACCCACGCCAGTCTTCTGCGCGTCAGGTCGACGCGCAGCGTCTGCAGCGGCTCGCCATGACGGTCGAGCAATACCGCATCGCTGGCAACGTAGTTGGCGCGCACCTGATCGTACGATGGCAGTGCGAATGCCGCACCCGGAAGCGCGAGCAGCAATGCCAGTAGCAGTGGCCACAAGTGCGCCCATTGCATGCCAGCCAATCTCTCCGAGCACGGCATCATCATGACCATCCGATGGGACGGGGGCGCACCGCGGCGCGCCATCCGGTCCCGCCGACGCGGTCAATCTCCGGCGCCAGCCCGGCGCCCCGCACACGCGATGTGCCCAGGCGCAACACTCACCGCACGATACACTCCTGCCCCGACTTCAACTGCCGGCCGCTGATACCGAGCGCGAACGGCAATTCCTGCAGGTTCAGGCCGGGATCCTTCGGCAATATTTCGGGCGGGGTGCGCTCGTTCTTGACGAAGCCGAACTGGCCTTCGCCGATGATTTCGGAACCAGCGGCGTTGCGGACGATATAGCTTCCGGTATACGTGGTGTGATAGAGGCCCGGCGGCAGCGTACCGCTGGTACTGGTGACGCCTTCACAGCCGTGCGTGCAATCCAGCGTATCACCGGAGGAGCCGCGGATGCCGATGGTCGCGACACTCGTTTTCAATTCCCATGCGTCCTTGTTGCCGCGGTGGCCTATCAGTCCGCTGATCATTCGCAGTCCGCCCTTGATCAGACGGAAAATTGCCGAATCCTTCTTCGGCTGCGACTGCGCGAAATGGTACGCCTCGACCTTCATCTGCGTATTGGGCCGCAGCGTCATCGAAGCGCCGTCAGGGAAATTGATCTGGGCGTAGCTGTCCTTCTGCGTCGACAGCACGTCGCCGGTATCGACCTCGGATTTCTGCGACAGAATGTGCACGCTGCCGTCCGCCTTGCGTGCCGTCAATGTGCCGCTGACGTACGCGACCTGCCCGGCGCCGACCGCATGAGCCTCGCTCCAGGCCGGCATCATGATGATCAGAACGAGCGCGATTGCGCCCCATCGCATGGTTGTTTTCATTGTTATCCCCCCAATTCGATGCCACTGCCGGCTTTATAACACCGGCCAGCGCGCCCTGCAGTGACAAATTACCGCCCGGGAATTCCGGTACCCGTCACCGGTTTTCGCAAACCGTCCGCCGCCCCCGGGTGCAGCGGCATTACACGGTGCGCTTCTCCAGCGACAGCGCGTCGAGCACGAAAATTTCCCGTCCCTCGGCGCGGATCAGGCCGCGGTCCTGCAGATCCTTGACGACGCGGCTGACCATTTCGCGCGATGCGCCGATCATGCGTGCAATTTCCTGCTTCGGCGGCGCGGTGGCGATTTTCAACTGACCGTCGTCATTTTGCGCCATATCCAGCAACAACCGCGCGACCCGCCCGTACACGTCCACCAGCGCCAGACTTTCGATCTGGCGGTCGGCGTCGCGCAACCGTTTCACCAGATTGCGGATGATCAGCATCGCCAGTCCGAAATTGTTCTCCAGACAGCCGAAGAAACCCGCTTTCGATAGCCGCACCATCTTGCTGGTCTCCAACGTTTCCACGCTGGCCGAGCGCGCCTGCTGATCGAGCAATCCCATCTCGCCAAAAAATTCGTTGGGCCCCATCACCGCAAGAATCACCTCGCGCCCGTGCTTGTCCGGAATCAGCACTTTCACGCGGCCGGAAAGAATGACGTAAAGCGCATCGGTTTCCTCGCCGGCGCGCAGCACCGGGGTGTTTCGCGAGTAGCTGCGAATCTGCAGAAACGGCACAAGCATCTCGAGCTGTGCATGATCGAACAGCGAAAACAGCGGCACCGCGCGCAGCACTTCCGGATTCAAGACCGGCTTGTTGGTCATCGTATCGATCCTTGATGCAGGTTTTTCGGGGAGCCGCCGAACAACCGCCGGCTCCCCTGCCCCTTTCATCGTGGGGCACGCTGCGCAAAACAGTAGCAGGTTGATGACCTAGCGGCAACTCTGTCCATCCTCCGTGTCGCGATGACGCAGATTGACGTCATTTTCTATGCCGAACGAACGCAGCAGCTTCGACTGATCGACCGCCGTCAGCACGGCGCTCAACAATTGGTCGAGGTCCGCCGGCGGGGCGCCCGACAGAATGAAGGCGTCGCCGCTGCCGTTCTGCTGGAACAGGCCGAGATTGCCGACGATCGTGATGGGATAGCCGCGGCCGGTTATGCGCCCGGAATTGTTGTCGAACAGACCCGACCCCGCGCCGCCGCTGATCTGGCCGCCGATCTGGCCGCCGATGTTCATCTGCACTTCGCCGGAGGACAGGATCACCGCGCTCGACACCGCGCCGGCGCCGTTTTCGGGACCGCCCTGCATGTTGAGATCGTGACCGGTCGTGACCTTCAATGTCAGCGCGGTCGGCACGCTGCCGGCACTGACGCCACCGATGGCGCTGGCAGACGCGCCGGCACCGCGCGCAACCGATGATCCGCCGAGCACGTCGAAGTCGTTGCCGATCGCGAAAGTACCGATGCCCTGTGCCGCCAGCACCGCGCTGGCGTCGGCATCGGCCGGCGTGCCGCCGGCACTGGTGTCGGCATTCGCGGTACCACCCTGCACAACCAGATTCGAGCCGATCTGCGGAGTGAAATCTCCCTCCACCGTGAACAGTGCGCCCGACAACGCATTGGCCGAGCGGCCGGCAACGGGCTGCGCGGTCGCTGTGCCGCCGGTGAGCGACAGGCTGCCGCCGATCACCGGCGCCAGAGCGGAATTGACCGTCAGCACTGCAGAGGCGTCGGCCGTATTGCCGCCGCTCGCGGCGAACGCAGTTCCGCCGGTGAGCGATACATTGCCGCCCACGTCGAGCGTCATGCCGGCCGCGGTCAGCATGCCGCGTGCAGTCGCGCTTTGCTGGCTGCCGGCGCCGGCCGCGATACCGGCACTGCCGCCGGCAAGCGCCAGATTGCCGGCTAGGAATACGTTCATGTTGCCGGCCGCCGTAACCGCGGCGTCAGCCGCGTGATTGGTAGCTCCCGTCACCGTGGCGGAACCGCCGGTGATCGTCAGGCTGCCGGCACGCGCGCCGGCGGAGCCGATATTGACCGTATTCGCATGCACGATCGCCGCACCGTCCGAAACACCGTTGTAACTGCCGGCCTTGACGGTGATGCCGCCCGGCACGGCAAGGTTGATGGTGCCGGTAGCAACGAGCTGCTGGCCGACACCGCTTTGATTCATGATATTCGATGCGGCGCCGCCGAGAACGTTGAGCGTTGGCGCCGCGATCGTAATGTCGCTGCCGGAGACGACATGATTGCCGGTCAGATTCACTGCCTGTCCGGCGCTGACCTGCAGATTGCCGGTATACAGTGAATTGTCGAGCGTCACGCTGTTGCCGGCACTGAAATTCAGATTGCGCGAGAATGCCGCGGCGGCGGTTCCGAACGTCGCGCCCGACGCGTACGCGTTGTAGGCTAGATTGCGCCCGGCAATGAACGAGAACGTGCCGCTGCCGGTAAGTGCCGGCATTGCCTGCGGCAGATCGATCGCCAGATCCCGTCCCGCCTGCAGTTGCAGATTGCGCGCATCGGGCGCCGCATTCAGCGTCAGATCGAGCGGCAGGTAAAGCGACGCATCATTGGCAGTCGC
>DASSON010000020.1:0-20529 GCA_035700525.1 Burkholderiales bacterium
TTCGACGCGGTAGATCCACGCCAGCAATTCAGCGACTGCGACATACAATGCGGGCGGGATCCGTGCGTCGAGATCGACCTGCATCAGCAGCGCCACCAGTTGCGGTGACTCGTGCACGAAAATTCCGGCTTCACGCGCGCGCCGGATGATTTCGTCTGCGACCATGCCCTGTCCGCGCGCGACCACCACCGGCGCTGCATCGCCACTGGCGTAGCGCAGCGCGACCGCGTGCTGCAGTGAATCAGGATGCGTCGCCATGTTCGACCCGGATCGCCGCAACATCAAACGTACGTGCATCCAGCGCCGCGGCCAGCGATTCTACGGTGGCGCGCAGACGCTCGGCGCTTTCGCCGGTGTCCGAACGCAGCGCCACGTCGAGATGCTGTCCGGTGAGCGCGATGCTTGCGTTCACCGTGCCCAGAAGCGGCAGCGTCAGTTCGAGCCGCGTGCGCCAAGTCTTCTCGATGCCGGTGTGCGCCGCCGGTGAATCATCGGCGATGTGGATCGATGCCGGTTGTCCCGGCCACGGCTCGCCGTGCCACACGATTTGCTGTGCGACCAGTGTCTGCAGTTGAAGGCGCAGTAGTGACGCTGCGTGATCGGGCAGCGGCAGCATAACGGCATTCGGTTGTTGCATGCCCGCTGTGGTGCCGGGGTTGGTGGCGGCGGGGCCGACAGCGGCGGACATTCCACGCCACTGCGCCTGGGGTTCGGATTGCAATTGCTGCTGCGGATACTGCTGCAGCGTCCATTGCGCGAGATGCGATTCGTAAAACAGTCCGCTGTTCGTGATCGAGCGCTGCAGTGCCAGCGCCAGTTCGGCAGCCGGCGGCGGCGGTTGCGGCAGCAGTGGAGCAGACGGGCTGATGGCCGGCGCCGCGCCCTGTCCGGCGGCGGCTGCGTCACCGAGCAGACGCGCAACAGCGCTCAGGCGCAGCGACAACGCGGCATTTTCGGATGCTGCCGGATCTGCGTTCGCGGCCGGCGGCGCGGGGCCATTCGCGGGCCGCACCGCAGCGGCATCATCACGGCTGCCGGCGCGATTCGCGGCAGGATGCGGCGCGGCATTCGCGTCGTGTCCGGACGGAACGGGATGCCCGGTGGCCGGATTTGGACTGCGCGGCTGCCGGCCGTGTGGCCGTGCCGAACGGCCGGGCAATGCGGAGGCCGGCCTCGCCGGCGCGACCGCGGCCGCCGGATTCACCGCGCCCGGCGGTTCGCCTTTTGCCTGCAACGCTTTCAGCAGGAAATCGACCGGATGAAAGTTGATCACGGGCAGTGCCGGTCATTTGCTGGAGATCGCTGCGTACGCGTTTCGTCAGTTCTGATAAGCGCGTCTCAATTGCCGTGACGTACGGCTTCCGCGCATCAGCGACTCCAGTTCACGCAGCCGCGGCTGCGCCAGGTCGCGGATCTGCGCATCCGCGGCCAGCACCTGTCGTATGATTTCCGATTTGCGCCGCTGGCCGGTGGCATCGAGCGGTTCATGGCGATCGCCGATTGCACGCAGGCGTGCAACCAGCCGCGAGCAGGATTGTTCGGCTTCGACCAGCCGGTCCCATTCGCCGTTCTGCGCGGCCTGCAGCATCGACTGCAGCACCTGCCCGATCGACTCGTAATACATCAGCATCGTGTGTTGAGTTTCCATGTCAGGCACCCGCCTGTCCGACAGCCGTGATCGTGGCATGTGCCGTCCATGCCACGGTGCCGTCGCCGGCTGCGCCGTCGATCGCTTCCCACGCCGATTTGAGTTCGCGCAGCAGCCGTGCCACTTCGGCCAGCGCCTCGGCATCGTTGTGCAGGTTGGCGGCCAGCAGGCGGCGGCCCATGTAGTCGTAGAGTTCGTGGAGCTGTATTGCGATGCTGCCGCCGCGGCCGTGATCGAGACTGGCTTTCAGGCCCTCGTCAATGATCATGATCGCGCGCGAAATGGCACGGCCTTTCTGTGCCGCGCGCTGCGCTGCGAGATGGGATTCGGCTTCCATTACGGCCAGTAACGCGCCCTCATAAAGCATCACGATGAGCCGCTGCGGACTGGCGGCGGCGACACCGGTTTCGAGTCCGATACGGGAATAGGTTTTTGCCGCGTGGCTGGTGGCGATCATCAGTCGGTCCGGTCAGTGGGTGTGGTGTTTATATCGGACGCATTCGCCAAAGCCTGAGGCCATCGTCCGGATTGCAATCGTCACTTGCTGCTGCTGCCGGTGATCTTCGGCAGGTTGGCCAACTGCTGCTGCAGAAAAGTGCTGGTCGAATTAAGGCTTGACATCAACTGGTCCAGCGCCGTGAACTGCGCGCGGTAGCGCTGCTCGGCCGCGTCCGCCTGGTCGTTCACCGCCTGTTCCTGCTGCTGCAGATCCTTGATCGTGACGTTGATGCCGTCGGTGCGGCTCGCCAGCATGCCATCGTCGCCGAGGAAGCCGTCAATCAGTGACTGCAGGCGCGATGCGTAGCCCTGGCTGACCGTGATCGTGCCGCGGTTGCCGGTAGTGCCACCCACGATGTCGAGCTTGAGCCCGTCGACCGCGCTGCCGCTGGCGCCGATGAGCGTGCGTCCAGAGCCGGATGCCGGCAGGCCGTCGATGGTGCCGGCGACGTCGACCCCGGCAACGGCGGCAGGTGTTGCGCCGAACAGATTGTCGGCTGCTGCGCCGGCGCCGATGCCGACCTTCGAGGCGCTGCCGAAGCGGTTCGACGTGATCGACAGCACGCCCGTCGATGCGGTGACGGTGACGCCGATTCCATTGTCCGCAAACGCGCTGTTGCCGTTGATCCGGCTTTGCAGCTCGGCAGCGAGCGCGTCGGCGCTGGCGTAGGTGCCGGCGCCGATCGTCACGTTCGCGCGGATGCCGTCAATGGTGAGATCGAGACTGTCGTTGCTGCCGCTGGTGATCGTCAGTCCGGCCGCGGCGCTGCCGCTGAGCCGGCCCTGTGATGCGGTCTGCGTCAGTTGCACGGCGTAGGTGCCGGGTTGGGTGTTCGCGCCAGCGGCACTGTAATTCACCAGATCGTCGGTGGCGGTGCCGGCCTGGGCGAACAGCTTGCCAATGAGGTCGGGCTGGTCCTGTATCACCTGCTGCAGTTTCGTGTTGTCGACCGCGAGCGTGCCGTCGTCCTGCAGCGTGATGCCGATGTCGGGCAGGGCGGCCGTTTTTCCGGGCGCATAGGCGACCGACAGTGACAGCACGGAGCGCACGCTGCGCTCGATCGACAGCGTGGTGGAATCGCCCTGCAGCGGTGCCGCGACCTTGGTGTCCGCGTCGTACGCGGTGAGGTTTTTCAGCGTGGTGGTGAAGCCGTTGTAGGCGTCGACGAATTTTTGTGTGGCTGCCTGGATCGCATCGGTGTCAGTGGCTATCGTCAGCGTCGTCGGCCCGGCGCCCGCCTTCAGCAGATTCAGCGTGACACCTTCGAGTGCATCGCTGATGGTGTTCGAGCTTTTGCTGACGGCGATGCCGTCGATCACGACGCTGGCATTTTGCGCCGCGACGATCTCGCTGAGATTGCGGCCGCTGCCGGCGGCCGCGGTCGGATCGTAAGCCAGCTGCGACAGGCCGGCGTCGTCGGTGTTCGTGCCGTCGTCATCGGTGACCGTGACCTTCAGGCTGTTCGCGGTGCCGCTGTTCTGCGAACTGAACACCAGCACGTCACCGCTGCCGTCGTTGATGATGCTCGCGGACACCCCGATGTCTGCGGCATTGACCGCATCGCGGATGCCGCTCAGCGTGTCGCTGCCGGGCGTGATCGTGATGGTATGCGCGGACTGGTCCGGATTCAGCGTGAACGTATTGTTGCCGCTGTCGTAGGTGCCGAATTCGAATGTCAGCGAGCCGGTGCCGACCGGCGTGGTCGAATCGGTGAACGTCGTGCTGCGCAGATGCTGTGCCTGCGCCAATTGCTGCACGTCGACGGTATGCGTGCCGGCCGCGACGTTGCTGGTTGCCGACGCGGTCAGCAGCGTGGTATCGCCGACGTCGGCGCTGACTTTCTGAAAGCTGGAAACCGCGGACAGGTTCTGCATTGCCGACTGCAGCGTGCCCAGCGAGCCTTGCAGCGTGCCGAACGCGGACAACTGTGCCTGATAGCTCGCCTCCTGCTGCTGCAGATTGACCAGCGGCTGCTTGTCGACGGCGACCAGCTGGTCGATGAGACTGTTGACGTCGAGCCCGGAGGCGATGCCGGGCGCAGTAATCGGAGGGGTGGTAGTCGCCATGCGTAAGGTCCTCGTCCCGGATTCGAATCAAGCCTCGGTGCGCAGCATCAGTCCGCGCAGGCGGTCGATTGCGTGCATGATCGCCAGCTGTTCTTCCGACGGGATCTGGCGGATGACCTGCTGGCTGCCTTTGTCGTAGAGCGTGGCGATCGTGGTCCCGGTCTCGCGGTCGATGCTGAAGCGCAGGCTGCGGTTGACCGGCCGCAGATACTGGTTGATGTCGTCGGCCACCCGTTGCAGGTCCGTTACCGCGGGTGCCGTTTCAGCCGGCGGCCGTGCGGCGGTCGCCGAAGCCTGCGCCGCATCTCCGGGCACGTTCGTGGCGTGCGGGATATCGGGGACGGTGACGGGATCGGACGGGATAGTGTTCACGTGTGTCGTGTTGCAGTTGAAAGGCTGCGGAACCGGTCACGCGGCGCCGGCGGATTTTCTGCCGGCGCCGCGCTGTCCGGTTGCTGCCGGCGCGTCAGCTGCGGAGCAGGGTCAGCACATTGTTCGGAATGCTGTTGGCCTGCGCCAGGATCGCGGTGCCTGCCTGCTGCAGGATCTGGTTTTGGGTCATCGACGCGGTTTCGGCCGCGAAGTCGGCGTCCTGAATGCGTGAGCGCGATGCCGACAGGTTCTGCGACACTGCCTGCAGGTTCGAGATCGTGGACTCGAAGCGGTTCTGCACCGCGCCCAGGTCACTGCGCATCGAGCTGATGGAGGCCAGTGCCGAATCGATGCGGCTGATCGTCTCGTTGGCGCCGGCCACCGTGTCCACGCTGCTGCCGGCCAGACTGCCGGCGACCGCGACCGCGGTACCCACGTTGCTGAAGCCGAGGTCGCCGGCGCCGGTGCCGGCCTTGGTGCCGTCCACCGTCAGCGCTTCCTGCGACGTCAGATGCATTTCTCCGCTGGTGTCATCGTAATAGGCCGAGACACCCTCAATACCCTTGGCATTGATCGCGTCGACCAGGCTCTGCGCATCCTTGTAGGTGCCGGCCATGTCGGTGCCGTTGATCGTCAGATCGCCGGCGGCGAGCGTCAGGCCGGCCGATGTCCCTGCCACGGCCGGGGTCTGTGCCGCCACGGTGGTGATCGTGCCGAACACGGAAGTGGCTTTGGTGCCGGCGAGGGCCACGGCGGAGGCGTTCGAGTTGGTGATGGTGATTTCGTTGGTCGTGGAATCGAACGTCGCACTGACACCGGCGCCGCCGGCGGTGGCGATCGCCGAGGCCAGGGTGTTGCCGTCATTATAGGTTGCCGCCGCAACGTTGGCGCCGCCGACCGTCAGGTCACCGGCCGCGACCACGATGCCGCTGGTGAGCGCGGTGCCCAGGTCGACAGTGGTGGTCGCGGTGCCGTCAACCGCTGGCGTACCCGCGGTGGCTGCCGGGAACAGGCTGCTCAGGTCGCCGCTCGCCGAGGTGGCGATCTGGCCGACCTGGCCGGCACCGGCGCCCTGGCTCAGGTTGACCGTAATCGTTTCGCCGACGTTGGCGCCGATCTGGAACGCGGCGCTGCCGAAGCTGCCGTCGAGCACGTGGCGGCCGTTGAACGTGGTCTGCTGCGAAATCCGTGTGATTTCAGCCAGCCGCTGCTGCACTTCGGCATCGAGCGCGGCACGATCCGAATCGGAGTTCGTGGCGTTCGCCGATTGCACCGCGAGTTCGCGGATGCGCTGCATGTTGTTGGTGACCTCGGCCAGCGCCGATCCGGTGGTCTGCGCCAGCGAGATGCCGTCGTTGGCGTTGCGCACCGCCTGGTCGAGACCGTTGATCTGGGTGGTGAAGCGGGTCGCAATCGCGAGGCCCGCGGCGTCGTCTTTCGCGCTGTTGATGCGCAGGCCCGAGGACAGACGGGCGAGCGCGGTGTTCAGCGCGTTCTGCGAGGTCGTGAGGTTGCGCTGCGCATTGAGCGAAGCGACGTTGGTGTTAATGACTAGCGGCATTTGAGTCTCCTTTGCCTGACACTGAATATTCCGGTGAACGCACCGGCGACTTTTCGGTTTTCATCCAGTGGATTCAAACCGCCTTCAGCAGGCTTATCGGACGGCGGGCGGAAAACATTAACGGCCTGTCGAAAATCAGTTCGCTTCACCCGTGCATGAACAATCGCTTCAAATCCTCGTTTCTGCGGCAACGCGGGCCGGCCCGGCACGCGCAAGCCGGCGTTTTCCATTCACGCCGGGTTGCGTTGCAAGGAATAACCCGACTCGCGGATGTGGTTTTCGCCGTGGCCCTATTCGGCACCGGCCACGAACGCCGTTCATCATGCACCCGTGCCGGTTTTGCCAACGCCGGAATAAGACGCCAAAACCGTTGCTGTTCCACGCTTGCACCGTGTAAGGAAAATTCTTACGCATGCGGCGGTATTTTGTCGTACACAAAGATTGGACGACGGCCGATTTCAGATCCGGCGCGTCAAACCGATAATGGCGTCAAGTGAAATTCCGGCGGCCCAATGACCGGGACACGTTAAACAGGGGGGCATCATGAAAAAAACAGATCAACTATTGGAAGAAATTCGCGAAACCAATCTGACGTACCTGATTCTGGCGCAGAAGATGATCCGGGCCGACCGCGTGCAGGCACTGTTCCGGCTCGGCGTCCGCGAAGAAGTGGCCGATATCCTGGAAAATCTGTCGATTGCGCAGATCCTGAAGATCGCGGCCAGCAACATGCTGATGTGCGGTTTCCGCTTCAGTGACGAGATGGTGTGGAACCTGCTCACGCGCGACAGCACGGACAGCAATGTCGAACAGGTGCACGCGGCGATCCTGATGGCCGGCGCCGCAGCGGAGGCGGCATGACGCGCGGCCGCAGCGTCGTCGACGATGCGCGTGAAGTGCGCATCGCGACCGAACTGATCGAACTGGGCGCGCGGGTGCAGGTGCTCGAAGCTGAAACCAGTCTGTCGCGCGAGCGGCTGCTGCGCCTCTACAAGGAAATTCGCCGCAAATCCCCGCCGCGCGGCATGCTGCCGTTTTCGACAGACTGGTTCATGACGTGGCTGCCGAACGTGCATTCGTCGTTGTTCATGCAGGTTTATCAGAACGTCATCCAGGGCAGCGAACTGCACGAGATCGAAGCGATCATCCAGGCATATCGCCTGTATCTCGAGTATCTGCGCACCTGCGGGCTGACGCAGGTGCTGTCGTTCACACGCGCGTGGCGGCTGGTGAAATTCGTCGACGCCGCGATGCTGCGCACCGTGCCATGCACGCGCTGCGGCGGGCATTTCGTCGTGCACACGATGGAGCTGTACGACCGGTTCGTCTGCGGACTGTGCCGCATGCCGTCGCGCGCCGGCCAGACCGGCGGTTTTCGGAGCGAGCGACGGGAGCGGGCCGCCGTCCATTAAACACAATCTTTCTGCGGCGTTACGGCCGTGAACAAGTATTGTCTGGTTGTCTGCGGGCGGCGCCTTGTGCCGCCCGTCGCTGTACCGGTTCCCGATTTCTCACGGGCTGCGCACTAAAGAATTGCGCCGCGGTGCCGACATTTGGATGAGCCTGCTGCCATTGGCGGCGCAATCGAAATGTGCGGACTGTGCCCCGACTGTTGGCGCGCCGGCCGCGGTGATGGGATGTCTGGTCCGGACGATGCTGGTTTTTCTCGGTTATGTGATCGTACTCGCGTCGGTCTTCGGCGGCTTTGCGCTGACCGGCGGGCATCTCGGCGCGATGTATCAGCCGACCGAACTGCTGATCATCGGCGGCGGTGCCGTCGGTGCATTCGTGGTCGGCAATCCGTTCGGCACGCTGAAGGCGACAGCCCGTTCGCTGCCGCTGATACTGAAGGCATCGAAATGCGACAAGGCGCTCTACCTGGAACTGATGGGTCTGCTCTACGAGGTGCTGAACAAGGCGCGCAAGGACGGCCTGATGGCGCTCGAAAACGACGTCGAGCATCCGTACGACAGTCCGCTGTTCACGCGCTATCCGAAAGTGATTTCCAGCCATCGGCTGATGGAGTTCATCACCGACTATCTGCGGCTGATGGTGAGCAGCAATCTCAACTCGATCGAAATCGAAGGCCTGATGGAGCAGGAAATCGAAACCCACCATCACGAGGCGCAAGTGCCGATGCACGCGATCCAGCGTGTCGGCGACGGCTTGCCGGCGTTCGGCATCGTGGCGGCGGTGATGGGCGTGGTGCACACGATGCAGTCGGTCGGCGTGCCGCCGGCGGAACTGGGGCGATTGATCGCGCACGCGCTGGTCGGTACCTTTCTCGGTATCCTGCTGTCATACGGCTTCGTCAGTCCGCTCGCCGGCCGGCTGGAGCAGAACGTCGACGAGTCGATGAAACTGCTCGACTGCATCAAGGTAACGCTGCTGGCGAGCCTCAACAATTACCCGCCGGCGATCGCGATCGAGTTCGGACGCAAGGTGCTGTATGCGATCGAACGCCCGAGCTTCGACGAACTCGACGCGCATCTGCGGCAGGTCAGGCGATGACCGCGGCCGCTGACATCGGCACGGATCGGCGACATGGCTAAACCGCCCAAAGACCAGCCGATCGTGATCCGGCGCAGCAAGCGCAGCGCCAAAACATTTCATGGCGGCATGTGGAAAATCGCCTATGCGGATTTCGTGACCGCGATGATGGCGTTTTTTCTGCTGATGTGGCTGATGGGCTCGACCACGCAGTCGGATCTCAACGGCATCGCCGAGTATTTCAGCACGCCGCTGGAAGTGGCGCTGACCGGCGGTCCGCGCAATTCGCAGAGCTCCGGCGTGATGCACGGCGGGGGCACCGATTTCAGGCGGGTTCAGGGACAGGTGCGGCACGGCACGCTGCCGCCGAAGATCAAGGTCGCGCGCATCCGTCCGCAGCCGGTCGCCGCCGTGCAGACACCTGCGCCGGCCCCGAAACCGGCGCCGGCGCAGCCGCAAACGCAGGCACGGCCGCAGACCGTCGATCTGGACGCGGCGCGCACACGCGTCGAACAGGAAGATCACAAACGGCTGAACGCGTTGAAGCAGCGGCTGGAGCAAGCGATCAGCGCCAATCCCATGCTGCTGTCGTTTCGCAGCCAGCTGCGTCTCGATCTGACACGCGAGGGGCTGCGCATCCAGATCGTCGACGATCAGAACCGCCCGATGTTCGACAGCGGCAGCGCGATGCTGAAGAACTATGCGAAGTCCATTCTGCACGAACTGGTCGCGCTGCTGAACGGCGTGCCAAACCGCATCTCGGTGGCCGGACATACCGATGCCGCGCAATACATGCGCGGCACGCACGGCTACAGCAACTGGGAACTGTCGACGGATCGTGCCAACGCGGCACGGCGCGAATTGGTGGCAGACGGGCTCGATGACGACAAGATCATCCGCGTCGTCGGACTGGGCACGGCGGTGATGCTGGACCAGGCCGATCCGCTCGATCCGGTCAACCGGCGCATCAGCATCACGGTGCTGAACCGGAAAACGGAACAGGAAATCATGAGCGACGGTGTCAGGTTGAGCGGCGCGGCACTCAGAACCGTGCCGACGGCCACCGCGGCGGCGAGTCCGGATGGCGCGCAACAGCCGGTCGCCCGCAGCACGGTGAAAGCGGACGCAGCGCCGGCCGGCGCTTCAATGTGATGGAGCATGCGATGGACAATGCGAACATGAAGTTTCTGATCGTCGATGACTTTTCCACGATGCGGCGCATCGTCCGCAATCTGCTGAAGGAAATCGGCTATGGCAACGCGGACGAGGCCGAGGACGGATCGGTCGCGCTGAACAAGCTGAAGGGCGCGCCGTACGATTTCGTCGTCAGCGATCTCAACATGCCGAACATGAACGGCTTCGACCTGCTGCGCTCGATCCGTGCCGACCAGGCGCTGAAAGCGCTGCCGGTGCTGCTGGTGACGGCCGAGGCGAAAAAGGACGACATCATCACCGCCGCGCAGATCGGCGCCAGCGGCTACATCGTGAAGCCGTTCACCAAGGCGACGCTGGAAGAAAAAGTGAACAAGATTTTGCAAAAGCTGCAGGCGTGAGGGGAGATGTGTGATGACGGGCATGGTGGTTGATCACGACAACGGGGAAGATCTGGACGCGCTGTTCGAGCGTGTTGCGGCCGAGCGTTGCGCGGCCGAAAGCGGCGCACAGCCGGCATCGCCAGCTGTGGCCGCGGTGCCGCCGGATGGCGATGAAAACATGTTCCGGCGCGTCGGCCAGCTGGCGCGCACGCTGCACAACGCATTGCGTGAGCTGGGCTACGACCAGGCGATTGAAAGTGCCGCCAGCTTTCTGCCCGATACGCGCGATCGCCTGACCTACATCGCAACACTGACCGGCCAGGCGGCGGAACGCGTACTGGGTGCGGTCGAACACGGCCAGGGATTGCAGCGCGCGATCGAAAGTGACGCACAGGCGCTCGATGTACGCTGGCAGCAGCTGTACGCAGGGCAGTTGAGCGTCGAGGAATTCCGCGCGCTGGCCGGCGCCACGCGCGATTTCATCGGCGGGCTGCCGCAGCGTGCACAGGAAACCCACGCGCAGTTGCTCGAAATCATGATGGCGCAGGACTTCCATGACCTGACCGGACAGGTGATCAAGAAGGTGGTCGAGCTCGCGCGCAATCTCGAAACGCAACTGGTGGCGCTGCTGATCGAGACCAGCCGCATCGAACGGCCCGAAAGTGAAGGGCTGTCCGGACCGGTGGTGCGCGCCGAAGGGCGCAGCGACATCGTGACTGATCAGCAGCAGGTTGACGAGCTGCTGGGATCACTGGGTTTCTGATCAAACGTTTTCGCCGGCCGCTGCGGCCGGTTCCATCCGTGACGGTTGTCCCCTTCGGGATGCCGGGCCGCCGGCAACGTGTTGTGCCGGTCATCGCTCGGCATCCCACCTTTTTTCAGGGCTTCCAAGCGCTCAAATAGCGGCGCAAATCGTCTGTTATTCGCGTCATTGAAATGATCGCGTGACGCAATAATGCCGGTATCCACTATTGGGTTCGGCAATGGCTGAAGAAAGCGATCAGGAACGCAATTATCCGGCGACCTCGCGGCGCCTGGAGCAGGCGCGCGAACGCGGGCAGGTGGCGCGCTCACGCGAGCTGGCGGCCGCAACGGCGGCACTGGTCACGGTACTGGCGTTCTGGATCGGCGGTTCGTCGCTGCTTTCACACTGCGCTGCGATCACCGGCGACGGCCTGCGTCTCACCCGCGGCATGGCATTTGATCCGGCGCAGCTGACGCTGCAGCTGGGACATCTTTCCGCGGCCGCGCTGCTGATGCTGGCGCCGCTGTTCGGCCTGCTGCTGGTGGTGACGGTCGTGGGACCGTTGACGATGAGCGGCTGGGTGCTGGCGCCGCAGGCGCTGATGCCCGATTTCTCGCGTCTGAATCCGTTGCGCGGCGTGCGCAACATGGTGTCCGGGCATGCCGCGGTCGAACTGCTGAAGGCGGCCGCGAAATGCCTGCTGCTCGGCGGTATCGCGGTCGCGGTGCTGTCGCGTGACCGCTACGATCTGCTGCGGCTGGCGGCACAGGAGCCGTCCGCCGCGCTGCATGATCTCGGCGGCATGCTGCTGTCCGCATGCTTTGCGCTCAGCGGCGGGCTGGCGCTGATTGCCGTGATCGACGTTCCGTACCAGTGGTGGCGTCACCATCACGGTCTGCGCATGACGCGCGAGGAAGTGCGGCAGGAGCAGCGCGAGATGGACGGCGATCCGCAGCTCAAGGCGCGCATCCGCAACGTGCAGCGCACGATGGCACGCAAACGCATGATGGCGGCGGTGCCGCAGGCCGACGTGATCGTAACCAACCCGACGCACTACGCGGTGGCACTCGAATACCGCGAAGACCGCATGCGCGCGCCGCGCGTGATCGCGAAGGGCGCGCATCTGCTGGCGCAGCGCATCCGTGAGGCGGGCGAGGCGCACCACGTACCGGTGCTGGAAGCGCCGCCGTTGGCGCGCGCGCTCTACCGTCACGCCGACATCGGCGCCGAGATCCCGGCGGCGCTGTACGCGGCCGTCGCGCAGGTGCTGGTGTACGTCTACCAGTTGCGGCATTACCGTGAATTCGGCGGTGAAGCGCCGCTGGCGCCGGAGAGCCTGCCGGTGCCGGCGCCGCTCGATCCGCAGCAGGCCGCGCAATGACCGCCGCCACGCTTCGCCTCGGCGTCAGCCGCGACACGCTGACCGGTCTCGCCGGTCCGCTGCTGACGGTGATGATCCTGACGATGATGGTGCTGCCGCTGCCGCCGTGGCTGCTGGATCTGCTGTTCACCTTCAACATCGCGCTGTCGATCATCGTCATGCTGGTCGCGATGCACACGCTGCGGCCGCTCGATTTCGCGGTGTTCCCGACGGTGCTGCTGCTGACGACGCTGCTGCGGCTGTCGCTCAACGTGGCATCGACGCGGGTGGTGCTGATGCACGGGCACAGCGGCCCGGCCGCCGCCGGCAAGGTGATCGAGGCATTCGGCAATTTCCTGGTCGGCGGCAATTTCGCGGTCGGCTTCATCGTGTTCGTGATCCTGATCATCATCAACTTCATCGTGATCACGAAGGGTGCCGGGCGCATCGCCGAGGTCAGCGCGCGCTTCACGCTGGACGCGATGCCGGGCAAGCAGATGGCGATCGACGCCGACCTCAACGCCGGGCTGATCGGCGAGGACGAAGCGCGCCGCCGCCGCACCGAAATTGCCGAGGAATCGGATTTCTTCGGATCGATGGACGGTGCCAGCAAGTTCGTGCGCGGCGACGCGATCGCCGGCGTGCTGATCCTGCTCACCAACATCGTCGGCGGGCTGGCGATCGGCATGTTCCAGCACGGCATGCCGTTCACCGCGGCGATCCACAATTACGTGCTGCTGTCGATCGGCGACGGTCTGGTGGCGCAGATCCCGGCGCTGGTGATCTCGACCGCGGCCGGCCTCGTCGTCAGCCGTGTCGGGCGCGGCGAGCATACCGGTCAGCAGTTGCTGACGCAGGTATTCCGCCATCCGCAGGCGCTGGTGATCGTTGCGTTCATTCTGGGCATGCTGGGCATCATTCCGGGCATGCCGCATCTGGCCTTCCTGCTGTTCGCCGCGATCATCGGCGGCGGTGCCTGGTGGCAGATGCAGCGCAAGCGCGAAGCCGAGGCGCCGCTGCCGGCGCCGGCAGTGGCGACGGCCGACGCGCCGGACGTGACGTGGGACGATCTGGTGCCGATCGACGTGCTCGGACTGGAAGTCGGCTACCGGCTGATCACGCTGGTCGACAAGGGCCAGGACGGTGAGCTGCTGCGGCGGATCAAGGCGATCCGCCGCAAGTTCGCGCAGGAAATCGGCTTCCTGCCGCCCGCGGTGCACATCCACGACAACCTGGAACTGGCGCCGACCGCGTACCGCATCACGCTGAAGGGCGTGACGATCGCCAGCGGCGAAAGCCACGTCGGCATGTATCTCGCGATCAACCCCGGACACGTCAGCGGCACGCTGCCCGGCATCGAGACGCGCGATCCGGCGTTCGGGCTGGCGGCGCAATGGATAGACGCCGCCGTGCGCGACCAGGCACAGGCGTTCGGCTACACCGTGGTCGACGCCGGCACCGTGATCGCGACGCACCTGAGCACGGTGATGCACGGGCAGGCCGGCCTGCTGCTGGGCCGGCGCGAGACGCAGCATCTGCTCGACCAGTTCGGCCGTAGCGCGCCCAAGCTGGTCGAGGATCTGACGCCGAAGCTGCTGACGGTGTCCGGCATTCATCGCGTGCTGCAGAACCTGCTCGACGAAGGTGTATCGATTCGCGACATGACGACGATCCTCGAGACACTGATCGATCATGCGGCGCGCACGCAGGAGCCGGATGAACTGACCGCTGCGGTGCGCGTCGCGCTGGGGCCGGCGATCGTGCAGCAGATCTGCGGCCCGGTCGCCCAGCTCGACGTCATCGCGCTCGATCCGGAGCTGGAGCGCGTGCTGCAGCAGATGACCGAAGCGCAGGGGCGCGACAGCGTCGGCATCGAACCCGGGCTGGCCGACACGCTGCTGCGTGAAGTCGCCGCAGCGGTGGCACGACAGGAAGCGCAGGGACTGCCGGCGGTGCTGCTGGTGCCGGACCGGCTGCGGCTGCCGCTGGCGCGGCTGCTGCGGCGCAGTGCCGGCAGTCTGAAGGTGTTGGGACACAGTGAAATTCCGGAAGCGCGGACTATCCGCATCAGCGTACTGGCAGGAGGTCGCAAATGAAACAACGCAAGTTCCGCGGGACGACGTCGCACGCCGTTCTGCAACAGGTGAGAACCGAACTCGGCGCCGACGCGCTTATCGTCAGCAACCGCACCACCGCCGACGGCATCGAAGTGATCGCGCTGCCGGGCGACGAGATGGCGAGCCTGCTGCGGTCGGCGTCGGACGACGGCCGCATGCCGCTGCGCGACAAGCCGGCGGCCGAATCGCAGGTGTGGAAACGCATGATGACGGAGCTGCTGGCGCTGCGCAGTACGCTGGAGGAACGTTTTGCGCAGATGGCGTCGGCCGACGCGCTGCGGCGCCAGCCGCAACGCGCGGGCCTGATGCGTGATCTGCTGCTCGGCGGTTACAGCGCGGCGGTGGCGCGCGAGATCACGCGTCACCTGCCGGATGGCTGTTCCGCCGCGCAGGCGCGGCAATGGCTGGTGCGCGTGGTCGCGAAAAATCTGAACTGCGCGAATCCCGCCGACGACATCATCGTGCGCGGCGGCATTTACGCGCTGATCGGCCCCACCGGCGTCGGCAAGACCACGACCGTGGCCAAGCTCGCCGCGCGTTGCGCGGTGCGCCACGGCGCCGGCCAGGTGGCGCTACTGACCACCGACAATTACCGCATCGGCGCGCAGGATCAGCTGCGCATCTACGCGCGCATTCTCGGCATTCCGGTGTATCCGATTGGCGATCAGTATGATCTTGGCCGCGTGCTCGAGTCGCTGCGCGATCGCCACCTGGTACTGATCGACACCATCGGCATGGGCCAGCGCGACGAGCGCGTCGCGGAGCAGGCGCTGCTGCTGGCGCAACCCGAAATCCATCGCATTTTGTTGCTCAATGCGGCCGCTCACGCCGAAACGCTGGACGAAACGGTCACCGCGTACGGCGGCGGCGCGCATGACCAGCCCGGCAACGGGCTGTCCGGCTGCATCATCAGCAAGCTCGACGAAGCGGTGCGGCCGGGCGCGGCGCTCGACGTCATCATCCGTCACCGGTTGCTGCTGCATTTCGTTTCCAACGGCCAGCGCGTACCGGAAGACCTGCACGCCGCCGACGCCGGCTATCTCGCGCATCGTTCGCTGAGCGTGAAGAAGCCGTCCCCGGCGTTCGTGCTGCACGACGCCGAGTCGGCGCTGTTGCTGGGGCATGCCGGCGGAGTCGCGCATGCGTAACGATTTCATCGATCAGGCCGCCAGCCTGCGGCGCCTATTTGGCGAATCGGCGGTGCGCGCAGTCAGCATCACGCCCGGCGGCCGCAGCGTCGGCTGCACCGCGCTGACGCTGAATCTCGCCGCGGCGCTGGCACGCGCCGGACACCGCGTGCTGGTGGTGGACCGCACCGGGCACGAAGCTGCCGCAGCGCTGGGACTTGAAACGCACGATCACATTGCACGATTGCCGGTCACCGAGCGCGAGCTGCTCGGCGCCGTGCTGCCGGGGCCAGCCGGCGTCAGCGTGCTGCCGGTCGCATGCAATGCGCAGCACCCGGCCCAGCGCGCGCGCGACTGGCGCATCGCGCTGGGCCGCCTGCTGCAGGCATTGCCGCGGCGTTTCAGCGTGTGCGTGATCAACGATCTGGAATCGGCGGTCGATGCTGCCACTGTCGGCGGAGCAGGCTTCGGTGACACGCTGCTGGTGATCACGCCGGACGCCGCTACGATCACCGCCGCCTACGCACGGATCAAGACACTGTGTCGCGGTGGCAGCCACGGCGATTACCGGATCGTGATCAATCGCGCCGGATCGGAAACGGCGGCGCTGACTGTCTATCGCAACATGGCCGACGCGGTGCGCCGCTTTCTGTCGGCGCAGCTTCATTATTGCGGCTTCATTCCGGACGAGCAGGTGCTGCCGCGAGCGCTGCACGTGCCGGCGCGGCCGCTGTTCGCGGATCCCGGCAGCGCGTGCGGACGGGCATTCCAGCGTCTCGCCGAAACGGTGCTGCTGGCGCCGCCGGTCAGCGGCGGCCGCTGTGCGGCGGCGTGCTGAGCGGCGCGGAGACCGATACCGTGTATACCGCTACAGGAACGCTGGACCGGCAGGACATGGTCACCGAGTATGCGCCGCTGGTGCGCAGGATGGCCAACCATCTCGCGGCGCGGCTGCCGTCTAGTGTTCAGCTCGATGATCTGGTGCAGGCCGGCCTGATCGGACTGATGGACGCCGCCGGTCGCTATGAACAGGATGCCGGCACCCGCTTCGAGACTTTTGCCACGCAGCGCATCCGCGGCGCGATGCTGGACGAACTGCGGCAGAACGACTGGCTGCCGCGCAGCCAGCGCCGCGCACTGAAGCAGATCGAGACCGCGCTCAGCAAACTTGAGCAGCGCCTCGGCCGGGCACCGTCGGAGAGCGAAGTGGCACGCGAAATGGGCATGCCGCTGGCCGAATACCAGGAGATGCTGCAGAACGCACGTGGCTACCAGCTGCTGCATCTCGACGATTTTTCAGCCGATGGCGGCAGCGATTTTCTGGACAGCAATTGTCCCGACGAGCGCGAAAATCCGCTCGAGCAACTGCGCAGCGAGCGTTTCCGGGCGGCGCTGACAGCGGCGATTGACGTGCTGCCGGAGCGCGAGAAACTGCTGATGGGGCTGTACTACGAACAGGAAATGAACTTCCGGGAAATCGCCGCCATTCTCGGCGTCACCGAGTCGCGCGTATGCCAGCTGCACGGCCAGGCGGTGATCCGGCTGCGGGCGAAACTGAAGGAATGGTGACGCGCGACTGTGACTGTTCGTGAAGCTGAAGAACTCTGCCGCTACCTGTCCTTGTGACTGAACTGTGTCCTCAGCATTTTGTAGACAAAGACGGTAAGCGGGCTGGTAGCATCCTTTCGCATCCATAGCCAGTAGGTGGTGGGGCGTAGCGGGGGCAGGCCGTCTGCTTCACTTAATACGCGCATGTCGGAGCTGAGGAATTCGGCTGTCCGCGCGGTCACACCCAGCCCGGCGCGTACTGCGGCCTTGATACCGGTAAGTGTGGTAGCCACGTAATTGATGTGCCAGGTAAGTGATGTACCGGAGAGCGCCCGGATTGCAGTTCTTCTGAAAACGCTTCGTTCGTCGGCCAGAATTAGTGGCAGCGGGCTTCCTTTGCGGTAAACATATCCTGCGGCGCAGATCCACAGGGTGGGCGAGGTTTGCAGCTCAAAGCGTCTCAAGCCGGTTCCGGTGCGTGAGGAAATGGTGAGGTCAATATCGCCTGATTTCAGCGCAGCCATGAGGAAGGGACTGCGATCCACCTGGATGGAGATGCGCACGTTGGGTGCCTGTTGTGCAATGCACGTCAGCATCGAAGGCAAGAGGGTATCGGCGGTATCCGGCGGCGCGCCAATCCGGATTTCGCCGCCCACCTGCTTTCGCTCCATGGTACGCAACGCCTCGTCGTTTATCGCCAGCAGGCGCCGGCCATAATCCACGAGTTCCTGACCTTGGGAAGTGAGTATCCGGTTGCGCCCTTTTTTGGTGAACAGTACGCAACTGGTGTGCTCTTCGAGACGCTGCACCTGTTGTGTGATGGCTGACTGGGTTTTGCACAGCACTTCCGCGGCGCCCGAGAAAGTGCCGACCTGCTCGATGGTAACGAGCGTGCGCAGCAGGTTCAAATCCAATGTTTTCATGCTCTCGTCCGAGGGCTCGGGGCTTCCTGTGTGAAATATTAACATCTCTAATGTATTGCCAAACAAAAATAAATTGTCCATGCGGTTCAGAGACCGTAGGGTAGACAACAGCATTATCCGGAACGGAAAAAGGCATGAATCCGGATGCAACAGTCGTCTGATACCGCCCGCGCGGCGGGAACTGTCAACATGGCCCAAATTTGAGAGGGGGTAAGTAACATGAAACTTCGTACATACTCGATCGCCCTGAGTGCCGCATTACTCATGGGGGCAAGCTTCGTCGCGTATGGCCAAGGCAGTGACTCACAAACCTTTCCGGACAAGGCCATTACGCTCATTGTTCCAACTGCGCCGGGTGGCAGCTGGGACGCGCAGGCACAGATTCTGAAAGGCCCCTGGGGCAAGGCGCTCGGGCAGCCGGTAAGGATCAAGTACGAAAAACCCGAACTGGCGGCACTTCAAGGCTTGAGCAGGCATACGGACAATTACCACGTGATGATCATCGCGAATGAGTTTGCAACCACGTCGCTGTATGTCAATCACGTCTCCATAACAATGGATGACTTCTATCCGCTTGCCACGCTTCAAAATGATCGCATGACTGTTTTTGTGCCGAAGAATTCAAAGTTTCATTCTGTAAAAGATCTGGTTCAGGCTGCGAAGCAGCAGCGTATCAATCTGGGCGTCAGCGGCATAACCAGCTCGAACGGATTGATGGCACGAATCCTGGCAAAGGTCGCCGGTATTGAATCCAATTTAAACATTATTCCGTTCAACGGCGGCTCCGAATTGCGAACCGTGGTCGCCGGCGCCCATGTCGATGCAGGCATCTCACCTTCGGCTGGAATCGTCGCATTCGGAAGCACCATTCGGCCGATCGGATACTTCGGGAACAGCAATCCTGCGTCATCACTGATTCACACCACGGCGATCGGTACCCAGCTCGGCGTTACCATTCCAAACGTTGGCTTCGGGCAGGCTCTTTATGTCTCTGCAAAAGCACAATCCAAACATCCGAAGGATACGGGCCGTTTGATCTCGGCACTAAACACTGCCGTGAAATCCGAAACGTTCAAGCAGGCAATGCAAAAGGCCGGGTACGCACCCTATTTTCATTTTGCCGACGCGGCTGCGACCAGGAAGGCCACGGCAGAGATGAAGGCTGCGCTGGACCAGTACGGAAAGCTCATGACCAGATGAGCGGCGAGCCGGGTTTCGCCGCACGGGAATCCGATCCCCTCAGCTAAAGCAAAGCATTATGGAGAACCGACCTGACGGCGCGGCAGCAGATGGTCGCACCAGATATTTCGACACTGCTCTGGGGCTGCTATTCGACGTCATCCTTTTTGTGCTCGCCGTCGCGCTATTCATTTCAATTACAGGCGTCCGCGGGCTGGATTTTGGCTACCCCGCAACGATGCTCGCCATCCTCGGCGCGAGCGTCGCCTGGGACGGCTCCAAGCGTCTCAGGACGTTGGCCGACTGCTATCGAACGATGCCCACTCGCCCCTCGATACAAGACAATTTCCGCGTGGTGACGGGCGCGTGGCGCACGTCCGGCATCATTGCAGGCGCCGTTCTGTATCCGTTCATCATCACGCCGATCGGGCTGTTGCCGGCCACCTTTGCAGTGATGATTATCCTGCAGCTGTTCGCCGGGCGCCCCAAGACGATTAACCTGATATTGATTGCGCTTGCCGTGACCGCAGCCATCTGGCTCGCCTTCGGCTATCTACTGGAATTGCCGGTCAACATGTGGCCTGGGGGCGGCGAGTAAATGGGCTCATTGTTCAACGCCGCGGCTTCGATATTTACGTCGCCGGAGCTGATGGGGCTGATCGTACTCGGTACGCTGATCGGTTATGTGATCGGAGCCATACCGGGCCTCAACGCGGGAAATGTCATTGCCATCCTGATGCCGCTTGGCTTGCGGATGGACCCTCTGTCGTTGATGGTGTTCTTTGTCGCAATATACGGTGTCAGTGAACTCGGCGGATCGTGGCCGGGGATTACGCTGAATGTTCCGGGCACACCGGCGTCGGCGGCGGTCGCGCTGGACGGATTCCCGATGGCGCAGCGAGGCGAGGGCGACCGGGCACTCGGAGCCTCCACTATGTCGGCGTTCATCGGTCTGCTGGTGGGGGCGGTCCTGTTGGGCACGGTCACCGAATCGATAGGCTCGTACGCGCTGAAGTTTGGGCCGGCCCTCATGCTGTCTATCACCGTGCTCGGAGTCAGCGCGATGGCAAGCATGACGGGCCAGTCCTATGTCGGAAGCATCATCGCGGGCGCGCTCGGCCTGGCGCTGGGTACAGTCGGCGTGGGACCTCTCACGGGTGCACCGCGCGCCACGTTCGGGATCCTCGAACTGCGCGGCGGACTGCCGCTGCTCCCGGTCCTTATCGGTCTGTTCGGCTTCGCGGAATGCCTTGTGCTGGCGCGCAAGTCCGGCGGCGAACTGCTCCCGGATGGGGTCGTCAAGAATTTCGGAACGATATCCCGGACCATCGACGGAATGAAAGAGGCGCTTGAATATAA
>DASSON010000021.1:0-6344 GCA_035700525.1 Burkholderiales bacterium
GATGCGCAACGCCGCGCCCCTCCTGGTCGAGGGATTCGATGGTGACGATGTTGCTCGCATGAGGTGCCGGACGTTGCATTATGGGAGGGAAATACCCACTGTGCGGGCTCCTGCTTCGCCTGTCGCGGTCTCGCGCGTAGCAGACGGAGTGATCTCGCGGCTTCGGCGAACGCCGCCCACCGCCCCCCTCCGCCTTCGCGGACTCCCCGCCTCGATAAGGCGGGGAAAATTCGTGCGTCCGTTCATGCGCTATCGGTTTTTCCCCTCCTCAAATGAGGAGGGGTGGCCGCGTAGCGGACGGGGTGGTTTCGTGGCTTCGGCAAGCACCGCCCACCACCCCGTTCGCCTTCGCGAACGCCCCTCCTCGATAAGGAGGGGAAAATGTTTGTGCGCATTACTGCGGCCGGGAAAATCAGGCCTTCCAATGCCCGAGAAATTCCTGCCAGTGCGACTCCCCTGACTTGCCGAGCGACGTGCGCACCACTGCGCATTCGGCATCGTAGCGCTCGCCGGTCAAGGCACCGCGCATCATCTGGAAACGCAGGTAGACCAGGTAGGTGTTCACGACGTCGGTTTCGCAATAGTGTCGGATCTCGGCAATCTTCCCTGCCTGATACGCATCCCACACCTGGCTGCCGTCCATTCCAAGCTTGCCCGGAAATCCGATCAGTTGCGCAATCTGATCCAGTCGCACCGCGGCGCGCGGCTGGTACAGCGCCAGCAGGTCCATCAGGTCGAGATGCCGCATGTGGTAGCGGCTGATGTAGTTGTTCCACTTGAAGTCGCGATCGTCGTCCCCGAGATCCCAGTAGCGCGCGGCACGCACGCCATGAATCAGGCCGCGGTAGTGCAGCACCGGCAGGTCGAAGCCACCGCCATTCCACGACACGATCTGCGGCGCATAGCGTTCGATGCCGTCGAAGAAGCGCTGGATCAGACTGGCTTCGGTATCCTCCGGCTCGCCGAACGACCACACGCGGAACGTGTCGCGGTCGCGCAGCGCGCACGCAATCGTCACCACGCGCTGCAGATGCAGTGGCAGAAAATCATTGCCCGACGATTGCCGCCGCAGTTGAAACGCCATGTCGGCGACATCCTTGTCGGCGATGTCGGCATCCAGCCCGTGCAGCTTGCGCAGGCCGTCGATATCGGGAATCGTCTCGATATCGAATACGAGAACCGGCATCATTTACGGACCCAGGCGCCGGCTGCGTTCTGATACCACCAGCCGGAAGGCTCCTTGTCTATCCAGCGCTGCGCGAACGTCATGCGGATGTCGTTCTCCCAATCGGGATGGCCGTTCGCATTCGCGATTTCGCGATACAGCGCCTTGCGGTCCTGGTTGTCCGCCGCGATCAATGAATTGAGCTGCGCGCGCTGCGGCAGCGGCACCTGACTCGCATCGCGCAGCGTGATGAAGCCGTCGTGCGTCAGGCCGACCGCTCCATTCACGAAATACGGCCGCAGGTTCTTCCAGCGCTGATGCATGCTGCTCTTGATGCTGTTGATCGCGGGCGTGTTGATGTCGATGTTCGCCTGCGTCTGCGCCTGTGCGCCAAGCGGTGATGCCAGCACCAGCAGCGTCGCCAGTACGATCAGGATCGGATTCCACAACGTCTTCATGCGCGCACTCCGGACGGTAGCGTAACGGTTCAGCGGGGATCGGCGATTCATGGCTTCGATTGTCCGTTCGGTTCCGGTTGCGCGGCCGGCGCCGGTTGCTGTGCCGGCTGTGCCGCGGCCGCTGGTGGCTGCTGTTCACCGCTGCCGCCAGTCGGTGCCGGCTGTTGCAACTGCCACACGTCGTCGATGATCTTGTCCGCCGCCTTTTGCGCCGCAGCAGCCGGAAAATAGATGTTGATCGTCACGCATCCGGCAATCAGCAGCGCAGCCGCAGCCGGCAGCATCATCCGCATTCTGACTTGCATCAGATCTCCCTGGAGAACCTATCTCATGAATATTCGCGTGTGCGACCGC
The DNA here is from genome assembly GCA_035700525.1 of Burkholderiales bacterium. Taxonomy (GTDB): domain Bacteria; phylum Pseudomonadota; class Gammaproteobacteria; order Burkholderiales; family JBDZVW01; genus JBDZVW01. The sequence continues at coordinate 1,978 of DASSON010000021.1, forward strand.
GCGATTTGGGATGCGGTTCGAGGAGCGAGTCGCGCCGCATAGCAAGACTATGCAAGCGGCGAGCGACGCTGAAACGCGTCCAAATCGCCCGGTCCCGCAGGGTTGTGGCCCAAAAGCGCGTCTGCGGCGTTGCGCCGCTTGCCCATAGAATGACTATGGGCGGCGCGCCGCGCCTTGCATCCGCCTCTTTTGGGCCGCAACGCATCACGCGAATATTCATGAGATAGGTTCTAGTTGACAATGGGTTTGACGTTTTCCTGCGTGATGCGCTCGAGCCGCGCCAGCAGCACGTTCCAGTTGACATCATGATTGTAGCCCATCACCGTAATCGCCGGAATGCCGCCGCCCTGCACGATCACGTAACCGTTGCCTTGCGCCGTGATGCCACCCGTGTGGCAAACGCCGTCCTGCAGGCGGCAACTGAGTCCGATCCGGCTGTAGCCGAATTCCTTGAAAAAGCCGAGAAAGCCGCGCTGGATCGCCGCAGCCGCACCGGCACCGCCGAGCGCCGAAATGCTCTGCACCGCGCGCTGGCTGATGCGGCGCCGGTAATTGCCGGGGCTGCTGCTGATTTTTGCGTCGAACGCAACCGGCTTCCAGTTGATCAGTTCGAGATCATTCACTTCGGCATCGATGCGTCCGGTAATGCTGCCGAACGAAAACGTGCTGGTCAGCAGTCCCAGATCGAGATCGCTCATCGTGAGATCGGCCGACAATCGCGGCACGCGCCCGAACGCATCGGCGAGGCGCAGATTCTTCGCGACGATCGCGCCATCGAATACGTTGAACAACAGCACGCCGTTGACCGTCACCGACGACCCGTCGTAACGCACCTGCGGAATCACTCCGGAAAGCGTGCCGTGCATCTGCGGCCAGCCCAATGCCTTCGTCAGCGCTTCCATCGAAATCGGCAGCACGCCGCCCTCGAATTGCCACTGCCACTTGCCCGCCGCACGGCGCGCGGCAAAGTCGTCCAGCGACAGACCGCCATCCAGCAATGGAATCTTGAAGTTTGATGCTGCGACGCTGAAACCGTCGAGCCGCAGCGGCAGCTTGACCTGTCCCATCGGCACGTCTGAAAACGAGCCGCTCTTGATGTTGAGCGTCGCCTGTGTCGGCGCGGCGCGGCGCCACGGAATGCTGCCTCTGATACCGTTCAGGCGGTACTTGCCGGCACCATCGTCGAGCGATGCATTGCGCAGATCGAGGTCGAGACTGTCGACCACGCCGTTGGCGAAGGCGACATCGATGTCTGCCTGACCGGCCGCACTCAATTTCGCAAACGCCGTTCCGGCGAAGAACGGCCTGATCACGCGTTCCGCCAAGGCATCGAGCTGGATGCCGGATGCGTGCAGCGTGCCGCTTGCGGTGTTCAGCGCGCCGGGTGCGACATTGCCGGTAAACGCGAAGCGGCCGATGCCGGACAGATCCAGCGTCGCGGCAGTCACGTACGTGCCTTTGTCTCCGGTATCACCTTTGGCCGTCAGCCGGTAGTTCTGCGCGGCGACGTAGAGCGGCTGCCAGTAGACTTCTCCGCGCGGCCAGTCGATCGTCGCGTTCCAGTCCCAACCTCCGGCGCGATTGCGCGCCGCGTCGAGCTGCAGCACCGCGTCGATCTTGTCGCCGGCGTGCTGGCCGCTGGCATCAGAGAAAGCGGCGCCCGCGACCGTGATTTTTCCACGCGCGCGGGAACCGTCGAACGAGATGTTGCCGTTGAGCGTACCAGCAGTCAGTGCCGGCAGGTGCGGCGGCAGCAGGAATCCGAGCCGCTTGATCTGGCCGTTCGTTACCGCCAGGCCGGCGCGCGTGGCAGTTTGCGAAAAATCATCGACAAACTGCCAGCGTTCCCTGGCCGCCGGCGAAACCGTAACTTCAAGGTGCCGTGCCGCAGACGAATAGCTGAATGCGACCGGCAGCTTGACGCCGGCATCGAGCACGCCATCGTTGCATTTCACCGCGGTTTTCTCGAGCAGCAGATGCGGGCAGTCCAAACGCACGTTGTGCCAGACGTGGCCGGCGACCCCGATGCTGTCGATCGCCACCTGCGCCGCATCGAGATTGCCGCCGTCCAGCGTCAGCGTCACACCGGCCGCATGATAGCCGGGACCGGAAACGTCGGCCAGCGACAGCACGATCTGGCGGCCGCTGTCCGCAGCCACGGCCAGCAGACAGCCGCCGGCGAGGACGGCGGCACCGATCAGACCCAGTGATCGGCGTCGCCAGGTGTTCGCGTCACGCCGGGAAAACACCCGTCGAAAGATAACGGTCGCCGCGATCGCAGACGATCGACACGATGACGGCGTTCTTCACTTCACGGTTGATCTGCAGCGCCGCCCACATTGCGCCGCCGGACGAGATGCCGGCGAAAATGCCTTCCTCACGCGCCAGCCGCCGCGTGGTTTCCTCGGCATCGGCCTGCTGCACTTCGACCACGCGATCGACGCGGCTCCAGTCGCAGATTTTCGGCAGATACTGCTGCGGCCATTTGCGGATGCCGGGGATGTGCGAGCCCTCGGTCGGCTGGCAGCCGACGATCTGGATCGCCGGATTCTTTTCCTTCAGGAAGCGTGACACGCCCATGATGGTGCCGGTGGTGCCCATGCTGCTGACGAAATGCGTGACCTTGCCGCCGGTGTCACGCCATATTTCAGGACCGGTGCCTTCGTAATGCGCCAGCGGATTGTCGGGATTGGCGAACTGATCGAGGATGTGGCCCTTGCCTTCGGCCTGCATTTTTTCCGCGGTGTCGCGCGCCAGCTCCATGCCACCTTCGCGCGGCGTCAGCACGCACTGCGCACCGTACGCGGTCATCGCCTGCCGGCGCTCGACGCTGGAATGCTCCGGCAGCACCAGGATCATGCGGTAGCCCATGATCGCCGCCGCCATCGCCAGCGCGATGCCGGTATTGCCGCTGGTGGCCTCGACCAGCGTGTCGCCGGGCTTGATGTCGCCGCGCGCTTCGGCACGCTTGATCATCGTCAGCGCCGGCCGATCCTTCACCGATCCCGCGGGATTGTTGCCTTCGAGCTTCGCCAGCAGGGTATTCCCGGTGTTGCCGGCCATTCTTTTCAGGTTGACGAGCGGCGTGTTGCCGACGAAGTCTTCCAGTGTTTTTTTCATCTGTTGTTCCTCCAGATCTCCGCCCATGATACCGAATGGACAGTACGGCGCGGGCGAAAATTCCGTCGCGCGCCGTCAGTGCCGTTGCGCGCGGCGCAGCAGGCCCTGGCAATAGCGCGCGACACCCTGTTCCACCGTCAGGAACCGTTGGTCATAGCCGGCCGCGCGCAGCGCCGATGCGTCGGCCTGCGTGTAGCTCTGATATTTTCCGGTCAGATCCTGCGGAAACGGGATGTACTCGATGATACCCTCATGCTGCATGTCGGCCAGCGTCAGCGGCGCCTCGCCGCGTGCCGCGCGGCAGCCGTTCACCATCGCATGCGCGACGTCGTTGAAGCTCTGCGCGGCACCGGTGCCGCAATTGAAGATTCCGGACTTCGCAGGGTGCTCAAGAAAAAACAGATTGACACCGACCACGTCCTCCACCGAAATGAAATCACGCCGCTGCTCGCCGTCGCCATAGCCGCCGCTGCCGGCGAACAGCCGCACCTTGCCGTTCGTCATGTACTGGTTGAAGAAATGAAACGCGACCGACGCCATGCGCCCCTTGTGCTGCTCACGCTCACCGTAAACGTTGAAGTAACGCAGTCCCACCACCTGCGCGGTGAGCTCGTGAAAGCGCCGCCGCACCGCCTGGTCGAACAGGAATTTGGAATAGCCGTAAACGTTGAGCGGCGCCTCATGCTCGCGCTTTTCCTGAAACACGCTGCTGCCGCCGTAGACCGCCGCCGACGACGCATAGATCAGCGGCACGCCGTCGCTGATGCAGTGCTCGAGCAGCGTCAGCGAATAACGGTAGTTGTTCTGCATCACGTAGCGGCCGTCGCTGGCGGTCGTGTCTGAGCACGCACCTTCGTGCAGCAACGCCGTGATCTGGCCGTCGAACGCGCCATCGAGCAACTCGGCGAGAAACGTCTCCTTGTCGAGGTAGTCCGCGATCTCGCAATCGACGAGGTTCAGGAACTTGTCCGCGTGTGTCAGGTTGTCCACCGCAATGATGTCGGTTTCGCCCCGCTCGTTCAGCGCTCTCACGAGATTGGAGCCGATGAAGCCAGCGGCGCCGGTGACCACGTAATACATTTCAACTATCCCTTTTTTGCATCAGGCTGCAAACAATTCGTCCGGATGGACCACCGCGGTGCCGAACTTGCCGACCGCAATGCCGGCCGCGCGGTTCGCGACGTCCACCGCTTGCGGCAGCGCCGCGCCCGCCGCCAGCATCACGCCCAGCACCGCGATCACGGTGT
>DASSON010000022.1:0-46913 GCA_035700525.1 Burkholderiales bacterium
GTCTCACACGGAAGCCGGAAATAGGCCTTAAGATGCTGCTCGTCCGGCCGCGCTGCAGATTTGCAATGGAATGGATGTTGCTTACTAGAATACCGAACCGTTAGATCTGGTTTCGGAATGACGACGCGGTGCAGATTGAATCGCGAGTGCGGCGCACGCAGGAACAGTGGTATCGAATAAAAAACGCGTTCCAGCTGACGCTGGCTATGATTGAAAATGTCGGTAGCGGTACGAACACGAAACGAAAAACGAACGGCGGCGGAAAGCGCGGAACTTAAATGCAGATTGCATCATCTCAGACACAAATCCGATCGCGGTGCAACGCCGGTTGTATGCGATAAACGAGAACATGACTCGGCAAGGAGAGTTTTGACGTGCGATGTCAGTAATCAGAAAAAGGAGTGCAAGTCTTTCTTCGCCAGCAGGAACATTCCGGTTGTATTGAAGAGTTGAATAACGTCGGCGGCACCAGGTATTGCCGTCACAGGGGTTGTGAGGGGCATGGGCCAGGAAAAGCGGCATTTGCTGTATGTGGATTTCTCGCTGCAGGGTGAGTTGGAAGCGGGAGAGGAGTTGTCCGACTGGGAAATTCATAGCGTCAACACGCTGGACAAGGCGCGCCGGCTGCTGCAGCAGCATGCGTTCCGGGTAGGGATGGTGCGGCTGGAGCGCGGTTTCGAGGAGCGGGCGAGCGAAGCGGTGGGGGCGCTGACGCAGGTGTCGCGCTTTGTGGAGTGGATCGGGCTGGTGCCGGCCGGTGCACTATCGGAGGGCGACGGGCGGTTGACGCGCATCATAGCGGAGCATTTTTTCGACTATCACACGCTGCCGCTGAGCGGGGGGCGGCTGCGGCAGACGCTGGGGCATGCGTGGGGCATGTCGCAGGCGCTGGAGCATACGGCACGTGCCGGGCACAGTGTGGCGGTAAGCGACGAAGAGATGGTGGGCACCAGCCCCGCGATGCAGGAACTGTTTCGTGGCATCCGCACGCAGATGCTGCCGCTCAGCCAGGTGCGGGCGGCGGTCGAGCGCGAAGCGGTGCAGCATGCGCTGCGCCTGTGCGGTAACAACCTGTCGGAAGTTGCACGCAAGCTTTGCATATCCCGGGTGACGCTTTACAACCTGCTCGAAAAGCACGGACTCGGCAACGTCGAGCGCCGTAATTGCCGAAATGCACATGACACACCGGCGGCGCCGCGATTCCCGGCTTCGAGCTGGTTGAGCCTGCTGCTGCCGGAGTTTGCCGGCGACTGGCGTAAGACGGGGACAGAATAATCTTGTAATTCCGCTGTTGCGTACGCGACGGCACGCCGCGTGCGTGAGCCTCGCAGTGCGCGTTTCAGCGTCACAACGGCCGGGCTGATCCACTGTTGCGGCTGTCTTCAATACTGCCGGCGCCCATGGATTCACTGGTTGCGGCGCATTTGCTCACTCGCCATTATGATGCCATAAGCATAGGCTGATGATGCTCTTGTTGGCCAGTATCCGCGCATTGCACTGCGGGTCGATACTAAAAAAAAGCCCCGGCAGAGCGGGGCAAATGGGGGGAGGGATTCAAAAAACGGGTTGCGGCTGTTGTGCACTCAATCAATTCAACTTGCAGATATTATGTCACGCGTCAATGGAATTGTTGGTACGCTACCGAACATAGCGAGAAATTCATCATAACATTTTCCAACACGCCGACACGAACTGATGCGCCGGCCTATTTGAGGTGAATGTCGTTCTTCACCGACTTGACGCCCTTGACGTTGCGCGCCAATTCGACCGCACGGTTGATCTCGTCCTGATTGTCTGCAAAACCGCTCAATTGCACGATGCCCTTGAAGGTGGTGACGTGAATATGGAGCGCGCTGACTTCATCGTCCTTGACGAACGCCGCCTTTACCTTGGTCGTGATCGTGGCATCATCGATATACTCGCCGGTGCTGTCCGAGCTCGGCGTACTGGCACAGCCGGCGAGCGCGGCAAAAAGCGACAACACCGACAACATCAATACCCAGCTCATCAGCCACTTGTTCGTCTTCATAAAAAGGCTCCTTGATAAAACAATCGGAATGCTTGGCGCGAATCGTCAATTCGCTACATCGCTTTGGTGTGCAATTGCCGTACCAGCGATTTCGATAGGGAGCGGCAACCGTTGTGATGGCCTGTTTTGAAACGGTGATCACGGTACGTCGGGCGTGGCCGCGGCCGCCGTCGTGGCGCCGCCTTTTCTGTAATTCTTGCAAGCCGCTCTGAAAGAGTTACATCTCGAACTGCCGTTATTGGCTACATCCGTTTGATTATCAATGCGAAACGCGCTGGCCTCTTAATTGCGGAATCAGTGTTGACCGAAGTGTCCCTATCGCTTGTTTCTTTCGCGCCTGATCGGCATCACGGCGAAAGGGGATCGAGTCCGATGTTATTACACTTGCATGGGAGATTCTCATGAACTGGGATCGCATTGAAGGCAACTGGAAGCAATTCAAGGGCAGTGCGAAAGAGCGCTGGGGAAAAATCACCGATGATTATCTCGACCAGTTTGACGGCAAGCGCGAACGGCTGGTCGGCAAGATCCAGGAGTCGTACGGCATCACGAAAGACGAAGCGACAAAGCAGGTCAGCGAATGGGAGTCGGGACTTTGATGCCGTTGGCTTCCATTTTCAAATTCCGGGGATCAGGATGATGAAACGCGTGTTGCTGCGCGCATCGCTGATTTCGCTGTTCGCCGTCTTCAGCATGGCCGCGAGCGCAGCGAAACAGCAGCCGTCATTGCAAGAGTCTGGCGCGCCGGCATCGAGTTCGCCCGCGCTGGTACAGCCGCAATCCGGCACCCGGTTTCTCACGCAACAGTCGGGACGGCAGATGCTGTCCAGCAATCTGATCGGGATCCCGGTGGTCAACCAGACCGGCAATCCGATCGGCAATGTCGGCAATCTGGTGATCGACGAGAGCGGCCGTCTGGTCGGGGTCGTCGTAAAAATCGGCGGCTTTCTGGGACTCGGGGCCAAGCGCGTGGCGTTGCCGCTGAACGAAATTCGTCTCGATCCCGGACAGAAAAGTGCGATCGTTCATCTTTCAAAGAGCGATCTTCAGAATGCGCCGGCGTATGCGACGATTGCGGAACAGAATCGCACACCGGAGGCGAAAGCGCAGCAAAGCCCGGCGCAGCAGGACCACAACGCAACGCCGCCACCGCCGCCGGAGCACACCGGCGCGCCGGCGAACCGGGCGATGCCGCCGCGTGTCAATGAAAAGTGACCGTTAAACCCGGCACTGCCGCTGGCGCCGCCGGCCCCTCAACGACCGTAAAGGCCAACCGATGCTGTACTGGGCTCTGGTATTTTTCATCATCGCCGTGATTGCCGGACTGCTGGGATTCGGCGGGATCGCCGGCACCGCGGCCGGAATCGCGAAGATACTTTTCATTATCGGAATAATTCTTTTCATTATATTTCTGTTGCTGGGGCGTCGGCGTTGACAACGAGCGGTGTTTCGAAAACTGACACTGTAAGGGGCGTTGGATGAGAACCGGCCCTCGAAATGTGTGCGGGTGACGCCAAAAAAACGGACAATACAAAAACCCCGGAGGGTGCATGTGCGATCCACGCAGTCCGCAGCGGAATCATTTGCTGGCATCGTTGCCGGACCACACTTACGGCGAACTGGTGCCGTATCTCGATCCGGTGTCATTGCCTCACGGGTGGGTCGTTCACGAACCTGGCGTCCGGCTGGAATATGTCTATTTCCCCGTTACCAGTATCGTGTCGCTGGTTTACATGATGGAAAACGGCGCTTCGGCCGAAATCGCGATCGTTGGTAATGAAGGCCTGGTAGGTATCATGTCGGTGCTGAGCGGCGGCACTACGCCGAATTGGGCAGTGGTCGAGACTGCCGGGCAGGCGTTCCGGATGCGAGGCGAATCGCTGAAGCGGCTCTTTGCGCACAACGACACGTTGCAGCACGCGCTGCTGCGTTACGCGCAGGCGCTAATGACGCAGACGGCACAGATCGCCGTATGCAACCGGCATCATTCGGTCGAGCATCAATTGTGCCGCTGGCTGCTGATGCACGTCGACCGGCTGACCGGCGACGAATTGTTCATGACGCAGGAACAGATCGCCCACATGCTCGGGGTGCGGCGCGAAGGCATCACGGAGGCGGCCGGAAAACTCCAGAGCGACGGCATCATTCACTATCGCCGCGGCCGCATCGCGATCGTCGACCGCTCGCAGCTCGAATTGCGAACTTGCGAATGTTATGCGGCGATGAAAAAGGAATACAACCGGCTACTCGCCTGTCCCGCCCCGCGCGACAGCAATGCATGAGCATGATGCGGGAGGCGGGAAGCCACTCGCGCACTGCGCAGCGCCATACCCGTTTCCGTTTCAAAAGAAGAAAGGAAATCTGATGAACGTGATGCTGACACCCGTGGTATCGCTGATTGCCGGAATTCTCATTCTGATCGTGCCGCGGCTGCTGAACTACATCGTCGCGATTTATCTGATCATCATTGGGGTACTGGGACTGCTGGGTGGCGGTTTTCATGCCGGGCGGATGATGTAGGTATCGATGAAGGTTGCCACAGACGGGTCGGCTGCAACGCGCAACCCGGCTCTTTCATTGTAAAAATTACAACGCCGTGTCAAAAACGCCGGTCATGATAGGCCGGCGGAGGGCGACTTTTCGGTCCCCGCACGGCAATCGCGCCGTCATGATCTGGAATGCAATTTGCGTTATGTGCGAACGAGTGCATTCGCGGGATGTTCCATCATGGCTCTGATCGTAGCGGGACGGTTTTCGAATTTCGAACAGGCGAACGAGGCTGCCAGGCATCTGCATACGCATGAACTTGCGGCGGAAGACGTCAGTGTTTTTTATCTGAATCCGCCGGGGCAGCATGATCAGTTTCCGATCGGGGGCGACGAGTACGCCGATCCCGGCGCGCGCCCCGGCAGCCGGGGCGCATGGCTGGGAACGCTGATCGGCGCGATCGTCGGCGTCATCATCGGCGCCATCCTCTACTGGGCCGCGTGGCGTTACTGGCTGGTGCCGGTACTGGGCCTGCTGGTGGGCGGTTATGCCGGCTCGCTGACCGGGGCGACGAGCAGGATGCGCACGCGCCGCGAAGAGACACGGGAACGCAATGACCCGCGTGAAGCCGGCGTCATGATTGCGGCGCGCGTCGATGATGAGGACGAGGCGAAGACAGTGACGCGGATGCTGCGCGAGCGAGGCGCCGAAGACGTCGAGCAGGCCAGCGGCATCTGGAAGGATGGCCAGTGGCAGGACTTCGATCCACGCATCCCGCCTGACACGAAACAGGCATCGATGTAGCGCAGAACGCAGTGATGCATAGTAGATTGCGAGTGGTGCACAAACGCACCATCACTCCGAACATCTGCAACGGCCGGTGGGTGGCGCGTATGGGACACGAACATTATCGTCATCCTTCCTGGACAGCGCGTGAAATCCGGCTTCACGCAAAGAGAAAAATCCGATGTACGCACTGGATCGTTTGACCGACGCGGTGACGCCGCTGCATTGGGTGCAATCTCCGGAATCGGTGGAAAGCCCGCCGAAACCGCCGGACTGGCCGTATCCGCAGGCTCTGCCTGATCCATCGCCGATCGGCGAGCCTCCGGCCAAGACACCGGTGCATTCGCGGCCGGCTGTCGGTGCCGCCCGATTCTTGCCTTGCGGCAATGACATGCGTTCGGCACTGCGCCGGCAGAACCGACAACAACGCGGCGGCGGCCGACTCCGTCGACAGGGGTGAAGAGCGATTTCCCGGCGCTCTGCCGTGCGAGTGTCGTTTCTGTAAACCATCTCAGCAAAATCCTGTCATTAATTTAATAAGATAGGTTCAGACATTTACCGCGGAGAAGGAAATCATAAAATTGAGCGCGGGCGGCACGGCGATTCGCGAAATCCTGCTTCGATTCAAGGCGCGCCGGCGCGGTTACAATCTCGCTGGCCGTTATGCGGGCAACGAGCCGCCGTTGCGCTCGGAGTTGTTCAGCGCCGACCAGATGCGTCAGCATGGCCGGCATCTCGCCGCGTCGCACGAGCTGCTTGCCGGAAGCACGCCCGATCGTCTGTTGCACCGGCTGGCCGAAAATGAAGACGTCCTGATCAGAACCCGCAACCTGATGGCGGCGGCGGTCAGCATGAATCGCCGGATTGCGCCGGCCGGCGAATGGCTGCTTGATAACTTCTATCTGATCGAAGAGCAGATCCGCACTGCCAAGCGGCATTTGCCCCACGATTACAGCCGGGGGCTGCCGCGTCTGGCACACGGGCCGTCCGCTGGATTGCCGCGGGTATACGACATCGCGCTGGAGGCAATTTCGCATTGTGACGGACGCGTCGATCCGGAAGGCCTCAGCAGCTTCCTCGCCGCCTATCAGACGGTCGCCGCGCTGACGCTGGGAGAATTATGGGCGATCCCGATCATGCTGCGCCTGGCGCTGATCGAAAATCTCCGGCGCGCCGGCACCCGGCTCGCCGCCGATAAGATCGACCGCAATCGCGCCGGCTACTGGGCGGACCGGATGATCGAAATTTCACAGCGCGATCCAAAGAATCTGATCCTGATCATCGCGGACATGGCGCGCTCGCGACCGCCAATGGTCAGTTCGTTTGTTGCCGAACTGGCGCGCCGGCTGCAGGGACAAAGCTCCGCACTGGCCCTGCCGCTGACGTGGGTCGAGCAGCGGCTTTCCGAATCGGGCCTCACGATCCAGCAGCTGGTGCAGATGGAGAACCAGCAACAGGCCGTCGATCAGGTTTCGGTCAGCAACAGTATCGGAAGCCTGCGCTTTCTGGCCGCAACGGACTGGCGTGAATTCGTCGAGACAATGAGTGTCGTGGAGCAGACGCTGCGCCGCGATCCGGCCGGAATTTACGGCAGAATGGATTTCGCTACTCGCGACTACTACCGCCACGTCGTCGAAGCGATGGCGAAAAGCAGCGCGCTGTCCGAAAGCGGAATCGCCGACGCGGCAGTCCGGCTGGCGCAGGAGGATGCGGCGGCGAAAAGCCCCGACGATCGCAGACACCATGTCGGTTTTTATCTGGTCGGACCCGGTTTGCCGCAACTCGAGCGGGCGGCGCGTACGCGTCCGTCCACCGCCGCGTCGCTGCGAAGGGCGGGAAAGCAGTATCCGCTGCTGCTATACCTCGGCACGATCACATTGTTCACGGCAATCTTCACTACCGGCCTGCTGATATATGCGCATGGCGGCACGGCGTCGGCCGGGCTGCTCGCGCTGACGGGAATCGCGGCGCTGCTGGCAACCAGCCAACTGGCCGTGACATTGGTGAACCGGCTGGCAACGCTGCTGACGGAACCGCATCCGTTGCCGCGAATGGATTTTACGAATGGCATTCCGGAAGGGTACCGTACGCTGGTCGTGGTGCCGGCCCTGCTCGGCAGTGCGCAGGACATCGAAGAACTGGTCGAAGCGCTTGAAGTCCGGTTCCTGGCGAATCAGGACGAAAACCTGCATTTCGGCCTGCTGACCGATTTTCAGGATGCATCCCGTGAAACACTGCCGGAGGACGAACCGCTGCTGCTGCTGGCGTCGCAGCAGATAGCCGCGCTCAACGATAAATACAGCGGTGGAAAAGACAACGTCTTTTTTCTGTTTCATCGTCCACGCCGCTGGAATGGGCGGCAGGGCGTGTGGATGGGCCACGAACGCAAGCGCGGCAAACTTGCGGATTTGAACGCGCTGCTGCGCGCCGGCGCACCCGGCGATGCGGACGGGCGTTTCTCGCTCATCGTCGGTAAAACGGCAGTCCTGCCGACAATCAGGTATGTGATCACACTGGACGCCGATACCCGGTTGCCGCGCGACGCCGCCCGGCAACTCGCCGGCACGATGGCACACCCGCTGAATCGGCCGCGTTCTGCCGCCGCCGAAACGGATGAAGCACACCGGCGCCGTGTCATCGCCGGTTATGGCATTCTGCAACCGCGCGTCGCCGTGAGCTTGCCCGCCACGGCCCGGTCGCGGTACGCGCAGCTCTACGGCGACGATCCCGGGATCGATCCCTATACGCGCGCGGTGTCCGACGTTTACCAGGACGTGTTCGGCGAAGGCTCGTTCATCGGCAAGGGAATTTACGACGTCGATGCGTTCGAGCAGGCACTGGGCGGACGCTTTCCCGAAAACCGCATTCTGAGTCACGATCTGCTGGAAGGCTGCTATGCACGCGCGGGCCTGCTGAGCGATGTGCAGCTGTACGAAGAATATCCCTGTCGCTACAGCGCCGACGTGAAGCGCCGGCGGCGCTGGATCCGCGGCGACTGGCAGCTGGCGGCGTGGCTGTTGCCGCGCGTTCCCGGCCCCGGTTCACGATGGTTGAAAAACCCGCTGTCAGGTCTGTCGCGATGGAAGATTTTCGACAACCTGCGGCGCAGTCTCGTCTCCGCGGCATTGATGGTGCTGTTGACGCTGGGATGGATCGTCCTTGACCAGATCCGGCTGTGGACGCTGGTGGCGCTCGGAATCGTGCTGATCCCGCCGGTGATGAGTTCGCTGATGGAGCTGTTCCGCAAGCCGGGCGAAATGCCGCTGACGCAGCATTTTGCCGAAGCGATGCGCTCTGCCGGCGAAAACTTTGCACGGGCGATCGTGACGCTGGCCTGTCTTCCATATGAAGCGTGGTTCAGCCTAGCGGCGATCACTCGTACGGCGGGACGGCTGCTGTTCACCCGCAAACGGCTTCTGGAATGGCATCCGTCCGGCGATCGGGCGCGCGAGTCCGACGGCGGGGGCGGCGCCGCTTTCGCTGCCGCGTGGCGGTCGATGTGGATCGCGCCGGTGATTGCGGTCGCCATAGCGGTTCATCTGGCGCTGTCCGAGTCCGTCATGCTGGCGGCGGCGGCACCGATTTTGTGCCTGTGGTTTGCGTCGCCGGCGATCATGTGGTGGCTCAGTCTTCCCGTCGCCGGTGACGGCACCAGGCTGGCGGACGAACAGAGACTTTTTCTGCGAAACATCGCACGCAGAACGTGGGGGTTCTTCGAGACCTTCGTCAGCCCGGAGGATCATTGGCTGCCGCCGGACAATTATCAGGAACAGCACGTTGCCGCCATCGCGCACCGCACGTCGCCGACCAACATCGGGATGGCGCTGCTGGCGAATTTGTCCGCGTACGATTTCGGCTACATTGCGGCCGGTGAACTGGTCGAACGCACGGCGCGCACGTTCAATACGATGGAGACGATGGAACGATACCACGGCCATTTCTACAACTGGTACGATACGCGGTCGCTGCAGCCGCTGACGCCGCTCTACATTTCATCGGTGGACAGCGGCAACCTTGCCGGCCATCTGCTGACGCTGCGGGCGGGACTGCTTGCGCTTCCGGATCAGCCGATTCTGGGCGCGCACTTGTTCGGCGGTCTGAGCGACACGCTGCAACTGCTGGCGGGCACCGTGACGAGCCGCTCGTTGGCATTGGCCGTTGCCCGGTTGCAGCGGGAACTGGGAGCGGTCTGTGACGCTCCGCCAACTTCGTTGATGGCGGCCCGGGCTGCCATTGACCGGCTGGTCGCACGCAGTGAAGAGATAGCGGCAGACATCGCCGGCGGCGGTGATGGTGGTGACGATGTGGCTGCCGCAACCGAAACGCACCAATGGGTGCAGGTGCTGGTGCAGCAAGGCCGTAATGTACGCGACGAACTTGCGTTTCTTGCACCATGGCTGGTTCTTCCAGCGGCGGATGCGGATGATGATTTCGCCGGCATCACCACAATTCCGACATTGCGCGAACTGGCCGAATTTGACGGAAGAATGATCGTCGCCGGTGACCGCGGCGCCGGTGCGGATGCAATTTCCATGCAGCGCGGCGGGGGCGGCCGATTGCGGCAGCTGCTCGCGGAGGGAAGCGCCCGCGCTGTGAAGCGGATCGCTGCCGTCGATCGGCTTGTTCTGCAAGCCGGCGAATTCGCACGCATGGATTACGACTTCCTGTACGACAAGGCGCGTCATCTGCTGTCGATCGGCTATAACGTGGGCGAGCGCCGGCCTGATCCCAGCTACTACGATCTGCTGGCTTCGGAAGCGCGGTTGTGCAATTTCGTCGCGATTGCGCAGGGCAAGCTGCCGCAGGAGAGCTGGTTTGCACTGGGACGCCTACTCACCACCGCCGGCGGCGAGCCGATCCTGCTGTCGTGGAGCGGCTCGATGTTCGAATACCTGATGCCGCTGCTGGTGATGCCGACCTACGCCGACACGCTGCTCGACCAGACCTGCCGGGCGGTGGTGCGCAGGCAGATCGAGTATGGACGGCAGCGCGGCGTGGCATGGGGCATATCGGAATCGGGCTACAACGCGGTGGATGTCCACCTCAACTATCAGTATCGTGCGTTCGGCGTACCCGGACTGGGATTCAAGCGCGGACTGGCCGAGGACCTGGTGATCGCACCCTATGCGTCGGCGCTCGCGCTGATGGTGGCACCGGAGGCGGCGTGCGCGAACCTGCAGCGTCTGGCCGCCGACGGCCTGATAGGCACGTTCGGTTTTTTCGAAGCCGTCGATTACACCCCGTCACGTCTGCCGCGCGGCCAGTCCCGCGCCGTGGTGAAGTCGTTCATGACGCATCACCAGGGCATGACCCTGCTGTCTGTGGCCAACCTGTTGCTGGACGGCCTGATGCAAAAACGATTCCAGTCGGATCCGCAGTTTCAGGCGACCGTGCTGCTGCTGCAGGAGCGGGTTCCGAAGGCATCCGGGTTCTACATGCCGGCGATCGAGCTTTCCGATCCGCCTACGCCGGCGGGCGCTCCGGAACCGGCGATGCGGGTATTCAACAGCCCTGATCTCCAGCGACCCGAAGTGCAATTGCTGTCCAACGGCCGGCTCCACGTCATGATCACCCACGCCGGCGGCGGCTACAGCCGCTGGAACAACCTCATGGTGACGCGCTGGCGGGAAGACGCCACCCGCGACAACTGGGGCGCGTTCTGTTACGTCCGCGACGTCGGCAGCGGTGCCTTCTGGTCGACGGCGCATCAGCCGGTGCTCGAACGGTCCGACCATTACGCAGCAATTTTCTCGGAGGGACGTGCCGAATTTCGCCGTCGCGATCACGATTTCGATACGCATACCGAAATCGTCGTTTCACCGGAAGACGATATCGAGCTGCGCCGTGTCCGCATCACCAATCGCGCCCGCACACCGCGCGCGATCGAGGTGACGAGCTACGCCGAAGTGGTGCTTGCCGCGGCCGCCGCCGATGCCCAGGCGCCGGCCTTCAGCAATCTCTTCGTGCAGACCGAGATCCTGGCATCACGCCGCGCGATTCTGTGCACCCGGCGGCCGCGATCGCTCGGCGACCAGGTGCCGTGGATGTTTCATCTGATGGCGCTGCGCGACGCCAGCGCGACGGAGGTCTCCTACGAGACCGATCGCCTGCAGTTCATCGGCCGCGGCAACACCGTCGCGTCGCCCGCAGCAATGACCGGCTCCGGGGCGCTCTCGGGAAGCGACGGTTCGGTGCTGGATCCGATCGTGGCGATCCGGAATCGCGTGCTGATCGAGCCCGGCGAAGCGGTGACGATCGACATCGTCACCGGCATCAGCGAAAGCCGGGATGCCTGTCTCGGACTGGTCGGGAAATATCAGGATCCCCACCTGGCGGATCGCGTCTTCGATCTGGCGTGGACACACAGTCACGTGGTGCTGCGCCAGCTCAACGCCACCGAGGCCGACGCGCAATTGTACTGCCGTCTGGCCGGTTCGGTGCTCTACGCCAATGCATCACTGCGCGTCGATGCCGGCGTTCTGCGCAAGAACCGGCGGGGTCAGCCGGGCCTGTGGGGATACGCAATCTCGGGCGATCTGCCGATCGTGCTGCTGCAGATCGGCGATTCGGCCAACGTCGATCTGGTGCGGCAGATGGTGCAGGCCCACGCCTACTGGCGCCTGAAGGGATTGGCGGTGGATCTGATGATCTGGAATGAAGATCACTCGGGTTATCGGCAGGTCCTGCACGATCAGATCATGGGGCTGATCGCCGCCGGTGTCGAAGCGCCGGTGCTGGATCGTCCGGGCGGCGTCTTCGTCCGCCGCGCGGAGCAGATCGCCGAGGAGGATCGCATCCTGCTGCAGACGGTTGCGCGTGCGATCATTTCCGACGGGCGGGGCACGCTTGCAGATCAGGTGGGTGGCCGCGTTCCGGACCCGGCGTCTGCCGTGCGCGGCGCGCCGGCAAGTGCCCGCCGCATCGCCGCCGAGGCGCCGGCCCGGCTGCCCCCTCGCAATCTGCTTTTCGACAACAGGCTTGGTGGGTTCACTGCCGATGGCCGCGAGTACGTGATCACCACTGGTGAGGGACGGAGGACGCCGGCGCCGTGGGTGAATGTCCTGGCCAATCCGCAATTCGGAACCGTGATTTCGGAGAGCGGGGCAGCCTATACCTGGAGCGGGAATGCGCACGAGTTTCGGCTGAGCCCCTGGCACAACGACCCGGTAAGCGACACGGCGGGCGAAGCGTATTACCTGCGCGACGAGGAGAGCGGTGACTTCTGGTCTCCGACGCCGCTGCCGAGTTGCGGAACGGCTTCGTACGTGACGCGGCATGGATTCGGCTACAGCGTGTTCGAGCACGCCGGAAACGGCGTCCGCTCGGAATTGCGGATCTACGTGGCGCTGGATGCGCCGATAAAGTTCGCGGCACTCAAGGTCCGCAACGAATCCGGCCGGTTGCGACGGCTGTCGGCAACCGGGTACATCGAATGGGTGCTGGGCGATCTGCAGGCCAGGACCGGCATGTACGTGATCACCGACATTGATCTGCAGAGCGGCGCGCTGCTGGCGCGCAATCCCTACAACACCGAATTCGCGAGGCGGGTCGCATTCTTCGACGTCGATGACGCGACGCGCAGCGTGACCGGTGATCGAACCGAATTCCTGGGACGTAACGGTACGCTGGAGAATCCGGCTGCGATGATGATTCCGGCACAGCTTTCGGGCCGGGTAGGGCCGGCGCTCGATCCCTGCGGTGCGGTCAGGGTTGCGTTCGAACTTCCGGACGATGCGGAGCGCGAGGTGATCTTCCGGCTCGGTGTCGGGCAGGACGCGGAGGAAGCGAGCCAGCTCGTGTCGCGCCATCGCGGGGCCGCGGTGGCCCATCATGCGCTGAAGAAGGTGCAGCAGTACTGGACACATACGCTCGGCACGGTACAGGTGAAGACACCGGATCCTGCCCTCGATGTGTTGGCCAACGGCTGGCTCGCATACCAGGTTCTGGCGTGCCGGCTGTGGGCGCGCAGCGGCTATTATCAGTCGGGCGGGGCGTTCGGCTTTCGTGATCAGTTGCAGGACGTGATGGCGCTCGTGCATGCCGAGCCGCGCCTCGTGCGCGAGCATCTGCTGCGCTGCGCGGGGCGCCAGTTCATGGAGGGTGACGTTCAGCACTGGTGGCATCCTCCGTCCGGCCGCGGTGTGCGCACGCGCTGTTCCGATGATTACTTGTGGCTGCCGCTGGCGACCAGCCGCTATGTTGCGACCACTGGCGACAGCGGCGTGCTGGAAGAATCCGTCCATTTCCTCGAAGGTCGCCCGGTCGGCGCAGAAGAGGATTCATACTACGATTTGCCGGGCCGGTCGGAGATCGCCGCGAGCCTGTACGAACATTGCAAACGTGCGCTGTTGCATGGCTTGCGCTTCGGCAGTCACGGCCTGCCGCTGATGGGATCCGGAGACTGGAACGATGGAATGAATCTCGTCGGGATCAAGGGCCGGGGCGAGAGCATCTGGCTGGCCTTCTTTCTGCACGACGTGCTGATGCGATTCACCGACGTTGCGCGGCTGCGCGGCGATACCGTTTTCATCAAGCGCTGCCGGAAGGAAGCGGCGCGCCTGCGGCAGAATATCGAGCGGCACGGCTGGGACGGCGAGTGGTATCGCCGCGCCTACTTCGACGACGGCTCTCCGCTGGGGTCGGCGGGCAATCCCGAGTGCCGCATCGATTCGATTGCACAGAGCTGGTCGGTGCTGTCTGCCGCGGGCGATGAAGACCGCGCGCAGCAGGCGATGGATGCGCTGGACCGGCATCTCGTGCGGCGGCAGGATGCGCTGATTCAACTGCTGGAGCCGCCGTTCGACACCTCGGACATGAACCCCGGCTATATCAAGGGCTACGTCCCGGGCGTGCGCGAAAACGGCGGTCAGTACACGCATGCGGCGATCTGGGCGGCGATGGCATTCGCGGCGACGGGCGACCGGCATCGTGCATGGGAACTCACGGCGATGATCAACCCGGTGAACCACACGCAAACGGCCGCTGCCGTCGCAATCTTCAAGACCGAACCGTATGTCGTCGCAGCCGATGTCTACGCGCTCGCGCCGCACACCGGCCGCGGCGGCTGGACGTGGTATACGGGATCGGCCGGCTGGTTATACCGGCTGATCGTGGAATCGCTGCTGGGCTTGCAACGGAAGGCGGACATGTTGCGCTTCGCACCCTGCCTGCCGCCGGACTGGCAGCGCGCCGAAGTCAACTACCGCTATCGCGAAACGGTCTACCGGGTGACGATCACGCAGGAGCCGGGCGCGGACGCCGCTGCGACGGTGACGGTCGATGGTGTGGAATGTATCGACGGCGCGGTTGTGCTGGTCGATGATCGTCGCGAACATGTGGTCGGAGTCCGTGTGGCGACGGTCGGCGCAAGCCGGGGATCGAAGGAGGCGATCACGTGAAAATACCGGACGGCGTCATGTTCTTTTTCATCCGCGGCAACACGCTGTCTCCGAACCATAGAGAGGCACCAAGGCCTGCAATGCGTGGCGCGGGACGATGTATTGCAATCAGATTGACATGCGATAGCCGTAAAACTCGTGGTCTTCGTTATAGCCTCCCGTGCCGGCGCCCAGATGAGCAAAATCGTGCACGAATTCTACGGCTGCGATCCACTTGACCATTTTGAAACCCAGCTCGTTCTCGCAGCGCAGCCGCAGCGGAGCCCCATGCAGCAGACTGAGCGGCGCACCATTCATCTCGTAGGCGAGAATGGTCAGTTCGTGGCGCATGTTCGACAGACTATGAACGTCGTAGTAGCCGCCGCCGGCAGATCCCTCGGAGAACGAGTAAAACACCGCATAACGGGCATCAGGTGTCGGTTTTACGATATCCAGAATGTGGCGCATCGGAACCCCGCCCCACTGTGCGACGCCTGACCATCCCTGAATACAGAAATGTTCGGTGATCTGTTCCTGCCTGGGCATCGCCTTGAGTTCCGCATAGGAAAACTCCTGCGGATTTTCGATCAACCCGCTCACGCGCAGCCTGTAGTTCAGGAAGCCGTCCTTCAGGAGCGATTCGAACGCCTTGGATTTCGGCAGCGTGCCATTGAGCCAGAAGTAGGGGGAGATATCGCGTTCAGTGTATCGGGTATCCGGTGCCCACCACTCGGCGACGCCCTTGATGTGGCCCACCAGAACGTGGCCGATCTTCTGAACCAGCCGTGCGTGCCTGATCGTGAAGGGTGAGGCAATCCACCATGCCACAGCCACCACGATCATGGCCAGCACAAAGATCCAGAGTCCCTCCCAGGAATCATTGTTTACGCCGGCCCACATGTAGTTCAGATTCTGTCGTGCTCCGGTGATGAACACGAACGTCCCGTGGACCAGGATGAAAAACAGAAACCAGCACAGCACGCCGAAGTGGATCGTTCGCGCCGCCTGCCGATTGAGAATCCTCGCGAACCAGCCCAGCCGGTTGGCGATTGCCGGGCCCTGCATCAGGCCGGTGACGATCGCCAGAGGGGCGGCAATGAAAACCGTGATGAAATAGACGAGTTGCTGCAGGCTGTTGTAGTTCGTCCAGCTGTGGTCGGCAGGGAACTGCAGCGACCAGTACTGCAGGAACTCCGAAAGCGCATTGGGAAGAACCGCCCAGGTGGTTGGCACCAGCCTCTGCCACTGGTCCGTCGCGAACAGCAGCGCGTAAAAAATCACGCCGTTGACTACCCATAAAAGATCAAAGGAAAAATGCCACCAGCGGGCGAGCCCTATCGAGTGACGAATGCCGGGTATGCCGAGCCATTTCGGGAGGGTCACCGAATCGTCCTTTGACGTCCACACCCGATCTTTCGGCGCGATGTGCTGAAAGCGGAACCAGCCGCTGCCGGGCGTACAATCGCGCTTCCAGTAGAGGTGGGGGTGATCGGCAAGGATCTGAATGCCGGCGCGGATGATGAACATCATGAAAAAGATATTGAAGAAATGCTGCAGGCGCAGCCACAGCGGGAAACCCGAGTAAACCGCCTGCGAGGACGGGGTGGTACCCGGGTAGCGCAGGATGAATTCCTGCACGGCCGGAACCTCCCGCAATGCCTGTGCGACAGCCACGCCTATTACCAGAATCACAAAAACAAGCGGCAACGCCCATAGCACGTTGACCCAGTGACGGCTGATTCGAATCCTCGGTACGATGCCGGCCTGGGGCGGCAACCACTCGTTCAGGCGGATACGGTCGTCGGCGCTACTGAGATGCTGCTGCAGAGGATCGTGCGGATGTGACATTTCGTGAGAGCCCGCCGTGTGCGCCTGTCAGCGTACACGGCAGGATTTATTTCAGTCGGTGAACAGCCTGTATCATTCGGTGAGATTATGTCGGGAGGTGCGCCTTCCAGTACTCATTCACCTTTTGACTCTGCTTGCTGAAATCGCCATGCGCGGAGAACTGATTGTTCTTCACCTGCGGGGCGGCGTCCAAGTTGCTTTTGGTCGTGTCGAGCACGAGCAGCGTAGTGCCAGCGGTTGCCTTGAAATCTTTCCACGGCACTGGAACGTATTTCTCTCCGATTCCGAACACGCCGCCACGGCCGATCACGAGATAGGAAATCTTGCCGGTCTGCGGGCTCAGAACGATATCATTGACACTGCCGAGATCATCATCTTTCGGATTGACCACCTCAGCGCCAATCAACTGATCGGACCGGAAGGAAGCGTTGTTGGCGGTCACCGGCTGCGCAGTAATGATCTGCTGGCGCCTCCAGGCCGATACGTTAATTCTCGGAACCTTGCCTTTGCGCAGATCTGCCGCGTAGATTTTGTAGATACCGCGAGCTGTGGTGAGCAATATTTCACATGCCTGTTGCTGTCCCTGACGCGCGACAATGTTGGCCGATGCAATCAGCGTCCGTACCTCGTAGCCCGGCCGCGCCCGCCAGTAGCCGTTCGCCTCCGCGGTGCCGCTGCGAGGCAACATTCCCCGCTCGCCGTAACCGTACCCGTACATCGGATAACCGTATCCGCCGCGTCCGCGCAACCAGTAACCGCTCTTCTGCATCTGGCCGTCGAAGGCGCGCAGATCGCTCAGGCATTTCTGTGCCGGCTTCCTGTCGGAAACCTTGCCGGGAACGGCATTCGTGTCATGAGACGGTTTGCGTGCCGTGGCCGCATCCGGGGATTGAGCCGCGAGCAACGGAGCGGCAAAGCCAAGACACAAGCATACTGTAAGCGAAGCGGCAAAAGCCGGGTGTTTCATGACTCTTGTTTCCTGATTCGGTTTCATAGTGCTGTCTCCTTGTTCCGTTCCACCTCGGTGCCCCAATAGCCGGGGCGCCCATAGTGTTCGTAGATGTCCATTTCCTGCGCTCGATCCGGCGGCGCCGCCGGGTCGTACTGCGGAGCGTCTTGCACTGCCTGTCGAGTCAGATTGACCGAAACCGTGGAATCGGACCAGCTCACGTCCTGAATCCATTGCGGCGCGATGAGTACCTGATGGCCAAGCCACCAGTTGCTGGTGTTAACGACAAAGTATCGAATGGCCCAGGTCTTCTCGTCGACGAGCAGGCTCTCTACGTGACCGACGTCGCCATCGGTCGCTTCAATGTGATATCCCATGACCGCCTTGCAACTGCGCAGGTGGATGTCGTCATCCTGATGGCGTACTGCTTCAGCATGCTCGGCGTAAACCTTCTCCGTTTCCGAATGCCCGGCATTCGGCATCGATGCGGCGCCAGCGTAACCCGGCAGCATCATGTACGGGTAAAGTCCGCCGCCCCAGAGTCCGCCGCCACCCCAATAGGCGGGATAGCAGTAGTACCCGAGGTAGCGTCTTTCGTGCTGGCGCGAAACCGGTTTTTCAGTGTCGATGTCGGGACTGTTTTTTACCTGCTCCTTCGTGATTGAAACCGGCAGTATTTTCTCCGTCCCGTTCGGATGATCGATCGCGATCGGCGAGATCAGTACTTTTCGGCTCGAAAGCCAGCTGCCGGCTTCGACAATGAGATAGCGGATAACCCACGCCTCGTCGTCGAAATAGAAATCCTTCACGTGACCTATATCGCCGTCGGTCGCGCGAATGGTGTAATCCTTCAGATCATTCATGCTGCGATGCTGCGTAACATGTGTCTTTCTCCTTCGAACGAGCCGTCGACATAATGATCAAACGCTGATCTTCGTCCGGCGCATGGGTGGTGCATGGGTGGTGTTTGCAGGGGATGCGTCAAGGTTTGCCCACTGCTGGAAACCGGACGCTGCGTTGCAGGCCATCGAAAACCAGTTGATCACAAACCGGCGCGCCGGTATGTACGATGCCGTACCTTTGGTGCAGGCAATCGCGTAATTTTTATGAATTACTTGAGATCTGGCGTTGGCGAAGCCTGTAACACGTACCGCCGTGCAGTGTGATGCCGATTACCTCTGGCAAGCGCGAGGCAGGCGCCACCGCGAGTTCCGCTGCCTCTGTCAGGGAATGGACAACTCCGGGCCGGCATGCGGCCCGTTTCAGGGACGGCCTTCTATCGACCCGAGCAGGCTTGATTCCGCATAGTCGATCTCCCGCTGGATGGTGCGCAATACTTCCTCATTGATCGACTGGTTCTGTTGCAGGCGGAAAAGTTCTTCACGCTCCGCAGAGAGTGCATCGAAGCAGAGACTGCTTTCCGCATTGACCCGCGTTTCGAAATCTCCACGGTCCTTTTTCGCCGCTGCGAGATGCTGAATCTTGCGCTCATACGAGGCGATCAGCCGGGCCGCGAACACGTGCTCATGCGGCGCGATCGCGTGTTGCCTGATCTGGCGGATGGCGGCCTCGGCGACCGCAATGCGCGCCATGTTTTCTTCACGTTCGGCAATCCCGTCGCCGACAATTTTAAACCACCTGATAAGCAGCGGCAGCGTCAGCCCATGCACCAGCAACGTGATGACGATGACGCTGCCGGCCAGATAGATCAGTAAATTCCTTTCCGGGAAAAATTGACCTGCGGCCGCCAAAAAAGGCAGCGAGAGCGCCGCCGCCAGCGTTATTGAGCCGCGAATACCCGACCAGCCCACAATAAAAACGTCGGCAGGATGAAGCGGTTCTTCGCGCTCACGAACCTTGCGAAATAACCAGCGCGGCAGATAGGCACCGATGAATACCCAGGCGATCCGGAGTACGATCACGGTTGCGGAAAGGATTGCGGCGTAAGCGGCAAGCTCGCGCCAACTGTGCCCTGCGAGTCCCGCAATGACGCCACGCAGCTGCAGGCCGAGCAGAACGAATACGAGCCCGTTGAATGCAAACAGCAGCATGGTCCATACTTCCCATGTCTGCAAACGGGTTTCGGTGGCGAGATTGCGGGTATCGTGAATACCGGCATAGACGCCGGCCACTACCACCGCGAGAATGCCGGATACATGCAACTGTTCCGCCGCAAAATACGCGGCAAACGGCGTCAGCAGCGAAAGGGTCGTCTGGATGATCGGCTCCGAACTCTCGCGGCGCAACAGCCACAGCCGGAGCCCGCCGACGATCCAGGCCACCGCCAGGCCGACAATAGCGCCTCCCAGCGAAAGGACCAGAAAGCTCAATGCTGCGCGTTGCAGCGAAAATGCGCCGGTCAGCACGGCGGCCACCGCAAACTTGAACGCGACCAGACCGGATGCATCGTTGATCAGGCTCTCGCCTTTGATCACGTGCGTGATGCGATCGGGTATCTGCAGCTTCCGGGTTATCGCTGAAACGGCAACGGCATCGGTGGGCGAGATGATCGCGCCCAGCGCAAATGCCGCCGCCAAGGGAACACCTGGAATGAGCACGTGAACCAGGTAGCCTACAACCAGTATCGTCAGCGCAACCAACCCCAGCGCAAGCAGCAGCACCGGTCGCATTACCCGGAAGAAATCGCGCTTCGGAATGCGCCAGCCTTCGGAAAACAGCAGCGGCGGGATGAACAGGGCAAAAAACAGCGGGGGGTCGATCCGTATGTCAGCAAACCCCGGCACAAATGAAATCGCAACCCCGCCCGCCATCTGCAGGATGGGTAATGGAATCGCAACCCTTTTGGAGAGCGCGCCAAGTGCCGCAACAGCGCACAGCAGGGCAAGCGCTATCTCGAGATATTCCATTGCGGGGTCAATACAGGCTGGCGGGGTAGTGCCGGAGGAGAATCATCACGCATCCTGCTGCGCACTTTACCTTGTAAATTCACAACGGCAATACTCGCTTCGTTGGTCGGAAGCGCTTGTCACTTTGCCGGGAGCGAAAGCGAAGCGAAACTTGCGGAAGCCGAAGTTCGCGAACCGCACTAGGGGCGGAGTTTCTCCAGCATGCCCGCCAGATCGCCGGCATGCGCTTCTTCCATCTCGAGGATGCCTTCCATCATGCGCCGGGTATCGGGGTCGGTATCGCCGAAATATTCGATCAGGTCGTGATAGTTGTCGATCGCAACACGCTCTGCGAGTATATCTTGCGTCACCATATCGACCAGCGATTTTCCGTTTCCGTTCACGCATTCGAAGTGACTCCGGCTCAGGACTCCATCCGGAAGAAGTTTGATGACTGTCTTTCGGGCGGCGGCATATCCGGCAGCCGCCGCCCCTTGTCCGGTCTGTTCCCGGACGGGCTTGCGCGGGATCCTGGTGTCAGTGAAAGACAAACTCTCCTGCCTCTTGTTCTTCACTTGTTATCCATTCCTTTGCCGACCTGGTTGCCGATCAGTCCGCCGGCTGCTGCACCGCCGACCGTTCCCAGCGTGCTGCCGCCGGTCAAAACCGCTCCCGCGACCCCGCCCACGACCGCGCCGCCTGCGGTGCCGATTTCCTGTTTAGAAGGGTTCGTGCCGCAAGCCGCCAGTAAGCCGACACACATCGATGCTGTCGCAATACCTGTTGTCATACGGTTCAGTTTCATTTGTAACTCCTGAATAAACGACGCCATGCCTTGTTGCACGAGCGTGCAACTTTCACGCGTCTGACCGGATCATGCCGCTGTCACAGTTGGAGGAAATCCGGCTTGGCAACGCAGATGCTGCGCCGCACGAGAATCAGGAAGCCCTGTCCGGAACAATCGGCGCTCAGGCCGGTCAACCATTAATGCCGTATTCCCAAAATCGGTCTGTACGGAAGCATACATATGACGGGAAATTCACTACAATTTATTTTTCGGTTGATCGCTTGCCGAGTGTAGTATTCGGCCTTATTCGCAGGGAATTCTGAGGAGCTTGCCGTGCCTGCATTGCATACCCCGGAGCAAAACCATTTATTGGCTGCTTTGCCGGAAGAGGATCGGGCGCGTTTGCGGCCCGATCTGGAACTCATACCGATGCCGCTGGGCTGGGCGGTCTACGAAGCGGGCGGTCCGTTGGGTTATGTTTATTTCCCGACCACCAGTATCGTCTCTTTGCTCAACGTCATGGAAAACGGTGCTTCAGCGGAGATCGCGATCACCGGCAACGAAGGCCTGGTCGGCATCGCGTTGTTCATGGGCGGCGAGACCACGCCGAGCCGCGCGGTAGTGCAAAGTGTAGGGTATGCCTACCGGCTCAGAGCCGGGGTACTGAAACAGGAATTCGCGCGCGGCGGTCCGCTGCAACATGTGCTGCTACGCTACACCCAGGCACTCATTACGCAGATGACGCAGACCGCGGTGTGCAATCGGCATCATTCGCTGGATCAGCAATTATGCCGCTGGCTGCTGCTGAGCCTGGACCGCCTGGCGGACAATGAACTGAAAATGACGCAGGAGCTGATCGCGAACATGCTCGGCGTTCGCCGGGAGGGTGTGACCGAAGCTGCCGGCAACCTGCAAAAAGAAGGATTGATAAGTTACAGTCGCGGCCACATCACCATACTGGACCGTCCGAAGCTGGAAAAGCGCGTATGCGAGTGTTATATGGTGGTGAAAAAAGAATACAGCCGTCTGCTTCCGGAAAAAACCGCATACTGAGCGCACCGCCAGCGGCTACGGACGGGCCGCGACCTAGCCGTTTAACCTTCGAGATCGTACAAAACCAATGTTGGTGACATTTCATAGCCAGGCGTCAGGCAGCGTTACGATGTTCGGCGATGTCGCGATAACGCTGCTGAGGATGATGGGACATAGCAGCACAGTCCCGAGCGCGCTGCGCGCCAGCGACATTCCGCCGGCGATCACCCGTCTCCAACAGCAACTTGCTGTCGAAGAGCACGGTAGGCCGGGCGTTCAGCCGGATGACAGTGACCCGGACATTCCGCCGCCGGTGGCGCTTCGAGTACGTGCCCATCCGCTGATCGAGCTGCTGTCCACGGCCGCCCGCGAGGGGTGCGACGTCATGTGGGAAGAAGGCAGCCCGCTGGTCTGAAAACTCGGGACACCTGTTCGGAATTATCATCACGACAGGCAGCGCCGTGCTGCCTGTACGGCGCGCACCAAGGCTCGGTACGCCAACGTACATACAATGCGGAATGCTTACCGTAGCCTCAACATAATGTGGTGGCGCGGCTATCTTGTCCCGAAACGCCGGAGCCGTCACGTTTTCATAGAGTCAGAATTCAGCTTTCGACATCAGGTCCGTGTGTGCCTCACTCCTTGTGCCGTCTGTTGGGTCCCGGTAGCACGTGAGCCAACCCCCGGAGAGTCCGATGTCTGTTGCGAAGCGAGTACCTGTTGCAAACAACCTGCTGGCCGCGTTGCCCCGCAAGGACCGCCAGCGCCTGCTTGCCAGCCTCGTGCCGATCGCGCTGACCTTTGGAGAAATACTTTATGAGCCGGGGAAGGCGATTCGATATGTCTATTTCCCCAACGACTCCGTTGTATCTTTGCTGACGCTGGTGGAAGGCCACCGGGCTCTGGAAGTCGGGCTGGTCGGCTGTGAAGGCATGGTCGGCATTCCACTGGCGCTCGGAATCAATGTTTCGCCGGTGCGCGCGCTGGTGCAGGGAACCGGAACCGCCATGCGGATGAGCGCAACGCGTTTTCGCAAGGAATTCCACAACAGCGTACCGCTGCAGCGAGCGTTGTACCGCTTCACTCATGTGTTGATGGCCCAGGTTACGCAAACCGCCGCCTGCAATCGTTTCCACTTCATTGAGGCGCGTCTTGCCCGTTGGCTGCTGATGACCCGCGACCGCGTACTGTCGAACCAGTTTCGTCTGACGCAGGAATTTCTTTCGCATATGCTGGGCGTGCGGCGGGTCGGCGTCACCAAGGCCGCCGGTGCCCTGCAGCAACGGAAATTGATCAATTACAGTCGCGGCAATATCTCTATCCTGGACCGAAAAGGGCTTGAAGCGGCCGCCTGCCGCTGCTATCAGATCGTCAAGAGCATCCCCGGCAGCGCGTGAACTCGTCGGCGGGAATTACACAAGAAAAAAGCCCGGAACGGGACTACCGTTTCCGGGCCAAAAACTTCAGGCGTTCATGGGAGGGTGAACGCCTGATTCCATCGTCGGTCAACGGCCTTTCTTGAGGTTGTCCTTGACATTGCCATAACCGGCCTGAGTCTTGCCGAACGTCTTCTGAACCTTTCCTGTCGCTTCCAGAGTCTTGTTGCCGGCTACGTCGCCGGCGACTTCCTTCATTTTACCTTTTGCCTCTTCAACGCGGCCTTTGATCTGATCCTTGTTCATGGAATATCTCCTGATAATAAATTTCGACAATTACCCGGAGCGATGTGCTCGTTTCCAGCGCTCTTGGGCGGGGAGAATGTGCGCAATGCTGCGGGTGGTCTGTGCGACAGCGCACAGAGCGCGCCGGTAGTTCGCGCGCCCGTGCGCCGCGGCAGATTTTGCGCCGCCCCGGTCAACCTCCGGCAACAACGCCAATTACGCTCCAGCCGGCTCTGTGCGGCGCATCGAGGACAGTAACGCCGGGAACCGTGGCGTATCCCTGAATGTGTCGTACCGTACCGACAGCGTGGGGCTTTTAAAACATGCTGTTTTCATCGATTCGACACGCTAGGCAGTTCGTTCGTGCGGAACACCCGTTCCGCTGTCAAAGATCGAGAGATCAAGACGGCATCAGTACGAACGTCACATCAGACGGCCGGGATGACGGGAAAGCGAGTTTGGCTGCATTTCAGCGTCGCTGCGTTCACAGTAGCAGAAGCGTTCCGTTCCACGCCGACGCATCGCGGCTCGATCGGCGAACAGATGCGAATTGCAGACAACATCCGGATAAAGGAGAAGTGAGATGTCACTCGGAGCCGTGCTTCTGATTGTTATGGTTTTGCTGTTGATCGGCGTGATTCCGAGCTGGCCGCACAGCAGAAGCTGGGGTTATGGTCCGAGTGAAGTCCTGTGGCTCGCGCTGGTTGTAGTGGTCGTGCTGGTGTGGGGCGGACGGCTGTGAAGGGCGCGACAAATGGTGTCAAAAAGCGGCCTGGTCGATCGTGACCTGTTTACTTTGCCTGGCGCTGCCTGACCGCGCGGAACAGGAGAAGTCATGACGAAAACAAGCCCTTTGGCAGGCAAGCCGGCCACACCGGAGATGCTGGTCGACGTATCCAGACTCGTTACCGCTTACTACACCGAAGTGCCGGATCCGTCGGTACCGGCGCAGCGGGTCGCATTCGGCACCTCGGGACACCGCGGCTGCGCGTTCGATAAAACCTTCAATGAATGGCATGTGCTCGCGATCAGCCAGGCAATTTGCGAGTATCGCGTTCAGCAGGGCATCGACGGCCCGCTATTCCTCGGCATCGATACCCACGCGCTGTCGGCGCCGGCCTGTGCCAGTGCGCTCGAAGTGCTGGCAGCGAACGGTGTTGACGTCATGCTTGCGAAAAATGACGAATACACGCCGACTCCGGTGATTTCGCACGCCATACTGATCTGCAACCGCGGCCGCGCCAGCGGTTTCGCGGACGGCATCGTCATCACGCCGTCGCACAATCCGCCGGACAACGGCGGTTTCAAGTACAACCCGCCGAACGGCGGGCCGGCGGATACCGGTATCACCGGCTGGATCGAGGGTCGAGCCAACGTGCTTCTGAAAAGCGGCCTCAACGGCGTAAAGCGAATGCCGTTCGACAAGGCGCTGCGCGCAACCACCACACACTGGCACGATTATCTGACCGCGTATGTAAATGATCTCGGCAACGTGATCGACATGGCGGCGATTCGCGGCACAAGCCTGCGCCTTGGCGTGGATCCGCTCGGCGGCGCCGGGGTCCATTACTGGGCGCCGATTGCCGAACGCTACGGATTGAATCTGACGGTTGTCAGCGACACGGTCGATCCGACTTTCCGGTTCATGACAGCCGACTGGGATGGCCGCATCCGCATGGACCCGTCGTCATCCTGTGCGATGCAGCGGCTGATCGGTCTGAAGCATCGCTTCGACGTCGCCTTCGCGTGCGACACCGATCACGATCGGCACGGCATCGTTGTTCCGGGCGCCGGGCTGCTGCCGGCCAATCATTATCTGGCAGTCGCAATCCACCACCTGTTCCGGTATCGGCCGCGGTGGCGCACAGACGCGGGTGTGGGGAAAACCGTGGTCAGCAGCCGGATGATCGATCATGTGAGCGCGAAGCTGGGCCGCAGACTCCATGAGGTGCCGGTCGGCTTCAAGTGGTTCGTCGACGGCCTGTTTGACGGCTCACTCGGCTTTTGCGGCGAAGAGAGCGCGGGAGCATCCTTCCTGCGGCATGACGGCACGGCCTGGACCACCGACAAGGACGGTATCGTTGCGGCGTTGCTGGCGGCGGAGATCACGGCGCGCGCGGGCCGCGATCCGGGCGAGCTCTACCGCGAACTGGCGCGCGAGTTCGGTGACCCGGTCGCCGACCGGGTCGAGGCGCCCGCCACTGCGGCGCAGAAAAAGATGCTGGCAAAACTCTCGCCGCAGCAGGTCCGGTGCTCCGAACTCGCCGGCGAAAAAATCCTGAGCATTCTTACCAGGGCGCCCGGCAACGACGCGCCGATCGGTGGTGTGAAGGTGATCGCGGACAGCGGCTGGTTTGCTGCGCGTCCCTCGGGCACCGAAGACATCTACAAGATTTATGCGGAGAGCTTTCGCGGCGAGGATCATTTGCGTCGCATCGTGGACGAGGCGCAAACGATCGTCGACGCCGCGCTGACATCGGGAACGGACGGGAGGCGGGCCATGGGAGCGCGTGATGCCGGAATTTCGCTGTGATCTGAACGCAAAGGGGGCGCCGCTGACGCACGTCTGGTCCCACACCATCGGCAGCGACCATGCGCGCACCGCGCTGCGTGCGGACTGGCGGACGCAGATGCGCCGGGTGCACGAAGAACTGGGGGTACGCTACGTGCGCTTCCACGGCATCCTCGACGACGACATGGCCGCTCTGCTGGATGAGCGGGACGAACTGCTCTACGGTTTTCACAACGCAGATCTGATCGTGGATTTTCTGCGCAGTATCGGCATGCGGCCGTTCGTCGAGTTGAGCTTCATGCCGAGCGCACTGGCGTCGGGCGGTCAAACCGTCTTCAACTACCGCGGCAACGTCACGCCGCCGAAGGACTATGCGGCGTGGGCCGGGCTGATCGGCAAACTGGTACGGCACTGGGCGGACCGCTACGGGCTTGCCGAAGTGCGGCAGTGGTTTTTCGAAGTCTGGAACGAACCCAATCTCGACGCATTCTGGACCGGTGATCAGGATGCTTATTTCGAGCTGTACCGGCATACCGTGACGACGATCAAGGCCATCGATCCCGAATTGCGGGTCGGCGGTCCGGCAACCGCTGACGACGGATGGATTGGCGATTTCGTCGCATTCTGCCGGCGCGAAAAACTGCCGTACGATTTCATCTCGACTCATCACTATCCGACCGACGCGTTCGGCAAGCCCGGCGACGATACCGAAACCCAGCTTTCGCTGGCGACGCGCGGCATCCTGCGGCAGCGCACCCAGGATACCTGCGCCGCCGCGGGCGGCACGCCGGTGTACTACACCGAATGGTGCAGTTCCTCCAATCCGTTCTTCCATCGCCACGACGAACCCTACGCCGCAGCGTTCATCGTCAAGAACTTCCTCGATGTGGCCGATCTGGTGCAGGCGTACAGCTATTGGACCTTCTCGGACATCTTCGCGGAGAACTACTTTTCCTCGGTGCCGTTCCACGGCGGCTTTGGTCTGCTCACCATCCACGACATCGCCAAACCGAGCTATCGCGGCATGCAATTGCTGAACCGGCTCGGCCACGAGCGGCTGATGGTCGATGGCAGCCACGCCACGGTGGACACGGCTGTAGTGCGCGGCGAACAGAAGATCACGGCGCTGGTCACCAATCACGCGTTTCCGAAGCATCCGATTGCAGCCGAACACGTGAAGATCGAATTGCGTGGTGCCGCTGCGCCCGCCGATGCATGGCTGGAGCGAGTCGATGAAGACCATTGCAATCCGCGCAAGGTCTGGGAAGCGATGGGCTCGCCGGACTATCCGGACGCGAAGCAGTTACGTCGGCTGCAGGAGGTCTCGGAACTTCGGCACGAAACACTGCCCTGCAAACGGATCGCGGACGCGCTCATGCTGGAGATCGATCTACCGCCGCAGGCAATCGCTGCGATCACACTGGAGTACCCGCGTTGATACGTACCCGGATGACGGCGGCGGCGCCGATAACGCGTGATGCGCGGCTGCCCGGCGCAGTGAGCGGGGGTGATAGCGACGACACGCTGCTGGAAAAAATCCAGCACGAAGCCTTCGGTTACTTCATCAAGCATGGCAACCCCGGCAACGGACTGGTCTGCGATTCGACGATGCCCGATGCGCCGGCGAGCATCGCCGTCGTGGGCTTCGCGCTGTCCGGCTACCCGGTGGCGGTCGAACGCGGCTGGATGCAACGCAGCGACGCGCTCGCCCGCACTCTGGCCGCGCTGCGCTTCTTCCACGACGCCGATCAGTCCGGCGCCGTCGACGGCATTGGCCACCACGGTTTTTTCTACCACTTCCTGGACATGCATCGCGGACGCCGTGCGTGGGCCAGCGAACTCTCGACCATCGACACCACGCTGCTGGTAGCGGGGATGCTGGTAGCCGCACGCTATTTCGATCACGACGACGCCGAAGAGCGCGAGGTGCGCGCCAAGGCCGCAGCGATCTACGAGCGCGTCGACTGGCGCTGGGCGCAGAATGGCGGCCGGGCACCGACGATGGGCTGGACGCCGGAGCACGGTTTTCTGCGTTACCGCTGGATCGGCTACAACGAGGCACTGATTCTTTATGTGCTTGCGCTGGGTTCGCCCAGCCATCCGCTACAGCCCGACGCCTATGCGCAATGGCTGTCCGGCTTTCGCTGGAAACGCATCTATGGCCATGCCCACGTTTATGCCGGGCCGCTGTTCATCCATCAGTTCTCGCAGATCTGGATCGACTGCCGTGGACTCAAGGACGCCTACATGGCGCCGAAGAACATCGACTATTTCGAGAACAGCCGCCGGGCGACCTACGTTCACCATGAATACGCCAGCCGCAATCCAAAGCGGTTCGAGGATTACCACGGCCGCTGCTGGGGATTGACCGCAAGCGACGGCCCAGGACCTGCCAAACGAATTCATCACGGGCGCAAACGCAAGTTCTACGACTACCGCGCGCGCGGCGCGCCGTTCGGACCGGATGACGGCACGGTGGCGCCCTGGGCGGCGATTGCATCGCTACCGTTCGCGCCGGAGCTGGTGATGCCGATGCTGCACTATTTGTCGGAGCAGACCGGCTCCGCTCCCGAGGCGGTTGCGTTCGATTTCTACACCTCCTTCAATCCGACGTATCACGTGCGACGCGGCGATGCCGGGTGGGTCTCGCGCCGGCATTACGGACTGCACCAAGGTCCGATGGTGCTGATGATCGAGAACTACCGCAACGGTCTGCTGTGGCGGCTGATGCGCGAAAGTCCGCCCGTCGTGCGCGGCTTGCGTCGCGCGGGATTCACCGGCGGGTGGCTCGATCTGGCGTGATGCATCCTGCGCTTGTCCGGGGACGGAATTTCAGAGGGCACCCACGTCCGGGCCCATCGCGTGGGCAATGATGTGCCGGCACCGACTGCGATGACGGCCCCGCCGCCGGCGATTTCAGAGAACCTATGTGCGATATCACACGGAACCAGATTTCTTTCGGGTGTATATTTTTTAGCTTGCCTGAATCACATTTTCAGATTCCACAAGCCAAGCCGGGTGCGGACCACGCCTGCGTCCATACGGCGGCGAACAGCATGTCGTTCGATGCGCATGAAGGAGAAAATCCATGTTACGCAATCTGAAGAATGTACGGGACGTCGTTCGTGCGCCGGGCGGAGACAGCGGGCCGGTGGAGGCTGCTCCGGAGCGTGGCGTGACTTCCAGTCACGCGCAATCCCCGTTCGTGCTCGTGGAGTGCGGGTTGGATGGGCTGTGGCATGTGTACGAGGAACAATTTGACGCGTTCGAAGGGGTATTCAACGAACTGCGGGATGCCTGCAGCCATGCCAGCAAGCGGGCACGAGCAAGGAAGGATCTGATGGTTCTGGTTCGTGAAAAACACAGTTCCGCCGTGATTGCGTACTATCCTCCCGCAAAGCCCGGGCTTCTGTCGAAACTGTTCGGCCGGATGTGGCGATGACGATGGGCGGGCGTCGGGTGGCCGAGTACGCACGCCGCAGCGGCCGGCTCACGTTGCAGCAAGCTCGGCGCGAATGCCCGCCGGCCTGATGCCGGCCCGAAAATTTCATGGATGATGCCGGCAAACGATGCACGGCAGCGTGCGAACTGGTGACAAGATAGGCGATGGGCGCCAAACCGGAGCGATCGTGGATTTTTCGATTGAAACCGTCGCACCGGATCATCGCCGCTGTCGCTGCCGGGATTGCGGCGTTTTTCCTGCAGCCAGTCCACATGTGGTCGTCGGGCGAGATCCGCATCGTGGTCAGCTGGGATGCCGGGGCGATTATTTATCTCGCGTTCGCATGGTTCATCGTTGCGCGGGCCGACCGGACGTTGACGCGCACGCATACGCAGTCGCAGGATCAGAGCGGGTACGTGATATTCCTGTTCGTGGTTGCCGCGTCGTGCGCCAGCATCGTGGCAATCATCTTCATGTTGCACGCGATAAAGGGAGTGGCGATTGCGCTGTCAATCGTCGCGCTGGTTTCATCGTGGTTGCTGATCCACACATTGTTCGCGTTTCATTATGCACGGCGCTACTATGCGCCGGACAAACGCAAACAGGCCCATTCCGGCGGATTGAATTTTCCCGGAGGCCGCGGGCCCGACTATCTCGATTTCGTCTATTATTCATTCGTGGTCGGCATGACGTCCCAGGTGTCGGATGTTTCGGTGACCAGCCGGTCGATGCGCCGCCTGACGACCGTCCACAGTGTTCTCGCTTTTTTTTTCAATATCGTGATTCTTGCGATGAACGTGAACATCATCGCCAGCATTCTGTCGTGAACCGAAAAGGCATTCATCGGCGTCAGGGAAATCCGTCGCGGCGCGGCCGGATGCGTGGAGCGCTCGACGATCAACGTCCGAGAAACTCGCCGAATGCGGCCAGTGATTCGACATGGGCGCAGATGATCCTGAATGCCACCAGCATAGGAACCGCTATCAGCAGTCCCGCCGGCCCCCACAGCCAGCCCCAGAACAGCAGGGCAAGAAAAATCGCCACCGGATTCATCGTCAGGTGGCGCCCGATCAGCATCGGGGTGATGAACTGTCCTTCCGCAATGCTGAGCGCGAGAAAGATCGCCGGCACCAGCAGCGCGTGCCCGACATCATCGAACGTCAGCAACGCGACGGCGGACATCACGATGATGCTGATCGTCGCGCCGACGTAGGGCATGAAATTGAGCAGCATCACCATCACGCCCCACAGCGGCGCGTCGGGCAATCCCAGCAGATACATGGCGATCGCGATCGCGCAGCCGAGGCCGAAATTGATCAGGCTGATCGCAAGCAGATAGCGGCCGACCTCGCTCTCGATTTCCTGCACGACTTCGACTGCCATGATCTTGTCTCTGAGGCGCGGTACGACCCGCACCGTCTTGCGCAGGAACAGGTCGCCGGCAGCCAGCAGAAAATAAAGCAATATGATGGTTGCGACAGCGCTCACCACAAAATTTTCGGTGCCCGACCATAATTCGCTGTTGCCTAACAGATCTTTTTTAATGGTAACTTGACGCGGCTTCTGCGAGCCGGGTTCCACTTCGGTTTCCGATCCCGCGCCGCTTGCTGCCTG
Organism: Burkholderiales bacterium; assembly: GCA_035700525.1. Taxonomy (GTDB): domain Bacteria; phylum Pseudomonadota; class Gammaproteobacteria; order Burkholderiales; family JBDZVW01; genus JBDZVW01. The sequence goes on from DASSON010000022.1 coordinate 31,371, forward strand.
CTGCATTTTTTCGGTGGCCTTTTTGACCCGCTGCAACGGCTTTGCAAGCTTGCTGAACTTCTGCTCCAGCGCGTGCATGCTTTCCGGCGCCTTGTGGAGCCATGTCGTGGCCGGCGCGGCAAGGCGGTAAACGCCGATGCCGATTCCGCCCAGCAGGCCGAGCACGATAATGAGCGCCCCGACCGGTGCCGGCAGATGCAGCCATTTGAATCCGCGCATGATTGGCTGCAGGAGCAGCGTAAACAGCATCGCGAGCGCAATCGGCAGCAGCAGTTCCCTCGCAAAATACAGCGTGTAACAAATGGCGAGCACGAAGCTTCCCGATATCGCGACGCCCAGCCAGCGGTTTTTTACCGCCAGGTCAGGCCGGCTCGCGATAGACCGGACCTCGGGTGCCTTGTCGGGTTCATTGGTTTGCGAATTCATGAGGTTGCCCTTGGAGTTGCCGGTTCGGTACGGCTGACATTGCATGTGGCCCGCGCCGCTGGCCCGGCCTATGCTTACAGGATTGGTAAAGCACAAACTGTGCGCTGAGCAGGGTTATGAATTCCAGATGGCTCCATTGATCCCGGTCCGGGTGGCTCATCGGCACAGTGACCGCAGACGGCCGGTGCGCGGGACACGGACCGGGCTTCCCGCTATTGCTGTCGTCATGGCCCTGCTGTGCGCGGGTTGTGCGACATCGCCGCACATCAGCCCCGCCCTCGACGCGCAACTGGCCGCAGGCCGGCCGGCGCGGATCACCGGTGCCGATGGCGCGCTGTCGGCGCACCGGACCCAGGCCATTCTGTCAAAGCTGGGACAAGGGGCAGCCAAGACTTATTTGCTGAAACGCCACATCGCCGTGGAGGAGGCGGCTACCCGAACACCGCTGGTTGCCGGCAACAAGGTGACGCTGCTGGAAAACGGACTGGCCACCTATGCCGCGATGTTCAAGGCGATCAGGGGCGCAAAACACAACATCGATTTCAATATCTACATTTTCACGAACGATGAAACCGGACAGAAGTTCGCCGATCTGCTGATCAAGAAGCAGACTGAGGGCGTGCAGGTCAACCTGATGTACGACAGCGTCGGCTGTCTCGATACGCCACGCACATTTTTTGACCGGATGAAAAAGGCAGGAATCAACGTTGTCGAATTCAATCCGGTGAATCCTGCGTATGCGCACGGCGACTGGACGATCAATCAGCGTGATCATCGCAAGGTGCTCATCGTTGACGGCGCGACGGTTTTCGTCGGAGGCGTCAATGTCAGCGGTGTCTACGCCAGCGGGCCGATGAAGCAGCTGCTACACAAGTTGGGCAGAAAGTCGGAAAAACCCTCTCCTCGCGAAAAGAAAATCAAGTGGCGCGATACCGACGTCGAGATCAAGGGGCCGGCCGCCGCCGAATTCCAGAAGCTTTTTATGCGAATGTGGAACAGCCAGCACGGCAAGCCGCTCATCGGACGTTACTTTCCGCATCTCAAACCGCAGGGCCACGACTTGGTGCATGCGATCGGAAGTTCGCCCAACACGCCGATCAATCTAATGTACCTGACGCTGATTTCGGCGATTGCGCATGCACAGCAATACGTGTATCTGACCAATGCTTATTTTGCGCCCACACCGCAGACGATCGAAGCACTGGAGGACGCGGCACGGCGCGGTGTCGACGTCGAAGTGGTGCTGCCGAGCATTACGGATGTGCCAGTAGTGCTTTATGCGGGACAGTCCCATTACGAAGATCTGCTGGAGTCCGGTGTCAGGATCTTCGAACGCAAGAAGGCGTTGCTGCACGCGAAGACCGCGGTGATCGACGGTGTCTGGTCCACTATCGGTTCCACCAATCTCGATTGGCGCAGCATCCTTTACAACTATGAAATCAACGCGGTGGTGTTGAGCACCACGTTCGGGGACGAAATGGAGCAGATGTTCGAGCAGGATCGGGCGCACTCCGTCGAGATCACGCGGGCCAAGTGGAAGCAGCGCCCGATGGGCAGACGCATGGAACAATGGTTGTCGGGCATGTGGGAAAGCCTGCTATAGCTCATTGCAAATTTTGCACCGACTCCCTTCCTTTTTTACCATAACTTCTGTTGAGTCGAATCATGCGCGCAAAAGCGCGCGCGATAGCCCTGCGCAATCCCTGCTGCGGCGGGGAATTGCCAGCGTCGTCGCAACTACCATCGCGGCGTAGTCCGTGGCATGGGCGTTGCTTTAGTGCCCTCCACGACGGGCCGCGTCACATCACGCTGACGCAATGCTGTGGCGCGCGATGATAGCAAGGAGACCGGCAATGCATCTCAAACAGTTGGCATGGGCAGTGGTGCTGGCGTTGCTTGCGATTCTCGCCGCTTGCGGCACCACCCGAAATTACGGTCGGAATGACGGAGCACCGGCAACTGCGAGCGGTACGCAATACGGAACCTATACCTGCAACAACTGCGGCGTCGTCACCGCCATCCAGGAAGTGAGCACCACCGGCAACGGCAGCACCGTCCTGGGAACGGTCGGCGGCGCGGTAGTGGGCGGCCTGCTGGGCCACCAGGTCGGTAGCGGACGCGGCAATACCGCGGCGACGGTAGCCGGCGCGGCGGGCGGCGCATACGCCGGGCACGAATTGCAACAACGGCACAATCAGAATCAGGCTGCAAACGGGGTTGGATACCGGATCGCCGTGCATATGGACAATGGTTCGGATCAGGCCGTCACGCAGGCCACCGAACCCGATGTGAGAGTCGGTGACGCGGTGCGTATCGTCAACGGCCAGGTGGAGCCGCGCTAACCGCGCGTCGATACCGGCGCCGTTTTGGAAATCATCATTTAGCGCCCTCGGCGCATCCAAAGGAGATTGATCATGCGATCACTGAAACGAACGTTGTACTGGACCGCTGCACCGGTGCTGGTCACCGCGAGTCTGGGCTTTGCCGGCGCGGCGTTTGCCGCGTCGGGATCGGACTACGGATCGGGCAGCAGCAGTGGCAACATCAGCCACGAGGAAGGTTCCCACGGCACCAACTCATCCGCCGGCACGCCGTCGGAGACCATGCCGATGTCGCCCGAGTGCAAGAGCGATCCATCGAGCCCGAAATGCACCGAACAGCCGCATTCGTCTTCCGGCATGAGCGGAAGCCAGTCCGGCAGCACCGGCAGCGAGTCAGAGAGCCCGAATGGTGAATCCGGCAGCACGGAGCACAACCAATCGCCCAGCGGAGATACTTCACAAATGCAACCGGCAGTGCCCAAAGCGACCACACCGGGAATGCACAGCGGCGCGACCGACAGCGGCAACGAGCCGCCGAACAACACCGGCAAGTAAAGGCGTTGATGCCGCGAATCACGGCGGCATGAAGACGCCCGGCTAGTCGACATCGCCGGTGCGACTGGGTCGCGCTGGCGATGGCTTCACCTGCACTCCCCCTCCTCCTCAGGTGAAGATTGAACGCAGCTCCAGACGGAGCTGCGTCTTTTTTTAGCGGTATTGCGGGACGGCTGCAATTGCAAAACGGCCGGCACGGCGGGCGTTTGCCTGCCGTGGTGTTGTGCGTGATGGTGTGCGGAGCGGCTGCGGGACCGGATCAGCGAACGCGATCCGCCATTGCTCAAGCGATGCCGGACGGCATCCTCCGCATCAGTCCGGCCTGTGGGGCATCGACGCAGGTGCCGCTCAACAATCGTGTTCGCCGCTATCGAAATCGAGCGTTGCTTCTATCGACCCGCTTTCGTTGCGCACGTCGACACGTCCGGCGGCTTCCGCCTTCGCCAGCCGGGTTGCATAATCGATCGCCCCGTCCTTGTCGTCGAAACCCGTGATCGCCCTCGCCATCGTTTCTTCGATGACGTTCCATCTGCAGTGGTCGTCGCCGTCGGGCACGACAACGAAAATGCTTCTTTGCATGACTACGCGCCGGCGCACCTTGTCGCCGCGTGACCGGGCCGGCACGCGCATGCACCTTGTCCATTCAACGCCAGGTCTCGACGCAGACGTCGCCATCCGTATCACGAATCGTTTGGCGCTGTGCGCTCAGTGCGGGTGATTGCCGCCGCTGTGCGTACGCGACGCCAGCATGCGATCAACTTCGCCTTCCGCCTTCAGCCAGTCATCAAGCGGCGAGCCTTGCTGGCGGCCGCGCTGCTGGTAACAGCGGTACGCCGCTTCTTCGATCAGGCGCCGGCGTTCCTGGGGCGGTAGCGGTTGCGGCGCGGGCGTGCTGTCCTGGGACATCGTTCCGAACTCGGGATCACGCAGCATTTCGGCTTCTGCCTCGGCCTCTGTTCTGCCTTCGAATGATTTGCCGCTTTGCGATGACGATTCCCGGATACCGCGCGTTTTCGCGCCGGTCATCGCGTTCCTCGACGTTGAGGCTGGCGATGGTTTTCTGGCTCTTGCCATATCACGCTCCTGTCATAAACCGATGCTGCGGCCCAACGCGCAGCATATTGAACGAAGCAACGGCCGTACCATTTAGCGGCGCGTGCAGCCGACGGGGCGCAGCCGATCGCGCAACACCGTATTGGAAAAACTACAAAAAAACCGCGTAAAAATTACTCATAGCGGACTGCTTGCACGCCGGTTGCAGCTGTCATCCGGCGTTCGTTGCGTTGTCTTCGCTGGCATCAATCGTGCTGCACTCTGATTGATACTTTCATCTCATGGCGCAGACACGCCGACTCGGGCCTTGTCCCGCGTCGGTGCAATCGGATGCAGGCATCGTGAGCCGCATCGATCATCAACGTTCCAGGACGGGTTCCTTGCAATGTCGGATACGGTCGGTGATTTTCTGCTGCAGCGTTTGAGCGATTGGGGAATAAGCCGGATATACGGCTACCCGGGTGACGGCATCAACGGCATCATCGGTGCGCTGGGCAGGGCCGACGAGCACTTCGAATTCGTGCGCGCGCGGCATGAGGAGATGACCGCGTTCATGGCGTGCGCCCATGCCAAGTTCACCGGCCAGATCGGAGTCTGCCTGGCGACGTCGGGGCCGGGCGCGATCCATCTGTTGAACGGACTCTATGATGCGAAGCTTGATCACCAGCCGGTGCTGGCGATCGTCGGGCAGCAGGCGCGTGCATCGCTCGGCGGCCACTATCAGCAGGAAGTCGACCTCGATTCATTGTTCAAGGACGTCGCCGCCGAATACGTGGAAATGATCACCACGCCGGCGCAGGTGCGCCACGTGATCGACCGCGCGGTGCGGATTGCAATCGCCGAGCGTACCGTGACGTGCGTCATCGTGCCCAACGATCTGCAGGAAATGGACGCGGTGCCGGTGCCGCCGCACGTACACGGCACCGTGCATTCCGGCGTCGGCTACAGTGCGCCGCGCATCATTCCCGAGGACGCCGATCTGCGGCGCGCCGCCGAGGTGCTCAATGCCGGGCGCAAGGTCGGGATCCTGATCGGTGCCGGCGCGCTCGGCGCCGCGGACGAAGTGACCGAAGTGGCCGATCTGCTCGGCGCCGGCGTGGCGAAGGCGCTGCTCGGAAAGGCGGCGCTGCCTGATGATCTGCCGTTCGTCACCGGCTCCATCGGTCTGCTCGGCACCAAGCCGAGCTGGGACCTGATGACCGGATGCGACACGCTGCTGGTGGTCGGTTCGCGTTTTCCCTATTCGGAATTTCTGCCGCAGGAGGGACAGGCACGTGGCGTGCAGATCGACATTGATGCGCGCATGCTGAGCATCCGCTATCCGATGGAGGTGAACCTGGTCGGTGACAGCGCGCACACGCTGCGCGCGCTGATACCGCTGCTGCAACGCAAGGACGACCGTGGCTGGATCGGCGGCATCGAGAAAGGCGTCGCCGATTGGTGGAAAGTGCTGGAAGCGCGCGCAATGAACGAGGCCGAGCTCATCAATCCGCAGCGCGTGTTCTGGGAGCTGTCGTCACGATTGCCGGATGATTGCATTCTGACTTCGGATTCGAGCTCCGCCGCCAACTGGTACGCGCGTGACCTCAAGATTCGCAGCGGCATGATGGCGTCGCTGTCCGGTGGTCTGGCAACGATGGGACCGGGTGTCCCTTATGCGATTGCCGCCAAATTCGCGTTTCCGGAGCGCGTGGCGATCGCTCTGGTCGGCGACGGCGCGATGCAAATGAACGGCAACGCCGAACTGATCACGATCGCTGATTACTGGCGGCAGTGGTCCGATCCGAGGCTGATCATCATGGTGTTGAACAACGGCGACCTGAACCAGGTGACATGGGAGCAGCGCGCGATGGCCGGCGATCCGAAATACCAGCCGTCGCAGCACGTGCCCGATTTCCCGTATGCCAGTTATGCGGAGATGCTCGGACTCAACGGCATCCGGGTCAGTGAGCCGGGCAAGATCGGCGCCGCATGGGAAGAGGCGCTGAAAGCAGACCGGCCAGTGGTGCTGGAAGCCATTACGGACCCCGAAGTACCGCCGCTGCCGCCGCACATCAGTTTCAAGGAGGCGCGCGCTTTCATGTCGTCGATCATCCATGGCGACGCCGGGTCGGGCAGCATGATGAAGGCGTCGGCGCGCGAACTGGTCGACGCGTTCATGCCGGGACGCGGCACGAAGGGCGACTGATCGTGCGACATCCCGAGGTCGTGGCGACGATCGATGACGTGCGGGTTGCAGTCTATACGATTCCCACCGATGCCCCGGAGTCGGACGGCACGCTGGAATGGGACTCGACCACGTTGGTGCTGGTCGAGGCAAGCGCCGGCGGCCGTTGCGGACTCGGTTTCAGTTACGCCGACACCGCGACCGCGGCGCTGATACGTGACCGTCTCGCGGCGCTGGTCGTCGGCGGCGACGTGATGGCGGTGGATCGCGCGTGGGTGGCAATGGTCGGGACGATCCGCAACTTTGGCCGGCCCGGTATCGCGTCGATGGCGATTGCGGCGGTCGATACGGCGCTGTGGGATCTGAAGGCGCGCCTGCTCGATCTGCCGCTCGCCACGCTGCTGGGGGTGGTGCGCGACGGCGTGCACGCGTACGGCAGCGGCGGCTTCACGTCATACGGCATCGAGCAACTTCAGTCGCAGCTTGCGGGCTGGGCGCAAGCCGGCATGCCGCAGGTCAAAATGAAAATCGGCCGCCAGCCGCGGCATGATGCGGAGCGGGTTCGGGCGGCGCGCGCGGCGATCGGTCCCGATACCGGGTTGTTCGTTGATGCCAACGGTGCGTACGGCCGCAAGCAGGCGCTGGCGATGGCCGATGAATTCAACCGTCACGAGGTGACCTGGTTCGAGGAGCCGGTATCCTCCGACGATCTCGAAGGATTGCGCCTGCTGCGCGACCGTGCGCCGGCTGGCATGGACATCAGCGCCGGCGAGTATGGCTACGATCTGTACTATTTCCGCCGCATGCTGGCCGCCGGCGCCGTCGACGTGCTGCAGGCGGACGTCACCCGCTGTGCTGGCATATCGGGCTTCCTGCGTGTCGCGTCACTGTGCGAGGCGTTCGGCATGCCGCTGTCGTCGCATTGTGCGCCGTCGCTGCACGTGCATCCGTGCTGCGCGCTGAAGCCGGTGCGCCATGTCGAGTATTTCCACGATCATGTGCGCATCGAGCAGATGCTGTTCGACGGCGCCGCACAGCCGCGTGCCGGAAAGCTGTATCCCGATTTTTCACGACCCGGTCTCGGTCTGGAGCTCAAGCGTGATGATGCGGCGCGTTATGCAATTTGACCACGTACGCGTGGGCTTTACCGAGTCGCGCGGCTTCGACGCGTCCGGGACGAAACTGCCGCCTTACGCGGCGGCGCTGGAGAAGACGCTGCGCGCCGGAATCGCAGGCGAGGTGCGTTTCGATCGCGGCAGCCGCGCGCTCTACGCGACCGACGGCTCCAACTACCGGCAGGTGCCGATCGGCGTGGTGGTGCCGAAGACGATTGACGATGTTGTCGCGACGGTCGCGGCATGCCGCGATGCCGGGGCGCCGATCCTGGCGCGCGGCGGTGGCACCAGCCTGGCGGGACAATGCTGCAACGTCGCAGTCGTCGTTGATTTCTCGAAATATCTGCGCCGCATCATCGCGCTCGAGCCGGACGATCGTTACGCGTGGGTCGAGCCGGGCGTGGTGCTCGACGATTTGCGCGACGCCGCGGAGAAGCACCATCTGACGTTCGCACCGGATCCGTCGACCCATACACACAACACACTGGGCGGCATGATCGGCAACAATTCGTGCGGCGTGCATTCGGTGATGGGCGGCAAGACGGTCGACAACATCGACTCGCTCGAGATCCTGACGTACGACGGGCTGCGCATGCACGTCGGCGCCACCGATGACCGGACACTCGCCGCGATCATTGCCGAAGGCGGGCGCCGCGGCGAGATCTACGCCGCGCTGAAGGCGCTGCGCGACCGTTACGCGGAACGCATACGCGAGCGCTATCCGCGCATTCCGCGACGCGTGTCCGGCTACAACCTCGATCAGTTGTTGCCCGAGAACGGCTTCAATGTTGCACGCGCGCTGGTCGGCAGCGAAAGCACCTGCGTGCTGGTACTGGAAGCCACGGCGCGGCTGATACCGAGCCCGCGTGCACGTTCGTTACTGGTGCTCGGCTACGATGACGTGTACAGCGCCGGTGATCACGTGATGGAAGTGCTTGAACATCAGCCAATCGGGCTGGAAGGCATTGACGACGGCCTGATCAGTGACATGAAACGCATCGGCCTGCATCCGGAGGACGTGGCGCTGCTGCCGCCGGGCGGCGGCTGGCTGTTGGCCGAGTTCGGCGGCGACACGCGGGACGAATCGGATGGCAAGGCACGGCGGCTGATGGAGGTGTTGAAGAAAAAGCATCACGCACCGTCGATGAAGTTGTTCGATGACCGCGCCGAAGAAAAAATGGTGTGGAAAGTACGCGAAGCGGGTCTCGGCGCGACCGCACACGTTCCGGACAAGAAGATCACGTGGGAAGGCTGGGAAGATGCCGTAGTGCAGCCGCAGCGGCTCGGTGATTATCTGCGCGATTTCCGCAAGCTGCTGAAACGTTACGGCTACGCCTGCGATCTGTACGGTCATTTCGGACAGGGCTGTGTTCACACCCGCATCGATTTCGATCTCGAGACGCATCAGGGCATCGAGAACTTCCATTCGTTCCTTGCCGATGCCGCGGATCTGGTCGTCGGTTACGGCGGCTCGCTGTCCGGCGAACACGGTGACGGGCAATCGAAAGCTGAATTCCTGCCGAAGATGTTCGGCGCCGAATTGGTGCAGGCGTTTCGCGAATTCAAGGCAATGTGGGATCCGCAGGCGCGGATGAATCCCGGCAAGATCGTGGATCCGTATCTGCCGACCGACAACCTGCGGCTCGGCACGCACTACAATCCGCCGCAGCCGGTGACCTGGTTTCATTACCCGAAGGATCGCGGCAATTTCGGGCGCGTCGTGCTGCGCTGTGTCGGCATCGGCAATTGCCGCGGCGAGCACGGCGGCACCATGTGCCCGAGCTACATGGCCACGCACGAAGAGCAGCATTCGACACGCGGACGGGCGCGCATGCTGTTCGAAATGCAACAAGGCGACGTGGTCACCGGCGGCTGGCGCGACCGCCATGTCAGGGAAGCGCTCGATCTATGCCTGGCGTGCAAGGGCTGCAAGGGCGACTGTCCGGTCAACGTCGACATGGCGACCTACAAGGCCGAATTCATGGCGCATCACTACAAGAGGCGTTTGCGGCCGGCGTCCGCCTATTCGATGGGCATGATCTACTGGTGGGCGCGCCTGGCCGCGCGCGTGCCCAACTTTGCGAACTTTGTTACGCGTACCGCGCCGTTGTCGTCAATGCTGAAGATGCTGGGTGGCATTGCGCAGGCGCGTTACATTCCTCCGCTGGCATCGCCAACCTTCCGGCAATGGTTCGCGCAGCGGCTACCTCGCGACGGGCAGGGCAGTCGCGTCATTCTGTGGCCCGATACGTTCACCAACCATTTTCTGCCGGCGGCGGGGCGCGCGGCCGTCGAAGTGCTGGAAGCGGCCGGCTGCTCGGTCGCGCTGCCGCCGCGGCCGCTGTGTTGCGGCCGTCCGCTGTATGACTGGGGCATGCTCGATCTCGCGATCCGGCTGTGGCGTCAGACGCTGGAGACGCTCGCCGCCGACATTGCCGCCGGCACGCCGATCGTCGGGCTCGAACCCAGTTGCGTGGCGGCATTTCGTGACGAGCTCATCAACCTTTTTCCGGACAACGAAAACGCGATGCGACTGAGCCGTCAGACGTTTACGTTGAGCGAGTTTCTGCAGAAAATCGATTACCGGCCGCCGTCGCTGACGCGTCGCGCGCTGGTGCATGGCCATTGCCATCACAAGGCGATCATGCATATGAACGCCGATGCGGCACTGTTCGGCCGCCTCGGGCTCGATTATGAAATACTCGATTCCGGATGCTGCGGCATGGCGGGCTCGTTCGGCTTCGAGAAGGACAAGTACGATCTGTCGCTGAAAATCGGCGAACGCGTGCTGCTGCCGGCCGTACGCCAGGCATCCGGCGATACGCTGATCATTGCCGACGGCTTCAGTTGCCGTGAGCAGATCATTCAGGCCACCAGCCGCACGCCGCTGCATCTGGCGCAGGTGCTGCAGATGGCGCTGCATCCGGCATCCGGCGAGTGCCGCAAATCTACGGAAAACCGCGCTACATGAACCGTTCGAAGCAACCGGAAGTCGTCGTCATCACCGGCGCATCCGCCGGCGTGGGGCGTGCGACAGCACAGGCGTTTGCGCGGCGCGGCGCACACATCGGCCTGCTGGCGCGCGATCCGGACCGGCTCGTCGCGGCTTGCCGGGAAGTCAGGGATCTCGGCGGAAGGGCGCTGGCGCTGAGCGCCGACGTCGCCGACATGGATGCGGTCGAACGCTCGGCGAATGAACTGGAAAGCACGTTCGGCCCCGATCGATATCTGGATCAATAATGCGATGGTCACACTGTTCGCGCCGTTCAGGGAAATTGACGCCAACGAATTCAGGCGGGTGACCGAAGTCACCTATCTGGGTGCAGTCCACGGCACGATGGCGGCACTCAAGCGCATGCTGCTGCGCGACCGCGGCTGCATCGTGCAGGTCGGATCCGCGCTGGCGAAGCGCAGCATCCCGCTGCAATCCGCCTATTGCGGCGCGAAGCACGCCATCATCGGCTTCACCGACGCGCTGCGTTGCGAGCTGATTCACGAATACAGCAACGTGCATTTGAGCGTCGTGCATCTGCCGTCGGTCAATACGCCGCAGTTCGGCTGGGCGCGTAATCTGCTGCGCCGCAAGCCACAGCCGGTGCCGCCGATTTTCCAGCCGGAAGTGGTGGCACGCGCCATCGTGTGGGCCGCACATCACCATCGGCGCGACGTGCTGGTCGGCGGATCGACGGTGAAAGCCGAGTGGGCGCAGAAATTTTTCCCGCGTGCGCTCGACTATTATCTTGGCCGGACCGCATGCGAGGCGCAGCAGTCGACCGCGACCGATGATCCCGGACGCGACGGCAACCTGTGGCAGCCGGTGGCGGGCGGTCCGGGCGCGCACGGCCGCTTCGATGGCGGCGCGCGTGATCGCAGTACGACACTGTGGCTGACGCGCAATCGCAACCGCATTGTGCTGACAGGGCTGGGGGCCGCCGTGCTTATGTGCATGATGCGAAAGGAACGGCGATGAAATCGAAGCTGATCTTCGACGGCGCGGAAAAGACGCATGCAGTGATCATGGACGCCGGTGACGAAGCGTTTCACGAGCTCACTGAATTCGCCCGCGGCCATCATCTGCGCGCGGCGCATCTGACCGGGATCGGCGCCGTGAGCAGCGTCGTTCTCGGCTATTTCGACTGGCAGCAAAAGGTCTACCGCCGTATTCCGGTCGAGCAGCAGCTCGAGGTGATTTCGCTGATCGGCGACTTCGCGCTCGACGGCGACGAGCCGAAGCTGCATGCGCACATCGTGGTTGCGACAGCGGATGGCACGGCGATGGGGGGACATCTGATCGAGGCGCATGTGCGTCCGACGCTCGAAGTCATCGTCACCGAATCTCCGGCGCATTTGTGTCGCTACAGTGACGCCGAAACCAGCCTCGCCTTGATCCGGCTGTGAGCAACGGTGATGGACATCGGCAGAACGACGTGGGTAATCGCGGAAGGCTATATTCCCCCCGACAGCTCGCATAGCAACCCGCGCTTTGTCAGCCACGAAGCGGCATGCATACTGAATGCGACCGATCGTGACGCCAGCATAGCCGTCACCGTCTATTTCAAGGACCGGCCGCCGGTCGGCCCTTACCGGGTGAGTGTCGCCGCACGCCGCACGCTGCATCTGCGCTTCAACGATTTGAAGGATCCGGAGCCGATTCCGCGCGATACCGATTATGCCAGCGTGATCGAGTCCACCGTGCCGATCGTCGTGCAACATACCCGTCTCGATTCACACCGGCAGGCGCTGGCGCTGCTGAGCACGGTCGCCTATCCGGTGGAGTGATGCATGCATGGTCTACTTCGGACGCGGCGCTCGGCAGGCGCTTGTTCCCGTTTTCCCCTCGTCAAATGAGGCGTGGTGGACGCGTCGCGGACGGGGTGGCAGCGGGGCAATTAAAAGGTACTGAATCTTTCCACTGATACGTTAGCAACCAAGGAGACGATCATGGCAAGAGGAAGCAAGGCAGCCTACACCGACAAACAGAAACGCCAGGCGCATCACATCGAAGAAGGATTCAAGGAGCGCGGCATGTCCGATGAGGAAGCCGGAAAACGCGCATGGAAAGTCGAGAACAAAATTTCGCACGGCGGCAAAAAATCGGGCTCGGGGCGTGGCAAGAAGGAAAACAAGGAGCCGTACAAGAAAGGCGGCGGCGTCGCGTAGCGCAGCGTCGCGCTCGGCGGCCGCGAAGTAGGTTGCGAAAATCCGTGCGGCCAACAAGCGCAAGAGCGCTGCCGGCAAGAAGAAAGGAAAAAGCGACAAGAAATAGTAGCGAGGCGGGCGATCACGCTGCCTGCCTCGACGCAGAAGAGCGGCGCGTGCTTTTCTGCTCATTCTCGTCCTGTCTCCCGACGGGAGTGGAGGGCTCGTACGGCTGCGGTTCAGACGTCGCCGGTACTGAAAGGCGATACATCCGAAACAAGTTATTCATCATATCGAAGTGATCGCGATACACGCATTGCCGTAGCCGAGGAAAGAGCGCCAGTAGTCTGATGATCGCTGGCTGTGTGCCTTACCGCACAGACGGCGCCGGCGATCCGGCTAGTATTCGGATTACAGGAGAGAGGTCAGAACCAGTATGAATTTCGGGACGATGCGCCGCTGCGGCGCACGGGACGGAGGTGTTGTGTGCGCTGCGGGCAGGCTGCGCAACAACCTGCGGGCTCGCGCCAAGCGCAGCATCGGGCGTTCCGTGGGCGTGGTAGCTGCTGTCCCGAATGGCAATGGTATTTAGTGTGTCATATCGCAACCGGATTCGTACAACTGATATGAATGAGTGGTTTGCCGCGTGTCAGACAAACACCGATATGGCGGGATTCCATAATGAGCTATCGTGTCGGCAGAGTGGGGGACGGCAACGGAAACTCCGGCCGGTTCGGGCAACGCCTGCAGAAGCGGGGCAGGGAGCGGAATTGTTTTCGAACTTCAGGAGAGATTTGTGAAGCGATCCGTCTACACGGCAGGAACAGTGGTGACTTGCAGGCCGGGCCATACATCTTCCACTGCGCGCGAACCGGCGACGGTACGAGCGTACTACATTTTTCTGGCGCGGCGCGGCACGTCGGCGCACACCGACCGCAACGCGCGCTGGTTCGGGCCGTTTGCCACGATGGCGCAGGCGCGACTGATCCGCACCAGTGCATTCAGTCTCGGCCTGGCGGCCGATGAAGCTGAAGCGACCGGCTGCGTCGAGCAGCATGCCGGCGACATGAAGGAGCTCCCATGGCGACAGTTGGCGAACGCGTGAACGTGGTCGACATGTCGTCGATCGTGACGTCCCGCGCCGGCGAATGGGCCTCGCGGGCGAGAACCGGCAGCGCGCTCGGCGCCGGTTACTACGTCGTGCTGCGGACGCGCCGCACGCCACCCGCCACGGGCTCGCGCCGCACTTATTTCGGACCGTTCGAATTCGCCGCGCAGGCACGGACGGTATTCGACCATTACCTGAAACCGTACGCGGCGCACGTCGATACGCGCTGCGTTGCGTACCTTGTCCGGCACGACCGGACGGCAGACGGCCACGCGAACGGAGGAGCAGATGATTGAGCATATCCGGGCACAGGCGGGCAGCATGGCGAAGCGCGGATGGACACTGTCCGCGGTAACGGTCGCGGCGCTGTATGACGGCCGCGGCATGCTGAAATTGTGGTGGCAGAAGGATTCCTTCGGTGCGGATACCGAAGCCGCGGATGAAATGTCGTCGCCGCGCGTCGAATCGACCCGTGCGCTGGGCTGGTCGGAGCCGGCGGCGGCCGAGCGCGCGGTGCTGGCCGCGGCAGCGCAGTGCGGCGCGAAAACGGTATCGCGCATCGAACGCTCGCCGCTGGCATTGAATGCCGACCCGTATGTGCCGGGCACCGGGCTGGTGGCGGCGTTCGCGAATGCGAACAACGTCGAAGCGCCATGGCTGTGCCGCGAAAATTTTCCGGAAGAGGTCCAGTTGCTGATTGAACGCGCGGCCGATGAAGGCTGGATCATGTGGCTGTTCGATCCGGCGCGTGCGGCGGCGCAGGCCGTCAATGGCATGCTGCCGGTGTCCCGGGTGCGCATGCCGCGCCACCTGCGTCTGGCGCCGTTTGCCGATCGCGATCATCATCACGTTTATTGCCTGACACGCAGCGCACCGCGCCGTTCGCGCGCCGGTGCCGGCACCCGTCCATATCTCGAATCACCGTCGCGTGCCCATGCGTTGAATGCACGCACATCGCTGCGCTGAACGTTCTGAAGGGAGGCGGCCATGCCGCTAAGAAAAACACTCGTGGTGCCGGTGCTGCTGCTGCCGCTCGTCGGTTGCGGAACAGCGGGGCGCCAGCCTGTCGCAAGCAACGATCCGCCGCGTGACGTCAGTACAGCGGCGTGCGGCGTGCGCTGCGCAGAGATCCAGGCGCACTGCGTCGCAACAACGCAGACCACGCTGTTGCAGACCGAGCGGCTGGCATCGTGTTTTCAGTTCGCGGAGCGGCGCCCGGACTGCTGCGAGCGGCTGCAGTGAAACGGCGCGGCGCTGCCCCCGGGCCCCGGGCGCTACATTACCGTGCCGTCGCCGTCGATCGCACGGTAGCACTCACACGCGATTTTTCTCAGGCCGGCACGGTCGATCACGACGACGTGGCCGCGGTGGTAGCGAATCAGCTCGTGTCGCTGCAGCTGGTGCGCAATGCGCGTTATGCCGACTCGGCGCACACCGAGCGTGTCGGCCAGAAATGAGTGCGTGAGGCGAAATTCATCCGACCGCATGCGGTCCTGCGTCATCAGCAGCCAGCGTGCCAGACGTGATTCGATACGGTGGAACCGGTTGCATGCCGCGGTTTGCGTGAGCTGGACAATGAAATCGTGCAGATAATGGTTAAGCGCGCGCTGCAGTGCGGGACTGTCGCGCGCGATGCCGCGGAAGTGCGTCGCATTCATC
>DASSON010000023.1:0-27304 GCA_035700525.1 Burkholderiales bacterium
GCCGACCTACCTTGTCGGCGACGACATCCGCGCCGGCCGGCTGCAAGCGGTGCTGACCGGTTACCGGCTGCGCGAAACGTCGATTCATGCTATCTATCCGCACCGGCTTCATCTGTCGCCGAAAATACGTGTATTCGTCGATTTCATTGCCGGGCGCCTCGGAGAGCGGCCGGGCTGGGATGCATTCGATCGCGATTCAACCAAACCTGCCACACGACGCGTTTCGACCGATTCTGTAACGCCGGCGCACCGCGTGCGTAAACGTGGCGCAAATATTCGATGAACGCTCCGGCAAACGCAACCGCCCTGGACATTCTCAACGGCGTTTTCGGCTACCCCGCATTCCGCGGCGAGCAGCAGGCAATCGTCGAGCACGTCGCCGGCGGTGGCGATGCGCTGGTGCTGATGCCGACCGGCGGCGGCAAATCGCTGTGCTACCAGATTCCGGCGCTGTTGCGGCCGGGCACCGGCATCGTCGTGTCGCCGCTGATCGCGCTGATGCAGGATCAGGTCGACGCACTGACCGAATCCGGCGTGCGCGCCGCCTTTCTCAATTCGAGTCAGGACTTCGCCACCCAGCAGCGCGTTGAACGCGCATTGCGTGCGGGGGAGCTCGACCTGCTCTACGTCGCGCCGGAGCGGGCGCTGACTGCACGTTTCCTCGATCTGCTGGCAGAGGTGAAGCTTGCGCTGTTCGCGATCGACGAAGCGCATTGCGTCTCCCAGTGGGGACATGATTTCCGGCCCGAGTATCGCGAGCTCGGTGTGCTGCATGAACGCTTTCCGCAGGTGCCGCGCGTCGCGCTTACCGCGACCGCCGATGCGCGCACCCGCGCCGAAATCGTCGAGCGCCTTGGGCTCGGCGGCGCACGCCAGTTCGTCGCCAGCTTCGACCGGCCGAACATCCGCTATCGCGTCACGCTGCGCAACAATGCACGCCGCCAGTTGCAGGAGTTTCTTGCCGAACATGCGGGCGACGCCGGCATCGTCTATTGCCTGTCGCGCCGCAAGGTCGATGACACCGCCGCCTGGCTCGCGGCGCAAGGCGTCACGGCGCTGCCCTATCACGCCGGCATGGACGCCGACGCGCGCACCCGCAACCAGCAGCGTTTCGTGCATGAAGACGGCGTGGTGATGGTCGCGACCATCGCGTTCGGCATGGGCATCGACAAACCGGACGTGCGCTTCGTCGCGCACCTCGATCTGCCGCGCAGCATCGAGGGCTATTACCAGGAAACGGGGCGCGCCGGACGCGACGGGCTGGCGGCGGACGCGTGGATGATCTACGGTCTGGCCGACGTGGTGACGATGAGCCAGATGATCGCGCAATCGGAAGCGGACGACGCGCGCAAGCGCGTCGAGCGGCAAAAGCTCGAGGCGCTGCTCGGCTACGCCGAAACCACGCACTGCCGGCGCCAGATGCTGCTCGCCGCATTCGGTGAAATCTACCCGCAACCGTGCGGCAACTGCGACAACTGCATCAGCCCGCCGCACACCTGGGATGCGACCGTGGCCGCGCAGAAGGCGCTGTCCTGCGTCTATCGTACCGGCCAGCGTTTCGGCGTCGGTCACCTGATCGGCGTGCTGCGCGGTGAGGCTGACGCACGCGTACACGCGCTCGGCCACGACCGGCTGCCGACATTCGGCGTCGGCGCCGAATACGACGCGCGGCAATGGCGCTCGGTATTCCGGCAACTGCTGGCCGCCGGCTATCTCGAGGCCGACCAGGAAGGCTACGGCACGTTGCGCCTTGCGCCGGCAAGCCGCGCGGTGCTGAAGGGTGAGCAGACTGTGCTGCTGCGCGAAGATGCGCTGGCAGTCCGCGGCCGGCGCGCGCCGCGTCCCGCGCGCGACCATGGCACCACACTCGGCATCGCCGCACATGAACAACCGTTGTGGGAAGCATTGCGCGCGTTGCGCGCGCGTCTGGCAAAGGAACACGGCGTGCCGGCCTACGTGATCTTCCACGACGCGACACTGCTGGCGATGCTGCGCGAGCGCCCGCGCAACCGTGATGAACTGGGCGCAATCAGCGGCGTCGGCAGCCGCAAGCTGGAGCGCTACGGTGACGCGTTCCTGGAGGTCGTCAACAGCAAGTAAATGCGATTAAACTGCATTGCAAAGCGGCCTGGAACGGTCTCAGCGCCCGTCAACCAGACTTCTCCATGCCGGATGCCGTGCGATCAGCGCCAGCGCTTTTCTGAGCAGCGATTTTCCGGGCTCGACCTTGTGCCATACCGACGCGCCCGACGGATGCGGCAGCGGGATCACATCGAACTCGAAACCGTGGCGCTCGATACGGCTGCGCTCGCCGATGATCCGATCGAGCTTCGCAACCGGCATGAACAGCCCGATCGCGAGCTTGCCGACCGGCAGGATGAGCTGCGGCTGCAGCAGTTTCATTTCCGCTTCGAGCCAACCCGAGCAGTTGGCGATTTCGGTGCGATCCGGTACGCGATCGCCGCCACCCGCCTGCTTGCCGGGAAAGCAGCGACACACCGCGGCCATATGCACGCGCTCGCGGAACGATTGTTCGTCGAGCCCGATGTCGGCGAACCAGCCGAACAGCGTCCGCCCCGCGGTCCATGCGAACGGCTTGTGCACCTCGATTTCCTTCGTGCCCGGCGCCTGGCCGACCAGCATCACCGGCGAAACGACCGCATTGCCGATGACCGGCGGTCCGATCATGTTCGGGCAGCGCGCACAGCGCGCGAGCCGCACCTGATGGCGGTGTAATGCCAGTGGCAAGGCCGGGGTGCCGGCGCTTTTTCGTTTTACGATACCGGGCATGCTTTCACCTTCCCCCTTTGTAAAAGGGGGATTGAGGCGGATTTAACAACGTATGCGCTTCGCCGAACGGCCGCAAATCCCCCCTGCCCCTCTTTTTCAAAGGGGGGATGGATATAAGTTCTAGCTTCATGGTGTTGTCACCGCATCGTGACCAGCTCTTCCGCGCTGGTCGGATGAATCGCGACGGTGTCGTCGAAGTCGCGTTTGGTCGCACCCATGCGAATCGCGACCGCGAACCCCTGCAGCATCTCGTCCGACCCCGCCCCAAAAATGTGGCAGCCGACGATCTTCTCCTCATCGCCGACGGTGACGAGTTTCATCGCCGCCCGGGTCTTGTGCTCGGTGACCGCGTGGTAGAGCGGCGTGAATTCGCTGCGATACACCTTTACCGTGTCGCCATGCTGCTCCCGCGCCTGCAGTTCGGTGAGACCGATCGTGCCGAGCGGCGGATGACTGAAAATCACGGTCGGGATATTCGAGTAATCGAGCCTGCGCTGCGGCTGGCCGCCGAACAGCCGGTCGGCAAGCCGGCGCCCGGCCGCGATCGCCACCGGCGTCAACGCCGGGCGCCCGGTAATATCGCCGATCGCGTAGATGCCGGGCACACTGGTGTTCTGCCACTCGTCGGTGGCGACGTAACCGGCCTCATCGGTTTTCACCCCGGTGCGAATGAGCTCCAGCCCGTCGACATTCGGTTCGCGTCCGATCGCCCACAACACCGCATCGCACTCGACCTTCAGCTCCTCGACACAATGCACCGCAAGACGACCACTGGCGAGCCGCTCCACGTCGCGGACGCGGGCGCCGGCGTGGATCGCAACGCCGTCGGCCGCCATTGCCCGCATCACCGACTCACGCAGCATCTCATCGAAGCTGCGCAACACGCCCGGTCCCCGCAGCAGCAGATCGACGTCGCTGCCCAGCGCGCGGAACACGCCGGCAAGCTCCACCGCGATATAACCGGAACCGGCTATCGCAACACGCTTCGGCTGCGTTTCGAGCTCGAAGAAATCATCGGACGTGATGCCGAGCTCCGCGCCTTTCCAGTTCGGAATGATCGGGCGCCCGCCGGTTGCAATTGCAACATGTTCCGCCTCGGCGCGCGTGCCGTCGACGACGATGGCGCGCGGCCCTTCGAAGCGGCCGTATCCATGCAGCAGCTCGACGCCATTTTTTTCCAGCGTCGCGCGATAACGGCCATGAAGCCAGCGAATATGGTCATCACGGCGTTTTTTCAGCGCACCCCAATCGAAACGATCGATGTGTGCACTAAACCCATAGTCGGCCGCGTCGCGAAACACATGCGCAATCGATGCCGCGTTCCACATGATTTTTTTTGGCACGCAGCCGACATTGACACAGGTGCCGCCGAGACGCCCCGCCTCCACCAGTGCCACCCTTGCTCCGTACGACGCGGCACGATTCGCCATCGCGATACCACCGCTGCCGCCCCCGATGACGATCAGATCGAACTTTTTCTGCATTAAGGATTCCTGATGATGCGGACTGAACGAGCCGCGTAACACAAATACAAATCGTCATGATAACGTGCTTTCGGCCGATCGATAGGCCGCACGTCCGCTCGTTCCGCTAAAAACAAACAGGGAGGCCTGATCGCCCGGCCCGCTGGTATCGCCGCGATGCCGTCAAATGTTCCTGTCTACCCTTTCAGCAGGCTACGGCACAGCTTCATGGTTTCGGCACCTTCCTGTTCGAGCCAGTCGCAAAATTCGTCGATCGCCTGATTGACAATCCTGGTCTGCGGATAAAGCGCATAGTACTGGCGTGTTCTGACGCCCAGATTCCCGAAAGGCGTACACAACCGGCCTGCCGCGATGTCGTCAGCCACCAGAAAAAACGGTATCAGTGCCAGTCCCAGCCCTTCGAGCGCCGCCTGCAGCGCAAAGTACATCTGCTCGAAATTCAGATAGCCGGCGGGCTTCAAAGCGCCCAGGCCGACCGACTGTTGCCACTCGTTCCAACTGTAGGGTTCGGTCGTATAACGGACCAGCGTGTGCCGATTCAGATCCACGGGCCGGCGCAACGGACTCTTTTCCAGCAGATCCGGATTGCAAACCGGCAGGATGTGCTCTGCGAGAAAAGCGCGGTAATCCAGCTTGCGATACGGCGGCCGGCGCACGCCGCGGATCGCCAGATCATAACGTTCCGTCGCAAAATCGACCGGATCGATTGACGTCGTCAGACGCACCTCCAGCCGGGAGTGGCGGCGCTGAAACGCGGACAACCGCGGAATCAGCCAGCGCATCGTGAAGGTCGGCGGCGCATTGATGACGATCGTCACCGGCTTGGGCTGCTGGATCATCCGCGTCGCCGACAGTGCGATGCGATCGAGCGCGGGACTGATCTCCGCCAGGAACGTCCGCCCTTCTCCGGTCAGCACCAGTTGCGAACTGAGCCGCTGAAACAGCGCCACGCCGAGCCAGCGTTCGAGCAGCGCCACCTGCCGGCTGACGGCGCCATGGGTCACGTGCAATTCTGCTGCAGCGCGAGTAAAACTCACGTGCCGGGCGGCAGCCTCGAATGCGCGGATCGCGTTAAGCGGCGGAAATCGCCTCATGGTCACTGTGAGTTTTTATCATGCTACTGTGATAATAATTCAATTGCCCCGACGCGCCAACCGAACCAAACTGTGGGCAACCACGCGCAAGACGTGTTGCCACAGCGATCGCGGCTCAACCCAACGGCCGGAGAAAACAAGGATCATGATCTACGAATTCAAGACTTACCGCGCAGCGCCCGGCGCCCTCGACAAACTGAAGCAGCGCTTTGCCGATCAGACCCTGCCGATATTCGAGCGGCACGGCATCGAAGTGTTGCATTGCTGGAGCAATACCGGCCAACCCGACGTTTTCCATTACCTGACACGCTTCCAGTCGGAAGATGCCCGCAAAAATGCGTGGGCGGCGTTCGGCGCGGATGTGGAATGGAAGACGATCAAGGCGGCGAGCGAAACAAACGGGCCGCTGCTCGTCGAACAAAACACGCATGTCATGGCGGCAGAGCCGTTCTCTCCCGGCGAATAGCGGATACGATAACGTGAAAGCAGCAGATTTCGATTATTTCAACGCGACCTCCGTCACCGAAGTCTGCAGAATGCTCTCGCAGCATGGCGCCGGCGCCAGGATTATCGCCGGTGGACAGAGCCTGGTGCCGATGATGGCCATGCGCCTGACGAAACCGGCCGCCCTGATCGACATCAACAACGTCGCCGAACTGCGGGGAATCGAGCACTCGGATCGATACCTCGAAATCCGGGCGGCGACACGTCAATGTGACATCGAGGTTTCATCGACAGTGCGGACACATTGCCCGATCCTGCTGAAGGCCCTGCATTTCGTCGGCCACTCCCAGACCCGCAACCGCGGCACGCTGGGCGGTAGTATGGTGCACGCCGACCCGTCCGCTGAATTACCGCTCGTCAGCGTCTTGCTGGATGCCGAGGTAATGGTGACTGACGGCTCCACGACAGACACGATTCCGGCAACCGAATTCTTTCTTGCGCCGATGGTCACTGCGCTGATGCCGGAGCAGTGCGTCGTCGCCGTGCGCTTTCCGCTGTGGCACGGCCGTGCCGGCAGCGGGTTCCACGAAGTCAGTCCGCGCGTCGGCGACTTCGCCATTGCGTCGGCCGCCGCACAAATTGAACTCGACGACGCCGGCCGCTGCATCCGCGCTGCCATCGCAGTCGGTGGCACATCGGCAACGCCGCTGCGCATCGCACCGATCGAAGCCGCGCTGATTTCGAAGCCCCTGAGTGACGACGCCATTTCCGCGGCGGCCACGCTCGCAGCCGAAACCATCGACCCCGACAACGACCTGCACGCGAGCGCCGAGTACCGCCGCCGCGTCGCGTGCATTCTGGTCGAACGCGCGCTGACCGACGCGCATCGTGAAGCGGCCGGCGGCACCGGAACGGCACGATGAGCCACCATGAAATAACCCTCCGGGTCAACGGCACGTCGCGCACCGCCGTTGTTCCGGCACGCATGACGCTGGTGGATTTCCTGCGCGACGAGCTTCGGCTGACCGGAACGCACGTCGGTTGCGAACACGGCATCTGCGGCGCCTGCACGGTACAGTTCGACGGCAAGCCAATCCGGTCATGCCTGATGTTCGCGGTGCAGGCCCAGGGGCACGACATCACCACGGTCGAAGGATTGAGCGGCGCCGAAGGCGCGTTGAGCGCGCTGCAGGAAGCTTTTTGCGAAAACCATGCGCTGCAATGCGGCTATTGCACGCCGGGCATGCTGGTCGCGGCACAGGCGCTGCTCGATGCCTGCCCGGATCCGAGCGACGATGCCATCCGCGACGCGCTGAGCGCGAACATCTGTCGCTGCACCGGTTACGTTCAGATCATCGAAGCGGTACGGCTGGCAGCCACGCGGCTGCGCGCCCGCAGTGGAACCGATAAGGAAGTCGGCGGTGGATAATCCACAGGACGGCGCGCAGCGCTTCAAATACATCGGCCGCAGGCGCCGCACCAAGGAAGACCGGCGTTTCGTCACCGGCGCCGGGAAATTCGTCGCGGATGTCGCGCCGCCCGGCGTCAAGCATGTCGCGCTGGTCAAAAGCCCGCATCCCTGCGCCCGCATCATTGCGATCAACATCGAACGCGCGCGGGCACTGCCTGGCGTGCAATACGTGCTGACCGGCGCCGAGATCGCCGCGGCCACCGATCCGCTGCTGCAGTATCTGAACACGCCAGCGGTCCACTGGTTCCCGCTGGCAGTCGGCCGCGCGCGCTATGCCGGCGAATGGGTCGCCGCGGTGGTCGCCGATTCACGCTATATCGCCGAGGACGCCGCAGAACTGGTCGAGGTGCAGTACGAGCCGCTGCCGTTCGTAATCGATCCTGAAGCGGCGCTCGACCCGGCGTCCCCGCCGGTGCACCCCGATCACGGCTCGAACATCATCTATCAACGCAAATTTACGTGGGGGCCGGTGGCGGAAGATTTCGCGCAGGCAGCCCACACACTGTCATTCCGTACGCGCTGGAACCGCAATTCCACCTTGCCGATCGAGACCTTCGGTGTCGTCGCGCAATGGAACCCGGGCGTCGAGCTCCTGGACATCTGGGCATCGGTCCAGATGCCGCAGTACGCGGAGCAGATCGCCACCGCGCTACGCATGCCGCTCAACCAGGTGCGCGTGCACAATGATGTCGACGTCGGCGGCAGCTACGGCACCAAGCGCGGCATCAAGCATACCGTGCTGACCGCCTATCTGGCGCGACGACTGGGCGTGCCGGTCAGGTTCATCGAAGACCGTCTGGACAATATGAACGGCAGCGACATGCATGGTCCGGACCGCATTTTCGACGCGCAGATCGCATTCGGCGACGACGGCGTGATCCGCTCGATGAAGCTGCGCGCGGCGGACGACGCCGGCGCCTATGCCGGTCGCGCGCCGCTGCAGCTCGGCAAACCGGTGGGGGCGATCGTCGGCGCCTACCGCATCAACAGCGTGGAATACGAGGCGATTTCCCTCACCACCAACAAGACCGGCCAGGTTGCCGTGCGCGGTTTCGGCCAGTCGCCGACCAATGTCGCGCTGGAAACGGCTGTCGAGCGCGTCGCGGCCTTCCTCAATCTCGATCGGGTCACGGTACGTGAGCGCAACTTTATCCGCAAGTCGGAGTTCCCGTATCGCATACCGAGCGGTTCCCTCTACGACAGCGGTGACTACCATACCGTCATCCACAAGGCACTCGACCTCGCACACTATCCGGAGTTACTCGCGCGGCGCGACGGCATTCGCGCCACCGGCGATCTCGCCGGCATCGGCATCTCCACCTGCCTGGAGCCGAGCGGCGGCAACTCCGCGTTCGAATCGCTGCTCAATTCCCAAAACGATACCACCACGTTTCTGGAATCGGTGGCGGTGAAGGTCGACCGTCACGGCATGGTCACCGCGGTCATCAACACCACGTCGTCGGGACAGGGCCACGAGACACTGGTGTCGGCAATCGTTGGCGAAGAGCTGCAACGCGACCCCGACAAAATCCGCGTGCTGCACGCCGATTCGTTGTCCGGCCTGTTTACCCATTCGCCGGTCGGCAGCCGCATGGCGATCATGATGGGGGGTGCGGCGTCCGGCGCGGCGCGCAAGCTGAAGGAACGCATGCTCCGCATCGCGGCCCACAATCTCGGTGTGTCGCTGGAGAAACTGCATTACGAGAACGGCGACGTCTCGGTTGTCGGAGATGCCGGGCGTGCGCTCGCGTGGAACAATATTGTGCAGATCGCACACCGGCTGTATCACAAGATGCCGCCGGATATGGAACCCGGACTGCAGGCGACCTTCGTACTCGAAGTGCCGCTGGGCGGCACCCTGCCGACGGCGGAGGGGACGGTGCAGATGTATCCGTGCTACTCGTTCCAGGCGCACGTGCTGCTGCTCGCGATCGATCGCGGTACCTGCAAGCCCCGCATTCTCGATTACGCGATCGCCCACGATTGCGGCACCGTGATCAATCCCGATATTGTGCGCGGCATGATCATCGGCGGTACCGCCCACGGCATCGGCGCGGCGCTTTACGAAAAATTCGAATACGATGCCGGTGGTCAGCTGCTGAGCCAGACGCTCATGGACTACCTGCTGCCGTCGATTCACGAGGTCCCGGAAATCCGGGTCACCGAGCACTGCACGCCGTCACCGGTCACCTCACTCGGCCAGAAAGGCGTCGGCGAAGGCGGCTATCTGGGTGCACCGGCGGCGATCGTCAGCGCGGTGAACGATGCGCTCGCGCCGCTCGGCAAAACGCTCGATGCGGTGCCGATGCGCATCCGCGATATCTGGGATATCGTGCATGGCACGCCGCGGTAGGCAGCATCTTCTACAATATGCAAATGTTATTTTCCGGGCGCAAAGCGGCACTCTATCACCCGGCGGGGCGGCAGCAACACGCAGCCGCGTTTGGCTTGTGTGTGCCTGGCCACTTCGAATTCGATACCATGGGCCCTAACCTAACTTCTTGTCTTGCGGCTTCGCACCTGTAGAGAAACAATGGTTGTGCACAACGTCTGGAGAAAAAACCAGAGTGCGTAAAGTTGGAGGTAACACGCCATGAATGATGTGCCCAGCGTCACGCAATACGAGGAGCAGCATAGCCACTACGCCGTATCTTCGCGCAAGTGGGTGGCCAACGGATCAGACGTCTATGTCAAAGAGTTCGTTTTGGGGTCGAGGGAGGAAATTCCATGGCATTACCATTCGAACGTATTCGACGTCTTCTATTGCCTGCAAGGTACGCTCTTGATCGAGCGCGCAGACGTGTTGTCCGGGGAGCGTCTGTCAGATGTCGTATTGCGGGCATGCGAGTCCGCGAAGATCGATGTTGGAACCGCTCACCGACCGTTTAATCCGGAATCGGAGAGTTGCCGGTTCGTGCTTGTCCAAGGCGTCGGCCCGTACGACTACATACCATTTCGGGCCTGTGTAACCGAGAAATAAAACCATCTCGGCAGCAAGTAAGCGGAAACGTACAGTTGATCACAAGATTCAAGGATGATTGTCACCACGACGAAGGACGCGCTTGCTGCCCGGCAAATGCTCGCAGCAGTGCCGATGTACATCCGCGATATCCGAGACGCTGTGCATGGGGTACCGCCATCGGGCAACACCTTCGACAATAATAATAAATGCTGTTTCTGGTAATTGATTGCATCAATGCCCAAAAAAGGAGGAAATACCATGTTACGCAGATTCAAGTGGCCGGCAGTAACTCTCACGGCGCTCTTCGGCATGCTGTTTGCGCTGCCCCAGGGCTTTGCCGAAACGTTGCCGAAAATCGACATCGTGGTGTTCACCCCACCGTCGCTCGGTGCATTTCTGCCACCGGTGATCAAGGCCCAGAAACTGGACGCCCAAAACGGCATCGATATCAACTTCGTACAGCGCACGCCAAGCGCCTATATCGCGCAATTCAACTCCGGTGAATTTCAGCTTGGAGGCAGTGCCGCGCTGCTGTCCGTCGCGACGGCGTCCAACCGGGGCGTAAAAGCAGTTTACCTGTTCAATCTGTTCGACTATTTCGGCGCGGTGGTTACCGACAAGCCGGACATCAAGACAGTCAAGGACCTGGCGGGGCATAAACTGGTTGCCGCCGCCGCCACCACCAACTTTGCGATGTTCAAATGGCTGGCACAGGCGCAGGGATTGGATCTGAGCAAGCTCGCAGTGCAAAACACCGCCACTCCGGGCCTGATCGGATATGCGCTGGCGGACCGCGCCGACGCGGTTCAGCTATGGGAGCCGGCGTACTCGATCCTGCTGGCGAAGAAGCCGCAAATGCGCACGCTCGATCTGAATATCAAGAATCACTGGCGGCAGTTTGCCGGCACCACCGATATTCCGTATCTGGGTGTGGCGGCCCATCAGGACTGGATCAAGCAGCACACGGCACTGGTACCGAAGCTTTATGCGGCCTATCGGCAGGCCGCCGAATGGGTCACGAAGCATCCGACGGCCGCGGCCAAACTGATCGCATCGACCATGAAGAACAGCGACGTCGCGGTACTGGAAAAACTGATCCGCAATAATGACCTGCTCGGCATGAACGTCAAACCCGCCGCAGCGATGCGCAAGGGGATCGAGTCGGTGTACGCGGCAGGACTGCAAAGCCACTATCTCGACAAGAAAGTCGACCCGACAACGATCTACGCCGGCAAGCTGAACTGACCGCCGGAACGATTGGCAGCCGGGACAGCTTTATGGCGATACGCAAGGAAGCCTTCATCGCGGCAGGAGGGGTGGTGGTGGTGTGGCAGATTGCTGCATTCTTCTTCCCGCCCTTCCTGTTCCCGCCGGTGCCGGCGATTTTCAGGCAGTTTCTGGATATCTTCACGAAAGGCAGCCAGGTCTCCAGTGCGCTCGCCACATTTGCGCGGATTCTCGCCGGCATGGCAGGCGCATTCGTGGTCGGCGGCCTCGTCGCCATCGCGATGGGCGCCTCGAAAAAGGTTACCCGCTACTGCTACCCGTTGCTCAATTTCAACCAGGGCATTCCGGCGCTGTCGTGGGTCGTGATTTCGATCATCTGGTTCAAGAACACCGAATTCCGCATCTGGTTCATCATCGTGATGACGACGCTGCCGGCGTTCACGTTCCAGATCTACGACGCGTACCGGGCGATTTCGAAGGATCTGCTGGAAATGTCGCTGTCGTTTCACCCCAACCGCGTCGATCTGTTCCGCACCCTGATCTGGCCGGGCGTGGTTCCGGGAATCGTCACTGCCTGGAAGGTAAACATCGGCAACGTCTCGCGCGTCGTGGTGGTGGCCGAGCTGGTGGGCGCCACCAATGGCGTCGGCTATGAACTGCTGGAGCGCCAGCAACTGTTCGACATGGCCGGCGCGATTGCGTGGACGCTGGTGCTGGTGGCCTTCGTGGTGATTTCGCAGCACGCGATTACGCTGGTGGAGCGCCGGGTACTGCGCTACCGCCCCGAGTCGGAACGCAGCTCATGAGCGCCGTCATCTTCAACAACGTGGCCAAGCAGTTCGAAAGCAGCGACAGCGGAACCGGCTTGCAGCGCTACGCCGTTCAGGCGCTGACATTCGAGGTCGGCGCCGGCGAAATCGTCGCGGTGGTGGGCAAGACCGGCTGCGGCAAGTCGACGATGTTCAACCTGCTGATCGGCCTCATCGCGCCGACTTCGGGGCATGTCGAAGTACTGGGACACAACCCGTTCGGGGAGTTCGACCGCCTCCGCGGCAAGATCGGCGTCGTATTCCAGAACGACCGCCTGCTGCCGTGGCGCAATGCGCTCGACAACGTCGCATACGGCCTCGAACTGAGCAAAGTGCCGCATGACGAGCGCTACGAAGCGGCACGCGGCTGGCTGACTCAACTGGGGCTGTCGGGCCACGAGCAGGAATATCCGCATGCGCTGTCCGGCGGCATGCGCCAGCGCGTCAGCATCGCGCGCGCATTCGCCACGCACCCGCAGATTCTGTTGTGCGACGAACCGTTCAGCGCGCTCGACGAACTGACCGGCGCCACGCTGCGTCGGGAATTCCAGACGCTGGTGCGGGAGACGACACAGACCAGCCTGTTCATTACGCACTCGATCCGCGAGGCGATCGAACTGGGCCAGCGCATCCTCGTGTTCCGCGCGCCCGGCCATGTTGCGCTCGAGATCGACGTGCAGCAGGCGCTCGCCGAACATGGCGAATCGCGCCTCAAGGAAATCATCCTCGAAGCAATGGGCGACAAGCCGGCCGCCCCCGATATCCATCCATCATGATCATCGACACTCACGCGCATTTTCTCCCGGCGTCATTCATCGCCGCAGCCCATGCCGGCGCTGCGATGTTTCCATCGGTGGCGCTGACCGAAGAAAGCGGCAAGCCTCGATTCGCATTTGCCGGCCGCAGCGCCACACGCCCCGCGATGCCGAGACTCGCCGACACCAGCGAACGTCTGGCATGGATGACGGCGCAAGGCATCGATCGCCAGGTCGTCGGCGGCTGGCTCGACATGTTCGGCTACGAACTGCCGGCGGTCGAAGGCGAAGCCTGGAGCCGGCTGTTTAATGAACACCTGCTCGCTGCCGCGCGGCAAACCGGTTGCCTGATTCCGCTGGCGACCGTTCCACTGCAGGATGGGAAGCGCGCGGCTCAAGTGCTGGCCGACGCGCTCGCGGCCGGATTTTCCGGTGCGATGATCGGTACCCAGCCACACGGCGAAGGCGGCAACCTCGACGATCCCGCGCTCGATCCGTTCTGGGAAACGGCCTCGCGCCTCGAAGCGACGGTCTTCATCCACCCGATGTTCGCGTGCGGCGATCCGCGCATTCTCGATTACGGCATGATGAATGCCGTCGGCCGGGCGACCGACACCACCATCGCCGTATCACGGTTGCTGTTCTCCGGCCATCTGCAGCGCTTTCCCGGCATGCGCCTGATCGTCTCCCACGGCGGCGGTGCGCTGCCCTGGCTGCTCGGCCGGCTGCAGCGCAATCACGCAATTCATCCGGGAAAATTCGCCGATCCGCTCGACGGCTTCAGACGTCTCTACTTCGACACCGTACTGTTCGAACCCGAAGCATTGCGCTTTCTGTGCCGGGTGGCAGGGACAGAGCACGTCGTCCTCGGCTCCGACTATCCGTTTCCGATCGGCGACCTCGAACCGATGAAACTGATCCGCAACACGGGTCTCGAAACAATCGACGTTGAACGCATCTGCGGCACAAACGCCGCCCGACTGTTTCAGCTGCCGTGCCAGTGCGCAACGCATGCAACCCCGTCCAGTCAGGAGTAACGATGGCGCTCGAATTGAACGGTGAGCACACCGTCGACCTGTCGCGCGAGAAAGTCTGGCTGCTGCTCAACGATCCCGACGTGCTGAGCCGCACCATCCCCGGCTGCGACAGCCTGCAGCGCAGCGCTGAAGACCGCTACGAGCTCGGGCTGAAGCTGCTGGTCGGATCGGTCAGCGGCAATTACAAGGGGGCGGTGGTACTGTCCGAGAAAAATCCGCCCGCGAACTATTTTCTGACGCTGGTCGGTGAAGGCTCGATCGGCTTCGTCAAGGGCAGTGCCCGATTCGATCTCGACGAAATTGCGCTCGGCCGGACCACCATCACGTATCGCGGTGCGGCAGAGGTCGGCGGGCTGGTCGCCGGCGTCGGCAACCGGGTATTAAGCGGGGTCGCGAAATTCATGGTCAAGCGTTTTTTCGCAGCCCTCGACAAGGAAGTAAAGGAAGCGGCCGCAACCGCGTCGACCACGGCCGGACGCGAATCGCATCAATAGCGATAACAGCTCTCTTCAAATACCCGCGTACTGCTTTTCCGACCCGGCGCACGACGCCGACGGCGCGTTGCCCGCCGTTCCGCCGGGCTTTTCGGACACTCTGGAGCCATAATCGCTCCTCTTCTCTCTGGTCGGGCACGTCCGGTGCGGCTGTATAATGAACAGTTTTTTGAATCTCGATTGATGTCCATTCAGCTTCCCATTCCGGAGCGCAGCGAAAAAAGCCGTGCCGGCGGCCTTTTCGGCTCAAGCGACGCGCTGGCGCTGGCACAGCTTGCCAGCCGCCGCCGGCCGCTGGTGATCATCACCACGACGGCGGCGGATGCGCAGCGGCTGTGCGCCGAAATCCCCTTTTTCGCGCCGCAGCTCTCGGTGCGCCTGCTGCCCGACTGGGAGACGCTGCCGTACGATCATTTTTCGCCGCACCAGGACCTGGTATCGGAGCGTCTGGCGACACTTTATCAACTGATGCACAAGGCGTTCGACGTGGTCGTGATTCCGGTCACCACCGCACTCTATCGGCTGACGCCGGTCGAATATCTCGCCAGCCGCACGTTCTTCTTCAAACAGGGTGAAAAGCTGGCGGCCGACGAACTGCGCAGCCAGCTCACGCGCGCCGGCTACACGCACGTCACGCAGGTGGTCGCGCCCGGCGAATACAGCTTCCGCGGCGGCCTGATCGATCTGTTTCCAATGGGCAGCGCGCTGCCCTACCGCGTCGACCTTTTCGACGAGGAGATCGAGAGCATCAAGAGTTTCGACGTCGACACCCAGCGCAGCATCTATCCGGTGAACGAAGTGCGGCTGCTGCCGGCGCGCGAATTTCCGATGGACGACGACGGCCAGACACGGTTCCGCCGCAACTTTCGGGAGCGATTCGAAGGCGATCCGTCGCGCAGCCGCGTCTACAAGGACGTCAGCAAGGGCATTGCACCGCCCGGCATCGAATACTACCTGCCGCTGTTTTTCGACTCGACCGCGGTGCTCGCCGATTATCTGCCGGATGACGCGCTGCTATGCCTGCACGGCGATATCGAGACGGCGGCCGCCCAGTTCTGGCAGGACACGCAGTCGCGCCACGCACTGCTCGCCGGCAACCGCGCCAGCCCGGTGCTGCCGCCGCAGGATCTGTTTCTGAGCGTCGACGCGTTTCTCGGCGCGCTGAAAGCCTTTCCGCGCGTCATCATCGATCCGCCTGTTGCGAACGGCACGGCCGACGCGGACACCGCGCCGCTGCCGCCACTCGCGGTCGAGCGCCGCGCCGACGATCCGCTGCACCGGCTGCGCGATTTCGCCGATGCTTTCTCCGGCCGCATCCTGGTGCTGGCCGACAGCGCCGGCCGGCGTGAGACGATGCTCGAATACTTCCGCGAGTACGGGCTCCAGCCCGATACCGTGGCCGGCTATGCGGAATTCATCGATGGTACGGCGCCGCTGTCACTGGGTGTCGCACCGCTGGCCGGCGGCTTCACGCTGCCGCAGGCGCGTATCGCGATCGTCACTGAAAACGAGCTCTACGCCGAGCAGGCGCGCAACCGCGCCGGTCGCGACGCCGCCCGCAAGATCTCGGCGGAGAACATGCTGCGTGACCTGTCCGAGGTGAAAATCGGCGACCCGGTGGTACACGAAAGCCATGGCATCGGCCGTTACCAGGGTCTGGTCAACATGGATTTTGGCGCCGGCGCAAACGAATTTCTGATGCTGGAGTACGCCGGCGGCGACAAGCTGTACGTGCCGGTATCGCATCTGCATCTGATCAGCCGCTACAGCGGCGCGGCACCGGAGGCTGCGCCGCTGCACACGCTCGGCAGCGGCCAGTGGGACAAGGCAAAGCGCAAGGCGGCGGCACAGGTGCGCGACACTGCCGCCGAGCTGCTCGACCTGTACGCGCGGCGCGCGATGCGGCAGGGCTATGCCTTCAAGCTGAAGAGCCACGACTACGAGGCGTTCAGCGACGGCTTTCCGTTCGAGGAAACACCGGACCAGCAGGCGGCGATCAACGCCACGCTGCAGGACCTGACGGCAGGCAAGCCGATGGACCGGCTGATCTGCGGCGACGTCGGCTTCGGCAAGACCGAGGTTGCGCTGCGCGCCGCATTCATTGCCGTGATGGACGGCATGCAGGTCGCGATCCTGGTGCCGACCACGCTGCTGGCGGAGCAGCACTTCAACAATTTCTCCGACCGCTTCGCCGACTGGCCGGTGAAGATTGCGGAATTGTCGCGCTTTCGCTCCGGCAAGGAGCAGACTGAAATTCTGCACGGACTCACCGAAGGGAAGATAGACATCGTCATCGGCACGCACAAGCTGCTGCAGAAAAATACGCGCTTCAAGAATCTTGGCCTGGTGATCATCGACGAAGAGCACCGACTGGGCGTGCGTCACAAGGAACGGCTGAAATCGCTGCGCGCCGAAGTCGACGTACTGACGCTGACGGCGACGCCGATCCCGCGCACGCTGGCGCTGTCGCTGGAGGGATTGCGCGATTTTTCGGTGATTGCGACTGCGCCGCAGCGCCGGCTTGCGATCAAGACTTTCGTGTCGCGCACCAGCCGCGGCCTGATCCGCGAAGCGGTGCTGCGCGAGCTCAATCGCGGCGGCCAGGTTTACTTTCTGCACAACGACATCGACACCATCCGCAACACCGAGGCGTCGCTGGCGAAGCTGCTGCCCGAGGCGCGCATCCGTGTCGCGCACGGCCAGATGCGCGAACGTGAGCTGGAGCACGTGATGCGCGACTTTCACCAGCAGCGCTTCAACCTGCTGCTGTGCACGACCATCATCGAAACCGGCATCGACATTCCGACGGTCAACACCATCCTGATCGACCGTGCCGACAAGTTCGGCCTCGCCCAGTTGCACCAGTTGCGCGGACGCGTCGGGCGCTCGCATCACCAGGCGTATGCCTACCTGCTGCTGCCGGACGAAGGCCGCATCACGCCGGCCGCGCAAAAGCGCCTCGACGCGATCCAGATGATGGAAGAGCTGGGTTCGGGTTTCTATCTCGCGATGCACGACCTGGAAATCCGCGGCGCCGGCGAAGTGCTCGGCGAGTCGCAGAGCGGCGAGATGCAGGAAATCGGATTCAATCTCTACGCGACGATGCTGGACACCGCGGTGCGTTCGCTGAAGGAAGGCCGCGAGCCCGATCTCACGGCGCCGCTCGATACCGCCACCGAGGTCAATCTGCACGTGCCGGCGCTGCTGCCCGCGACTTACTGCCCCGACGTGCACGAACGGCTGGTGATCTACAAGCGGCTCGCCAATTGCGGCACGCCGGACGAGCTCGATGCGATGCACGAGGAACTGGTCGACCGTTTCGGCCAGCTGCCGGAAGCCGCCAAGGCACTGATCGACAGCCATCGCCTGCGCATCCTCGGCAAGCCGCTCGGGATCGCGCGCATCGACGCCACCGATTCGGCGATCCAGCTGCAGTTCGTGCCCAATCCGCCGATCGAGCCGATCAAGGTGTTGAACCTGGTGCAGAGCAAGCGCAACCACCGTTTCGCGGGACAGGACCGGCTGCGCATCGAAGCCCGGCTGCCCGACGTCGCGAGCCGCGTGACCGCGATCCGCGAAGCATTCCGCGAACTGGCATGACACGCTTCGTCCGCATCAACCTGCATGGCACCGGCGCATTGCTGTTCCTGATCGGCGTGCTGCTACTGACGGGACTCGTGTTCGGCCTGTTCATCCGCGGCGGCGCATGGCTCGCCGGCGTGACCTATCCGTGGCTGCGCGGCGTATCGGAACTGACGCTGGCGGTCAGCATCGTGATTTTCCTGCCGCTGTCACTGTTCGCGCGTGCCCGCGTGATTGCCGGCAACGGCATCATCATCGCCTCCTATATATTCGGACTGACGCTGTGGGTATGGGGCTTCCTGTTGACCTATACGCTGTGGGGCGCGATCGCACTGATCATCGGGCTCATCTTTCTCGGCATCGGCGTGGTGCCGATCGCGATGCTGGCGACGCTGTTCAACGGCATGTGGGCGACGCTGGGCGAACTGATCGGGCTGACGATCCTGACGTTCGGCGCGCGCGCATACGGTTTCCGGCTGCTCGAACGGGCGACGCGCGAACAGCTCGAACGCATGTGACCCGTCCGCGAAACTCAACCGTAATCACACCGCTATTCTTTTTCCCCATATCCATCCATGAACCTTGTCATACAAGGCATCGACGTCGCGACCGGCGATCTCAAGCAGCTGGCAAAAATGGCCGGCGCCGTGCGCATCGAGCGCTGCGCGACGGGCGAGGCGTTCCGGCTGCTCCAGGCCGAAGCGCGGGACGGCGTGGCCGACTATTGCGCGCGGGCCGGCCTCGATTTCGCATTCGTGCCGGATACGCGCCGGCTCGCCGATTTCCGGCTGCTGGTGATGGACATGGATTCGACGCTGATCAACATCGAATGCATCGACGAAATCGCCGACATGGCAGGACTGAAAAACGAGGTGGCGGCGATCACCGCAGCGGCGATGCGCGGCGAAATCGCCGATTACGTCGAGAGCCTGCGGCGCCGCGTCGCGTTGCTGAAGGGCCTGGACGCGGGTGCGTTGGAACGCGTCCAGGATGAACGGCTGGCGCTCAATCCCGGCGCGGAAAAGCTGATCCGCGCAATCAAACACGCCGGCATCCACACACTGCTGGTGTCAGGCGGCTTCACGTTTTTCACCGACCGCTTGAAGGCGCGGCTCGGCATCGACGAGACCCGATCCAATGAACTCGAAATCGCGGATGGCAAACTGACCGGTAAATTGCTCGGACCGATCATCGACGGCAATGCCAAGCGCGCGGCGCTGCTGGACGCGCGCGACCGGCTCGGCCTCTCGCGCGCGCAGATCATCGCACTCGGCGACGGCGCGAACGATCTCGCGTTCATGGCCGAGGCCGGCGTCAGCATCGCGTATCATGCGAAACCGGTGGTGCGCGAACGTACGACCCACGCGCTCGATCACGTCGGCCTGGACGGCGTGCTGAATCTTTTCAGTTGATGTCGCCGAGCGGCTGCCGGCGAAAAGCGTCGACGCGCGCCGGCGGCAGATTGGACAGGATCCGCTTCGTGGTCACCCGCCGCAGACTGTGCGGAATGTGCGGCAGCGCACGCGTCAGCGCATAGGTGAACTGAATGAAGCAGCCGTCGTGCGCGAGCACGGCCTCGACTTCACGCATGATCGTGCGCACCGTGCCCGCCGGCAGCGAAAACAGCGGCAGGCCGGAAACGACGGTCGCAATGCCATTCGCATTCGGCAGCATCTGGGTCAGTTGCGCCGCATCGCCACACAGTATTTGCAACCCCGGAAACGTACGCCGCAGATAGCCGGCAAGCTTTTCGGAGCGCTCGATCACGATCAGGCGTTCCGCCGGAATACCCGATTCCAGCAGCGCACGGGTCACCGCACCAGTACCCCCGCCCAGTTCGATCACGTAGCCGCTGCCGACGGTCGGTACCAGTTCCGCAATGCCGCGCGCGAGCTTCCGGGAACTGGAACAGACGGCGCCCATCGCGCGCGGATGTCCGGCCCATTCACACAGAAAAATCAGCGCCGACGCGCAACGCTGCAACGGCCGCCGCAGTCCCGGCATCGCGGCACCGATGCGACTGCGCCGGAAACGATAGCGCAAGTAGCGATAAGGAGGAAAAAAAACGAGGCTGCGAACACGGTTGGCAGCGCCGTTGACGGTGGATTGCGGGTTCAGAAATTCGCCGGGCAATTGATCCTCACTATGGTAATCTCCTCCTGCGCATTTCCACACCAGCAGCCGTTCAACAAAATATCGCGGCTCTTTTTACAGCAGCCGTTATGTTATTCCCAGCGATCGTCCCTGACCTGGATCTCGCCGTTTTCGATACGGACCGGAAAAACCGCGGTCGGTTCATAGGCCGGCGCGCACAACGCCTCGCCGGTCGTAATCGAAAAGCGCGCGCCATGCCGCGAGCAGATCACCTGATCGCCCTCGACGCGGCCGTCGGTCAGCAGGCCGCCATCATGCGTGCAGACATCTTCGATTGCGTGATATTGACCATCGAGATTAAACACGGCGACGCGCGTGCCGTCAACATCGACGCAACGCGATTGGCCGGGCGGCAGATCTTCGCTTCTGGCTACAGTGACCCAATCAGACATGATTTTACCGTTTGAAACGGAATCGCCAAAACGCCGGAGCGCCTGAAAAAGCCATGAATCCCGGCCGGTTACGCCGCTTCGTTCAGCCGCTCTCTATTACACCGCGACAACTTCGATATCGGGCTCGATCGAATGCACCAGGTTGCGGATCGCGGCCAGCGTACCGGAAATGGAACTGGGACAAGTCCCGCACGCCCCCTGATAATGCAGCGTCAGCGTCGTGTCGCGCAACCCCAGCAGATGCAGATCGCCGCCGTCGCCCTGCAGATACGGCCGCACCTGGCGATCGATCAGCTCGTTGATGCGGGTGAAGCGTTCCTGTTCTTCGGGACTCATCTCGTGCTGCGCGGCAGGCGCCTGGTCGACCAGCCGCGCGGAATTCTCGTCGGCCCCCGCGGCGGCACGGATCGGCACCGCCAGCTGGCGCACCAGCGTTTCCCAGTCCGCCTGGCCGTCCTGCGTCACGGTCAGCCAGTGATCGACGTAGAACACGTTGGTCACGTGCTCGATCGCGAACAGCGCGCTCGCCAGCGGATCGTCCGCCGCCTGCTCGGCACTGGCAAAGGAACACGAAATACCCCACGTCAGCGGTTCTTTCAGAATGAACTTGACGGCATTCGGATTCGGGGTCGGTTCGATGTCTGCTATCTTGGGCATGATTCGGTTTATCGGTTATGCATTGCCGATCGGGCTGTGCATCGGGTCGTCGCCGGCCTCGGTGCTGATGCTGCCGGCGGTATTGAATGCCGCATGCAAGGTATGCCACGGCAGGATCGCGCATTTCACGCGCGTCGGCAGATCGCGCACGCCGGCGAACACCGACAATCGGCCGAGGTGGTTCGGCGCGCGCGCGGTATCGAGCTTGCCGGTCGCCATTTCGCGGAACTCCTCGATCAATGCCTCCGCCTCGCCGCGTGTCTTGCCCTTCACCGCGCCGGTCATCATTGACGCCGACGCCTTGCAGATTGCACACGATTCACCGCGGAACGCGATCGCCTCGATCGTGTCGCCGTCGGCCAGCTTCACGGTGACGCTGATATGGTCGCCGCACAGCGGGTTGTGTCCTTCCGCCTTGTGGCTCGCGCCGTCGACCGCCCCCCAATTGCGCGGCTTGCGGTTGTGATCGAGGATCACTTCCTGGTAGAGCTGTCTCGGATCGGCCATTACGAAAACACCTTCTGCACCGTGCGCACCGCCTGCGCCAGCGCGTCGACTTCTTCCAGTGTGTTGTAGAACGCGAACGATGCGCGCGACGTTGCCGCGACATTGAAGCGCCGCATCACCGGCTGCGCGCAATGATGCCCGGTGCGGATCGCGACCCCCTCCGCATTGAGCAGCGTGCCGACGTCGTGCGGATGCACGCCGTCGAGCGTGAACGACAGCACCGCCGCCTTGTCGCGCGCAGTGCCGACGATGCGCAGCCCCGGAATCTCGCTCATGCGCTGCGTCGCGTATTCCAGCAGTACCGCTTCATGCGCCGCGATGTTGTCGAGTCCGATCGCGGTCAGGTAGTCGAGCGCCGCGCCCAGCGTGATGATCGGCGCAATCGGCGGCGTGCCGGCCTCGAACTTGTGCGGAATCTCGTTGTACGTGGTTTTTTCGAACGTCACCGACAGGATCATGTCGCCGCCGCCCTGGTACGGCTGCATCGCTTCCAGCAGCGCGGCCTTGCCATAAAGCACGCCGCTGCCGGTCGGGCCACAGGTCTTGTGTCCCGAAAACGCGTAGAAATCGCAATCCAGCGCCTGTACGTCGACCGCCAGATGCGGCGCCGCCTGCGCACCATCGACCAGCACCGGCACACCGTGACGATGCGCGGTCGCGATCATTTCGCGCACCGGGTTCACGGTGCCGAGCGCGTTCGACACGTGCGCGACGCCGACGAAACGGGTGCGTTCATTGAACAGTTTTTCGTAGTCGTCGATCAGCAGCTCGCCCGCGTCGTTGATCGGCACGACGCGGATGGTCGCCCCTTTTTCGCCGCACACCATCTGCCACGGCACGATGTTCGAATGATGCTCGAGCGTCGTCAGGATGACCTCATCGCCGGCCTTCAGGAACTTGCGCCCCCAGCCATGCGCGACCAGGTTGATCGCTTCGGTGGTGCCGCGCGTGAAGACGATCTCGCGATCTTCCTTCGCGTTCAGAAAAGCCTGAACCTTGCGCCGCGCCGCTTCATATTCCGCAGTCGCCGTTTCGGACAGATAGTGCACCGCGCGATGAATGTTCGCGTGCTCGCGCGTCTGGTAACGCACGAAGCGGTCGATGACCGGCTGCGGCATCTGGCTGCTGGCCGCGTTGTCGAGATAGACCAATGGCCTGTCGCCGACGGTGACGTTGTTGAGGATCGGAAAATCGGCGCGGATGCGTTCCACATCGAATTCCGATTGCCGATACGCGCCGGATCGCGACAGTGGTGTGATCGGTGCGTTCATGATGCCACCTGCGTATGTTCGAGAACCGCCTTCTGCAGCCGCTCCACCAGTGACGGCACCGGGATGCGGTTGATGATCTCGGCGCCGAACGCGTAGGTCAGCAGGTTGCGCGCCATGCTTTCCGACAGGCCACGGCTCACCAGATAGAACACCTGTTCGGGCTCGAGCTGCCCGACCGTCGCGCCATGCGCGCACTTCACGTCATCGGCGAAAATCTCGAGCTGCGGCTTGGTGTCGATGCGTGCGCGGCCCGACAGCAGCAGATTGCGGCTCTCCTGTGCCGAGTTGACGAGCTGCGCTCCGGGGCGCACCACGATCTTGCCGTTGAACACCGCATGCGCGCCGCCGCCGACGATGCATTTGTTGATCTGCCGGCTGCGGCCATGCGGCGCCGCGTGATCGATCATCGTATGGCTATCGGCAAGCTGCCGTCCCGATATCAGGGTCAGGCCGTCGATCTCGCATTGCGCACCTTCGCCCTGCTGCGCCACGTTCAGATTGTAGCGCGACAGGCGGCCGCCCAGTGTCACCGCGCACGAACTTAAAACGGCATCGCGCTCCAGCGCCGCGCTGCAGTTTGCAATATGGAACGCCTGCACGTTATCGCGCTGCAGCTTGACGTGTTTTACCCGCGCATTGGCCGCGACCGCAATTTCTGTCACCGCGTTGCTGAAGTCGACGCCGTTGCCGATGCTGACGTGATCCTCGATGATGACGGCTTCGGCGCCCTCCTCCGCGATCACCAGCGTGCGCGGATACGACGCCGTCTCGGGCCGAGCCGAGATGAACAGCAGATGCACCGGCGCCGAAACCCGCTGCCCGCGTCCAATGATCACCGCCGCGCCGTCGTGCATGAACGCGGTGTTGAGCGCGGTAAACACGTTGTCCTGAAAACCGGCCAGATGCCCGAGATGCGGTTCGATTATTTCACCGTGCGTTTTCAACGCCGCGGCAAGGTTCGTAACGGCGACGCTGTCAGGCAGCACTCCGTTCGACGACAACGCCGGTGAAAAAATGCCGTCGACGAACACCAGGCGCACTACCGCCTCCGGCGCCTCGAACGGCGCGACGTCCGACGCCGCCAGCGCCGGTGCGGCATGTGACGGCTGGAATGATAGCCGGATCAGCGGCGACAAATCGGTAAAGCGCCATTCTTCATCGCGCGTCGTCGGCACCGTCAGTTCGTTCGCGCGTTCCAGCGCGTCCGACCGCAACCGGTTGAGCCACGTCAGCGGGCTCGACGGCAATTCATGCGCATCAGGCGCCAACCATGCCATCGCATCGTTGTGGAGACGTGCAACCGTCATGCGTTCACCCTTGCTTCTTCGGCGAGCCAGTCGTAGCCACGTTTCTCGAGCTCCAGCGCCAGTTCCTTGGGGCCGGTGCGAATGATGCGGCCGGACTCCATCACGTGCACGTAGTCGGGCGTAATGTAATTCAGCAGCCGCTGGTAGTGGGTCACCAGCACCACCGCGTTGTCCGGAGAAATCAATTGGTTGACGCCGCCGGCGACGATGCGCAGCGCGTCGATGTCGAGTCCCGAATCGGTCTCGTCGAGAATCGCCAGCTTCGGCCCGAGAATCGCCATCTGCAGGATCTCGTTGCGTTTCTTTTCGCCGCCGGAGAAGCCGTCGTTGACACTGCGGTCGAGGAAGCCGGGATCCATGTCGAGCAGCTTCATTTTCTCGCGCACGAAATCATCGAACTCCAGCGGGTCGAGCTCTTCGCCGCCGCGTCCCGCCTGCACCGTGTTATAGGCGAGGCGCAGGAACGCGCTGTTGGTCACGCCGGGCACTTCCACCGGGTACTGGAAACCGAGAAACACACCGGCCTGCGCGCGTTCGTGCGGCGCCATCTCGAACAGGTTCCGGCCGTCGAACGTCACCTCGCCGCCGGTCACCGTATACGCCGGATGCCCGGCAATCGTCTTCGCGAAGGTGCTCTTGCCGGAGCCGTTGGGGCCCATGATCGCATGTACCTCGCCGGCGCGTACCGTGAGATCGACACCCTTCAGAATTTCGATGCCTGCCACCGTGGCCGTCAGACCGCGTACCTCGAGCAGAATTTTCGCGCCCTGACTGATCATCCCACGCTTCCTTCCAGTTTGAGTCCGAGCAGTTTGGTCGCCTCGACCGCAAACTCCATCGGCAGTTGTCTGAACACTTCCTTGCAGAAGCCGTTGATGATCATCGACACCGCTTCCTCGCCGTCGATGCCGCGGCTCGCAAAATAGAACAATTGATCCTCGCCGATCTTCGACGTGGTCGCTTCATGCTCGACGCGCGCGCTATCGTTGTTCACCTGGATGTACGGGAAAGTATGCGCGCCGCACTGGTCACCGATCAGCATCGAATCGCACTGCGAATAGTTGCGCGCGTTGTCGGCCTTCGGCGTGATCCGCACCAGGCCGCGATAGCTGTTGTTCGACTGCCCCGCCGAGATGCCCTTGCTGATGATCGTGCTGCGGGTGTTTTTCCCGATGTGCACCATCTTGGTCCCGGTATCGGCCTGCTGCAGGTGATTGGTCAGCGCCACCGAGTAGAACTCGCCGATCGAATTCTCGCCCTGCAGCACGCAGCTCGGATACTTCCACGTAATCGCCGAGCCGGTTTCCACCTGGGTCCACGAAATTTTCGAATTGACGCCCTTGCACAGCCCGCGCTTGGTGACGAAGTTGTAGATGCCGCCCTTGCCTTCCTCGTCACCGGCGTACCAGTTCTGCACCGTCGAGTACTTGATGTCGGCGTCGTCCAGCGCCACCAGCTCGACCACCGCGGCGTGCAGCTGGTTGGTGTCGAACTTCGGTGCGGTGCAGCCCTCGAGATACGACACCGACGCGCCGCCCTCGGCAACGATCAGCGTGCGCTCGAACTGCCCCGACTCCTCGGTATTGATGCGGAAGTACGTCGACAGCTCCATCGGGCATTTCACACCCTTCGGAATGAAACAGAACGAGCCGTCGGTGAACACCGCCGAATTGAGCGCCGCGTAGAAATTGTCGCCCGGCGGCACCACGCTGCCGAGATACTTGCGCACCAGCTCCGGATGATTGCGGATCGCTTCCGACATCGAGCAGAAAATGATGCCGACTTCGGCCAGCTTCTGCTTGTAGGTGGTGGCCACCGACACGCTGTCGAACACCACGTCCACTGCCACACCCGCCAGCTGCGCGCGCTCGTGCATCGGCACGCCGAGCTTCTCGAAGGTGCGCATCAACTCGGGATCGACCTCGTCCATGCTCGCCAGCTTCTTCTTCGGCTTCGGCGCCGAGTAGTAGATGATGTCCTGGAAATCGATCTCCGGATAATGAACGTTGGCCCACGCCGGCCGCGTCATCTTCAGCCAGTTGCGGTAGGC
Organism: Burkholderiales bacterium; assembly: GCA_035700525.1. Classification (GTDB taxonomy): domain Bacteria; phylum Pseudomonadota; class Gammaproteobacteria; order Burkholderiales; family JBDZVW01; genus JBDZVW01. Next base: position 26,488 of record DASSON010000023.1, read on the forward strand.
TTCGAGCCGGAACGCCAGCATCCACTCGGGCTCGTCCTTCTTCGCCGAAATGAGGCGGATGATGTCCTCGTTGAGGCCGCGCGGCGCGACATCGGATTCGATGTCGGTCACGAAACCGTGCTTGTACGGCTGATTGATCAGACCCTGAATCACTGCACTCATGCATTACTCCCGGACACTGCCTGCGGCTTCACGTTGAAGCTCTCGCCACAACCGCAGGAACTGTCCACGTTCGGGTTGTCGACCTTGAAGGCCTCGTTGAAACCTTCCCTGCGAAAATCCAGCGTCGAGCCGTCGAGATACGGCAGGCTCTGCGCATTCACCACCACGCGCGTATCGAAAGACTCGAACACCCGGTCGTCCTCGCCGACCGCGTCGGCGTAGTCGAAGGTGTAGGCCAGCCCCGAGCAGCCGACTTTCTTCACACCCATGCGCAGCGCCACCGCACCGGCGCGCTTCGCCAGCGCACGCTTGATCTGGTTGGCTGCGCTTTCAGTCAGTTGAATCGCCATAAGCTGTTCACTCCGAAATTCCACACCGCTAAAAACGCGTTACACAGCAATTGCGGTCAATCCTTTCAGCCGCGCCAGCACGTTTTCCAGCGCCGCGAGAAACGCATCGACGTCACCCATCGTATTGGCAGCACCGAAGCTCAGCCGCACCGCGCCGCGCGCCTGTTCCGGTGCAACGCCCATCGCCAGCAGCGTTGCGCTCGGCTCGGGATCGGCGCTGGAGCATGCCGCACCCGGCGCCACCGCGAAACCGGCGCGGTCAAGTTCGATCACCAGCGTTTCGCCGTCAATGCCGCGAAACGCAA
>DASSON010000024.1:0-11875 GCA_035700525.1 Burkholderiales bacterium
CTCATTTTCTTGTGATGGTGTTTCTTGGACGACTTCTTGTGCGTCTTGTGCGTGGTGGCGCCTTGCGCGGGTGCAGCCGGCTCGGCGGCGACCGCGGCAAACGTGGTGGCGGCGAACGCCGCGGCGATCAACAGGGACAGCAGCTTTCTCATCTTTCGTTCCTTTGCAAATGGATGATGGGTGTGTTCAAGAGACACGCCAAACCTTATGTCTCGCATCGACTAACGTGCGATGCGTCAAACGGTTGACAGGCCCGGTCCGCTTCAGGCGGGAAAGGGCGCGTCACGGTACTGGCCGGGCAGCAGTCCGTCCAGCTTCCACTCCCCGATGTGCGTGCGAATCAATCTCAGCGTAGGGTGACCGGCTGCCGCGGTCATGCGTCGTACCTGACGGTTCTTGCCTTCGGTGATGATGAGCTCCAGCCAGGCGGTCGGGATGTTGCGCCGGACCCGGATGGGGGGTGTGCGTGGCCAGAGAAAATCGGGCTCGGCGGTCAGCCGGACTTGGGCACGGCGCGTCACGAAATCGCCGAGATCGACGCCGCGCCGCAGCCGTTCCAGCGCAGCCGCGTCGGGAATGCCTTCGACCTGGGCGCGATAGATTTTCGCCCGCTTGAGTCGCGGGTCGGTGATGCGGTGCTGCAGGACGCCGTCGTCGGTCAGCAGCACCAGCCCTTCGGAATCGGTGTCAAGCCGGCCCGCAGGGTAGACGCCCGGAACCGGTACGTAATCCTTCAATGTCGGCTTGCCGCCGGACGGGCTGAACTGGCAAATGACGCCGCAAGGTTTGTTGAGCAGGATGATGCGGCTCATTCGGGGAATGACAAAAGATCACGTCTCATCCGCGCACAGCGATACATCCTGCCGTTCGCCGGGCGGCAGGATGTTCGCGACTCAGCTCATGGCTTCCGCGACTTTCGCCGAAGCCAGCGTCCGGGTCAGCCAGTCGTAACCCGGCAGCGTGAGAAATTCCACGTAGTCGTCGTCAGTGGTGATCCGGTCGAACAGCTTCGCGGCTTCTTCGTAGCGGCCATTGGCAAATTGGTCGCCGAGCAGCGTCCTGATCTTTGCCAGCTCCTCGGGCAGCAGGCTGCGGAACAATTCGCGGGTTACCTTGCGTCCGTCATCCAGCACGCCCTTCGGACTCCGGATCCATTGCCAGATCTGTGAACGCGAGATTTCGGCGGTGGCGGCATCCTCCATCAGATTGAACACCGGCACGCAGCCGTTGCCGGCGAGCCAGGAGCCGATGTACTGGATGCCGACGCTGATGTTGTTGCGCAGCCCGGCTTCGGTGATTGGCTTTTCCGGCTGGAAATCGAGCAGATCGCGGGCGCTGACGCTGACGTCATCGCGCTGTCTCGGGATCTGGTTCGGCGTCGGCATATGCCGGTCGAATATGGCCTTCGCGACGGCGACCAGTCCCGGGTGCGCAACCCAGGTGCCGTCGCAGCCGTCGGTGGCTTCGCGTTCCTTGTCGATGCGGACCTTTTCGAATGCCGCATCATTTGCCGCCGCGTCGTCCTTGATCGGAATCTGCGCCGCCATGCCACCCATCGCATGGGCGCCACGGTGGTGGCAGGTCTTGATCAACAGCAGCGCATAGGCGCGCATGAAGGGCGCCGTCATCGTCACCTGCGCGCGATCGGCGAGACAGAAGTCCTGGCGGGAGCGAAATTTCTTGATACAGCTGAAGATGTAGTCCCAGCGTCCGATGTTGAGCCCGGCCGAGTGCTGGCGCAGCTCGTAGAGGATTTCATCCATCTCGAACGCGGCGAGGACGGTCTCGATCAGCACGGTGGCCTTGATGGTGCCGGTCGGCACGCCGAGCTCGCGCTGCGCCATCAGAAAAATGTCGTTCCACAGCCGCGCTTCGAGATGGCTTTCGATTTTCGGCAGATAGAAATAGGGGCCGGTCTGGTGCGCGAGCAGATTTTTGGCGTTGTGGAAAAAATAGAGCGCGAAATCGAAGATCGCGGCCGACACCGGGGCGCCGTCGATCAGTACGTGCTTTTCCGGCAGGTGCCAGCCGCGTGGGCGCACCAGCAGCGTTGCAATGCGGTTGTTCAGCCGGTAGGTTTTTCCGCCCTCCGCGGAAAACGTGATCGTGCGATTGACCGCGTCACGCAGGTTGATCTGTCCCTCGATCATGTTGTCCCACGTCGGCGCGTTGGAATCCTCGAAATCGGCCATGAACACGCTGGCGCCGGAATTGAGCGCGTTGATGACCATCTTGCGCTCGGTAGGGCCGGTGATTTCGACGCGGCGGTCCTGCAGGTCGGGCGGCACCGGCTGCACTTTCCAGTTGCCGGCGCGGATGGCCGCAGTGTCTGCCAGGAAATCCGGAAGCCCGCCGGCGTTGAACCGGCGCTGCCGTTCTGTACGCGCTTGCAACAACTGTCGGCGGCGATTTTCGAACTGGCGAGAAAGCTTCGCAACGAATGTAAGTGCTTGATGTGACAATATATCGTTGTATTGCGGCGTAACTTTACCGAGAATCTGGATGCCTTGCGGCCGGGAAGAGTGGTCCATGATGTTCACCTTGGTGTGTCCGTGGATAGCAAGCAAAAACGTCCGGGTGCTTCTCACGCGGCAGCCAGAGATCGGTCTGGCACACCTGCAGGCGGGATGGGGTGGGAAAGTCGCGCCTGCGAGGACGGAGCGTCCGCTGTGCACGGGGGCTCCGATCGTGACTTCTATTTCAGTATAGCAACAAAATATCGCAATGCAACAAATTTTGCTGTTCAAGCGCTGCTGCGTGCGATCACGTACATGATTATTAGTCGCTGTTTCGACAGGTCGGTTCGGGATCTTTCGCTATCTGCAAGAGCGCTCGTTGGCATGCGGGTGTGCCGTTGCTGATTCCGTGTTGTGAAATATCCGGGGACGCGCATGGTGCCGTGCGGCAAAACTGACGTCTGCGCGGCCTGCCTGACCGCCGGGACGCTTCCGGTTATAATCGAAAGTTTATTGCAGCAACGTCCCGATTCAACAGATCAGCCCTCAGGAGAGCGTCCCACATGTATAAACATATCAAGGTACCGGCCGACGGTCAGAAAATCACAGTCGATCAGAAGTTCGCGCTCAAGGTTCCGGATCACCCGATCATTCCGTACATCGAGGGTGACGGCATCGGCGTGGACATTACACCGGTGATGCTCAAGGTGGTGGACGCTGCAGTGCAGAAAACCTATGGCGGCAAGCGCAGGATCGCGTGGATGGAGGTGTATGCCGGCGAAAAATCAACCCAGGTCTATGGCAAGGATGTGTGGCTGCCGGACGAGACGCTGGATGCGGTGCGGGAATACAGTGTGTCGATCAAGGGACCGCTGACGACGCCGATCGGCGGCGGCATGCGCTCCATCAACGTCGCGCTGCGCCAGCGGCTCGACCTTTACGTCTGCCTGCGGCCGGTGCGCTATTTCGCGGGTGTGCCGAGCCCGGTCAAGCATCCGGAAAAAGTCGACATGGTGATCTTCCGCGAAAATTCGGAAGACATTTACGCCGGCATCGAGTGGGGCGCCGGCACGCCGGAAGTGAAGAAGGTGGTGGATTTTCTGGTGAAGGAAATGAAGGTGGAGAAAATCCGCTTTCCGGCCAGCTCGTCGATCGGCATCAAGCCGATATCAAAGGAAGGCAGCGACCGCCTGATCCGCAAGGCGATCCAGTACGCGATCGACAACAAGCGCAAGTCCGTCACTTTCGTGCACAAGGGCAACATCCAGAAATTCACCGAAGGCTGGTTCAAGAACTGGGGTTACGAACTGGCGCAGAAGGAGTTCGGGGCCGAACTGCTGGACGGTGGCCCGTGGATGAAGCTGAAGGCACCCCATGGGGAAATCGTGTTCAAGGATGTGATCACCGACGCCTTCCTGCAGCAGATTATCCTGCGTCCGGATGAATACGATGTGATCGCGACGATGAATCTGAACGGCGACTACATCTCGGACGCGCTGGCGGCGCAGGTGGGCGGTATCGGCATTGCGCCGGGCGCCAACATGAGTGACACGGTCGCGATGTTCGAGGCGACGCATGGCACTGCGCCGAAGTATGCCGGCAAGGACATGGTCAATCCCGGCTCCGAAATCCTGTCGGCCGAGATGATGCTGCGGCACATGGGCTGGGGTGAAGCGGCCGATCTGATCGTGCACTCGATGGAAAAGGCGATCCTGGCCAAAACGGTGACCTACGACTTTGCGCGGCAGATGGAAGGCGCGCGCAAGGTCTCGTGCTCGGGATTCGGCGACGCGATGATCGCCAACATGTGAGACTGTGACACGCCCGACGGGTCGGGCGGATACTACGGCGGGAAAATCAAAAGCCCATCATTGCCGCTGGCGCGGCAGATGGGCTTTCTTTCGGGCAGGTCCGCCGCGGCCGCAGCCGCGGCGGCAGGATCAGGCGGACTGAATGTTGGATGCCTGTTTGCCCTTCGGCCCCTGGGTTACTTCGAAGGAAACCTTCTGGCCTTCCTTGAGGGTTTTGAAGCCGTTCATGTTGATGGCGGAGAAGTGAGCAAACAGATCTTCGCTGCCATCATCGGGCGTGATGAAGCCATAGCCCTTCGCGTCATTAAACCATTTGACGGTACCAGTTGCCATAAAAATTGTTCCTTTGAAAAAATCCCGGGTCCAAAACCCGTACTCAAGCTGTTTGAGTTTCAAGACCGCAAGACGGCAAAACCGGTACTGCGAAGAACTTGAAGCCAAACACTCAATCGCTTTCTAGGCTATTTGCCGCCGGAAGTCAAGTAGCTTTTGCAGGGGGCTGCGGCACTTGAAAAATTCTCTGTTATGGTCAAAATAGCAACTGTGCAGTAAGCATTTATGGGCGAGCCGGCATGGCTGCGAAGCAACGGGATGATGCGGTTCTTGAAGCGAAGAAAGCGAAACTTAAACCGCCACCGATGTTCAAGGTGATGTTGCTGAATGACGATTACACACCGATGGAATTCGTGGTGGTGGTGTTGCAGAAGTTCTTCGCGTTCAGCCGCGAAAAAGCGACGCAGATCATGCTCAAGGTACACAAGGAGGGCGTAGGGGTGTGTGGCGTGTATACTCGTGACGTAGCCACCACCAAAGTCGAGCAGGTGACGGCGTTTGCGCAGCAACATCAGCATCCGCTGCAATGCGTGATGGAAGAGACGTAAGATGATCGCACAGGAACTCGAAGTCAGCCTGCACATGGCGTTCATGGAAGCGCGGCAGAAGCGCCACGAATTCATTACCGTGGAGCATCTGCTGCTGGCGCTGCTCGACAATCCGTCGGCGGCCGAAGTGCTGCGCGCGTGCGCGGCGGACGCCGAGGACCTGCGCCGGCTGCTGACCGAGTTCGTGACCGAGCATACGCCGATCCTGTCGGGTGACGAGATCGACACCCAGCCGACGCTCGGCTTCCAGCGCGTGATTCAGCGCGCGATCCTGCACGTGCAGTCGTCGGGCAAGAAGGAAGTCACCGGCGCCAACGTGCTGGTGGCGATGTTCGGCGAGAAGGATTCGCACGCGGTGTACTTCCTGCACCAGAAGGGCGTCACCCGGCTTGACGTCGTCAATTTCATTTCGCACGGCATCAGCAAGGTGCCGCAGGCGGCACCGGCGAAAAACGAAACCGAGGCCGATACCGAGCAGGAGGCCTCGTCCGGCGGCGCGCTCGAAACCTATACGCTCAATCTCAATGCGCTGGCGGTGAGCGGCAAGATCGATCCGCTGATCGGACGCGAGCGCGAGCTCGAACGTGTGATTCAGACCTTGTGCCGTCGCCGCAAGAACAATCCGCTGCTGGTCGGCGAGGCGGGCGTCGGCAAGACCGCGATCGCTGAAGGACTGGCGCGGCGCATCGTCGAAGGCAGCGTGCCGGAAGTGCTCGAACGCTGCCAGGTCTATTCGCTCGACATGGGCGCACTGCTGGCGGGCACCAAGTATCGCGGCGATTTCGAACAGCGCCTGAAGGCGGTGCTGAAGCAGCTGATCGACAATCCCGACGCGATCCTGTTCATTGACGAGATCCATACGCTGATCGGCGCCGGTGCCGCATCGGGCGGCACGCTCGACGCGTCGAATCTGCTGAAGCCGGCGCTGTCGACCGGCCAGCTCAAGTGCATCGGCGCAACCACTTACAACGAATACCGCGGCGTGTTTGAAAAGGACCACGCGCTATCGCGGCGCTTCCAGAAGATCGACGTCACCGAGCCGTCGGTCGATGAAACGGTGGCGATCCTGCGTGGACTGAAAGGGCGCTTCGAAGCGCACCATGGCATCAAGTACATGGCGGCCGCACTCACCGCCGCGGCGGAACTGTCGGCGCGCTTCATCAACGACCGTCATTTGCCGGACAAGGCGATCGACGTAATCGACGAAGCCGGTGCCGCGCAGCGCATCCAGCCGCGGTCGAAGCAGAAGAAAATCATCGGCAAGCGCGAGATCGAGGACATCATCGCCAAGATCGCACGCATTCCGCCGCGCACCGTCTCCAGCGACGACCGCAACGCGCTGAAGAATCTCGACCGCGATTTGAAGGCGGTGGTGTTCGGCCAGGACCGGGCGATCGAGGCCTTGGCGACTGCGGTCAAGATGGCACGCAGCGGCCTCGGCAATCCGCAGAAGCCGATCGGCTGCTTCCTGTTCTCGGGTCCCACCGGTGTCGGCAAGACCGAGGTCGCGCGCCAGCTGGCCTACGTGCTGGGCGTGGAGCTGACGCGCTTCGACATGTCGGAATACATGGAGCGGCATGCGGTGTCACGGCTGATCGGCGCGCCGCCAGGCTATGTCGGTTTTGATCAGGGCGGCCTGCTGACCGAGGCGATCACCAAGCATCCGTACTCGGTGCTGCTGCTCGACGAAATCGAGAAGGCGCATCCGGACATCTTCAACATCCTGCTGCAGGTGATGGATCACGGCACGCTGACGGACAACAACGGACGCAAGGCCGATTTCCGCAACGTGACGATCGTAATGACGACCAATGCCGGCGCGTCGGAGCTGTCGAAGAATTCGATCGGCTTCACCACCTCGGCGCAGGCCGGTGATGAAATGGCCGAGATCAAGCGGCTGTTCACACCGGAGTTCCGCAACCGGCTGGACGCGATCATTTCGTTCGCGGCGCTGGATCGTGACATCATCCTGCGCGTGGTCGACAAGTTCCTGCTGCAGCTCGAAGCGCAGATCGAGGAAAAGAAGGTCGAGATCAGCTTTACCGACGCGCTGAAGGAATATCTGGCGCGCAAGGGCTTCGATCCGCTGATGGGCGCGCGACCGATGGCACGGCTGATCCAGGACACCATCCGCTCCGCGCTTGCCGACGAACTGCTGTTCGGACGCCTGGCGGAGGGCGGGAAAGTCACGATCGACATCGACGCCGACGACAAGGTGAAACTCGTCTTCAGCGAAGAGGAAGTCAGCGTCGCATAATCGAAATGGTTTTTGCGGGATTGGCCTGCCGTGAAGCGGCAGGCCTTTTTATTTGCCGCGCCGCGGCCACGTCGTCGGCGGTGCCAGCACGCAGGTGAGCAGCACGATCAGTGCAAAAACGACGTAGACGGTCGCGAACACCCATTCCGGAAAAGAATAGAACATGACGTGGTGAACCAGCCGCGCGATGAAATCCATGTGAGACGCTCGTCCGCGCAACTCGTCTTCCCAGATGGTCAGCGGGCAGGGCAGTCCGAGCAGCGTTTCCGCCGCGACGAAAACGATCGCCGCGAGGTGCGTGAGACGGAACCACGGATTGCGCACCCATCGCCACTTCAACGCGACGCCAGCCCATATCAATGCGAGCCCGCCGACGACAAACAGTACGAACAGGAAATGGACGGCAAGGACGAGGTCGGCAAGCATTTGAAGGCAGGATTGAGATCGAGGATTGAGGATCGAGAGTTAAGTTACCGGCGCGTTGCACGCGCCGCATATTTTCGCTCAATCCTCGATCCTCAATCCTATGTCCCGCCTCTCGCCACCGGCCGCCGTGGGTCGCTGCACCATTCACTCCACGAGCCGGGATAGAGCCGCGATCCGTGAAGACCGGCGATTTCCATCGCCAGCAGATTGTGGCAGGCGGTAACGCCGGAGCCGCACTGATGCACGACCGTTTGCGGCGCGGCGCCGTTCAGCAGCTCCGAGAATTCCGCGTGTAGTTCGGCGGCCGGCTTGAAATGCCCGCTTTTGTCCAGATTGCGTTTGAAGAAGCGGTTGAACGCGCCCGGAATGTGACCACCGACCGGGTCCAGCGTTTCATTCTCGCCGCGGTAGCGGTCGGGACTGCGGGCATCGACGATGTGCGTTTGCGGCTGTTGCAGATGCGACGCGATCCATGCCGCGTCGACCGGTGTCAGCAGCGGTGCGGCTGCGAAATGCGCCGGCACCACGGGCGGCGTTGCGGCGGTCAGTGGCAGTCCGGCTGCTTGCCACGCCTGCAGCCCGCCGTCGAGCACTGCGACCGCCTCATGGCCGAGCCAGCGCAGCAGCCACCACAGGCGCGACGCGAAGATGCCGCCCGCATCATCGTAAGCGACCGCCTGTTTCGCATGATCCATGCCGTTGGCGCCAAGCCAGTCACAGAACGTCTGCGCATCGGGCAGCGGATGGCGGCCGTTTTTCCCGGTTATGGGACCGGCGAGATTCTCGTCGAGGTGCGCGAAACGTGCGCCCGGAATGTGCGATTCGCGATACGCACGACGGCCTGCCTCAGTGTCGGCCAGATCGTGCCGGCAGTCGAAAATGATCCATTGCGCGTCATCGAGGTGGGACGCGAGCTCGCCGGCTTCGATCAGTGTGCTGAACATGATCGCCGCTACTTCAGGCAGGGGTCGAGCTGGCGCCGGACGAATTCGTGGAAATGCGCCATGCCGTCTTCCATCGGCGACTGGTAGGGCCCGGCGTCGTTGCGTCCCTGGCGATATAGCGCGCGGCGGCCTTCGGTCATCAGTTTGCAGATCTCGATGTCCTCGTCCGCGGTTTCCCGGTACGCCACCTGCTCGGCCTCGACGAACTCCGGCTCGAACAGCGCGATATCCTCCGGATAATAGAACTCGACGACGTTGGTGCAGGCTTCGGGGCCGCGCGGCAGCACGGTGCTGGCGACCAGCACGTGCGGATACCATTCCAGCATGATGTTCGGAAAATAGGTGAGCCAGATCGCGCCATGCCGCGGTGCCTTGCCTTCGGCGTAACGCAGCACCTGCTCATGCCATTTGCCGTACGCCGGCGTGCCGGGGCGGCCCAGGCCGCGATTGACGCCGACTGTCTGCACGTTGTACCAGTCACCGTATTGCCATTTCAGATCGGTGATATCGACGAACCCGCCGAGCCCCGGGTGATACGGTTCGACGTGGTAATCCTCGAGGTACACTTCAATGAAGGTTTTCCAGTTGCACTGCAGTTCATCGACGACCACGCGCTCCAGCTGGTAGCCCGAGAAATCGAATTCCTGCGCCACGGTCAGTGCCGCGAAATCGCGCACGACGTCGCGTTGTCCATTGAACAGCAGGCCGTGCCAGTTGGTCAACGGCAGCCGTGGCAGATCGAGACAGGGCTTGTCCGGGAAATGCGGCGCACCGAGCAGCGTGCCGTCGAGCGCGTAAGTCCAGCGGTGCAGCGGACACACGATGTTGCGCGCGTTGCCGCGCCCCTTCAGCAGCGGCGACTGGCGATGACGGCAGATGTTGCCGATCAGTTCCACGCCGTTGTCGTTGTGCACCAGCACCCTGGCATTGTCGAGCCACTCCAGCGCGTAATAGTCGCCGCGGTTCGGAACCATCAGCTCGTGGCCGACGTATCCCGCGCCGGCGGCGAACAGCAGCTTCTGTTCGAGCTCGTGGATGCGTGGATCGAAATACCAGGAAACGGGAAGTTGCGACGTGTTTCGGGAAAATGTGGCGGTGCTGGCCAGGTCCGACATAAAGCGCAGGTCTCAGATCAGGGTCCGACTAAAAATTGCAGCCTTTGGTAATGTTGCCGTTGTCCCGCGGCGTCTTCGGGTGTGCAAATCGAGTGTAAAAAACGGCCCATTCTTCCGCAAAACATGGTAAAGCGCAATGCATTTATGCCGCTGTTGCAATGCCGCTTGCAAGCATGGCTGTCAATGCCATTCGGCACCCGGAAGGCGGCAACGGTTCCAGCCGATCGACATCAGAGCGCTCGGTAAAACGCCGGCGCATCAGCCCGTCTGCAGATCGGGAGCAAGACGTTCCCAGTCCTCGGGCCGGTCCACATCCCACAGCGTTTCAAGCTCGTGCCAGCGCCAGCCGAGCCGCTTCAGGTGGCCGCGTGTGCTCTGCATCACGCCGGCGGTGCTCCACGCAATGCCGGTAAACAGGCCGGGGTCGCAGCGCCTGAGGCCGATCAGCACGTAGCCGCCATCCTGCACCGGACAGAACACCGCATCATCGTCGTGGCGCAACGCCTGGTCGGCGGCGCGGAAATGCGACGCCGTGAGTACCGGGCAATCACTGCCGGCGAGAATGACGCGACCGGCCTGCGCCAGCGTGCGCCGGCACGCATCAAACATGCGTACGCCGATGTCGCCGGTGGACTGTTGCATCAGTGTCACGCCGTGGCGTTCGCGGCATGCGGTAAAAAACGGATCGGCGGTGTCCGGTGCGCACCACAGCTCGACCGTGCCGACGTTCGCCGCCTGCGCCGCCGCGAGCGTGCGTTCCACCAGCCGCGCGTGCAGTGCAGCCGCGCCCGCGGCTCCCAGCAGCGGGATCAGGCGCGTCTTGACCCGGCCCGGCCGCGGTGCCTTCGCGAAAATCAGAATTTGGGTCGGACCGCTGGCGCAGTCAGTGCCGTTCCGGGCCATAGCGTGCCGCCAGCTTGCGCGGATCGGCGCCGGCGAAATAGGCGAGCCGCAGACGCCACATCAGCAGCAGCGTGCGCAGCACGCCACCCGTTTCCCAGCGCCTGCCCGAGGTGACGATCGCAGCGCGCAGCGCCAGTGGCCTCCCGTACGCGTGCCGCAGCTGCTTGCTGATCGCAACGTCTTCCATCAACGCCAGCGGCGGAAATCCGCCGATTGCATCGAATGCATCGCGCGTGGCGAATATCCCCTGGTCGCCGGTGGCGACGCCGGTCACGCGGGAACGCAGATTCATCGACCGCGCGATCACCGGCAGCAGGAAATGGCGTCCCGCGATGCGAACATCGAAGTGCCCCCAGCGCCGGCGGTGCGCCGCCAGACCGTCGATTATCGCGCGGTCGGCTGTCGGCGGCAGTATGCTGTCGGCATGCAGAAACAGCAGCACATCACCGCGCGCCTGTGCGGCACCGGCATTCATCTGGCTGCTGCGCCCCCGCGGCGTCTGCAGCATCACGTCGGCATGCGCACGCGCCAGTTCGCAAGTGGCGTCACTGCTGCCGCCGTCGGCAACGATCACTTCCGCGCCGCGCGCGCGCAGTGGCTGCAGCGCCTGAAGTGTCGGGACGATGACGGCTTCCTCGTTGAGGCAGGGAACGATAATCGACAGACGAGTCATGACAAATCAATCAACCGCAGAGGCGCGGAGACACAGAGATTACGCAGAGAACTTCTTGTAGGTTTTTTCTGCGATCCTCCGCGCCTCTGCGCCTCCGCGGTTCCGTTTTTTCCCGTTTCATCGCCGCATCCACGCATGATAGCGCTCCAGCCAGCCCAGCAGCCGTTGCGGCGCGTGTGCCCGCTTCCACGCACCGGCTGCGAGCTTGTTGGCTTCGGAGAACGTCGGATAGACGTGGATTGTGCCGAGCAGCTTGTTGAGGCCGATGCGGTGGCGCATCGCGAGCACAAATTCGGCGATCATCTCGGACGCGTGCTCGCCGACAATGGTAACGCCGAGAATCCGGTCGCGGCCGGGAACCGTCAGCACCCTGACGATGCCGTGCGCGGCTTCGTCCGTGATGGCACGG
>DASSON010000025.1:0-11927 GCA_035700525.1 Burkholderiales bacterium
TGCTCGATGTTTTCCATTACTTCCCCTTCGTTCTTCAGGATGGATAATCCAGTTAGGAGTGCCGCACGCCGCCGCCTGCACGGCCGAAAGCGACGCTATTCTACCAAATTTGCCATAACGGCAATATCGCAGGGCAACAAATCCTCTCAGTTCATGTACATACCGCCGTTGACGTGCAATGTACAGCCAGTGATGTAACCCGCTTCGGGGGCGGCGAGAAACGCCACCGCCGCCGCGACGTCGTCGGGCGTGCCGAGACGGCCCAGCGGAATCTGTCCGATCATCGCGCTGCGTTGCGCGTCGGGCAGCGTGCGCGTCATGTCGGTGTCGATGAATCCCGGTGCGATGCAGTTGACCGTGATGTTGCGGCTGCCGACTTCGCGCGCCAGCGATTTGCTGAAGCCGACGACGCCGGCCTTGGCCGCCGCATAATTGACCTGTCCCGCGTTGCCCGTCGCTCCGACTACCGACGTGATATTGATGATGCGTCCGAAGCGCGCTTTCATCATGCTGCGCAGCACCTGCTTCGACAGGCGGTAAACCGATTTGAGGTTGGTCGACAGAATGTCATCCCACTCTTCTTCCTTCATGCGCAGCAGCAGATTGTCGCGCGTGATCGCGGCGTTGTTGACCAAGATCGCGACATCGCCGAATTCGGACGCGATGTGCTCCAGCACCTGGTCGATCTGCGCCGCGTCGTTCACGTTCATCGCGACGCCGCTGCCGCGCAATCCGGCCGACGTAAGTGCCGTACTGATTGCGGCGGCGCCCTGCGCACTGGTGGCGGTGCCAATCACCGTCGTTCCCTGCCGCGCCAGCTTCAATGCGATCGCGGCGCCGATGCCGCGCGACGCGCCGGTGACCAGCGCAATTTTCTGATCAGGCATCGGCGCCCATCCTCAGCGATTCCAGCGCCTGCTCCAGCGATTGCGCGTCGCCCATGGCCAGGCTCTGCAGACTGTCGTCGATGCGCCGCGTCAGTCCGGCCAGCACCTTGCCCGGCCCGCATTCGGCGACGTGGGTGACGTGCTGCGCCGAGAAGTAGCGGATCGTCTCCACCCAGCGCACCGGGTTGCATGCCTGGCGCGCCAGCGCGTCGCGGATCTTTTCCGGATCGGTCTGCACCATCACGTCGACGTTATTGACGACCGGAATTTGCGGCGCCGTAACGGCCACGTCGGCGAGATAGGCCGCCAACCGCTCCGCCGCCGGTTTCAGCAGCGACGAATGAAACGGTGCGCTGACCGGCAGCATCACCGCGCGCCTGGCGCCGCGCGCCTTGGCCGCGGCGGCGGCACGCTCGACTGCCGCCTTGTGACCGGCGATCACCACCTGGTTCGGCGCATTGAAGTTGACCGGCTCGACCATTTCGATGGCGCCGTCGCGGGCATCGGCGCAGGCGGCGCGCACCGCTTCGTCGTCGAGTCCGAGCACCGCTGCCATCGCCCCGGCGCCATGCGGCACCGCGTCCTGCATCGTCTGCGCACGAAACCGCACCAGCGGCACCGCGTCACGGAACGCCAGCGCACCGGCCGCCACCAGCGCCGTGTACTCCCCCAGGCTGTGACCGGCGACCAGTGCCGGCTGCGGTCCGCCGGCCGCGATCCATGCGCGGTAAACGGCGTAGCCGGCAGTCAGCATCACCGGCTGCGTATTGATGGTCGAGTTCAGCGCGTCGGCGGGACCGTCTTCAACCAGCTTCCATAAATCCTCGCCCAGCGCGTCGGACGCCTCGGCAAACGTGTCGCGCACCGCTTTCGAATCGCTGAATGCCTGCATCATGCCGGTGGATTGCGAGCCCTGCCCTGGAAAAACCAATGCCAGTTTCATGACTGCTTCCTCACCATTTCGCCAGCACGGCGCCCCACGTGAATCCGCCGCCCACCCCTTCCATCAGCACATGCTGGCCGTCACGGATGCGGCCGTCGCGTACCGCTTCATCGAGCGCCAGCGGAATCGACGCCGCCGACGTGTTGGCATGGCGATCGACCGTCGTCACCACTTTTTCCATGCTCATGCCGAGTTTTTTCGCTGTCATCTGGATGATGCGGATGTTCGCCTGGTGCGGAATCAGCCAGTCGATGTCGGCTTTCTGCAGGTTATTCGCCGTCAGTGTTTCCTCGACGATGTCGTCCAGTACACGGACCGCAAAGCGGAACACCGCGTTGCCTTCCATCTGCAGCAACGGACGGCCGCTGACCTGCCCGCCGCACACGGTGCCTGGCACCGAAAGAATGTCGGCATAGCTGCCGTCGGCATGCAGGTGGCTCGACAGGATACCGGGCGTGTCGCTGCGCTTCAGCACCACCGCGCCGGCGCCGTCGCCGAACAGCACGCAGGTGCCACGGTCGTTCCAGTCGAGAATGCGCGAATAAACCTCGGCGCCGACCACCAACGCATACTCATAATCGCCGGAACGCATGAACTGGTCGGCGGTGGACAGGCCGTATATAAATCCGCTGCATACCGCCTGCACGTCGAACGCCGGGCTGCCGCTGATACCGAGCTTGGCCTGCAGGATGCATGCAGTGCTGGGAAACACCATGTCAGGCGTGGTCGTCGCCACCACGATCAACCCGATCTGCTGCGGCGCTATACCGGCTGCCGCGATCGCCCGGCGGCTCGCTGCCAGCGCCAGATCGCTGGTGTTTTCACTGTCCGCGGCAAGGTGCCGCTGGCGGATGCCGGTGCGGCTGAAAATCCATTCGTCGGACGTGTCGATCGTTGCTTCGAGATCACGATTGGTGACAATCTTTTCCGGCAGGTAACTGCCGGTACCCACGATTCTTGAGTAATGTCGACTCATGCAGCGCTTTCATTATTGATGTGCAGCCGCTCCGCGATCTGACGCAGCACGCCCAGCCGTGCTTCCGCGACCGCGCGCTCGATCGCGATTCTGAACGCCAGACGATCCGCGGATCCGTGACTCTTGACGACGATGCCGCGCAATCCCAGCAGGCTGGCGCCATTGTAACGGCGCGGATCGACGCGGTTCTTGAAATGGTTGATGACCGGCAGCGCGATCAGCCCGGCAAGCATCGTCAGGATGTTGCGCTTGAATTCATCGCGCAAGTAAGTCGACAGCATTTGCGCCAGCCCCTCGGACGTTTTCAGCGCGACGTTGCCGACGAAGCCATCGCAGACGACGACATCGCAGGTTCCAAGATAGATGTCGTTGCCTTCGACGTTGCCGATGAAGTTGAGCTCGCTGTCGCGCAGCAGCTCGGCCGCCTGCTTGACGACGTCATTGCCCTTGATTTCCTCCTCGCCAATGTTGAGCAGCCCGACGCGCGGCCGTGCCTGATCTTCGACCGCGCTCGCCAGCGTCGCCCCCATGATCGCGAACTGCAGCAGATGCTCCGCGCTGCAATCGACGTTGGCGCCGAGATCGAGCATGTAGGTACGGCCCTTCAGCGCCGGCAGCACCGAGCAGATCGCGGGCCGCTCGATGCCGGCCAGCGTTTTCAGCACGAAACGGGAAATGGCCATCAGGGCGCCGGTGTTGCCGGCACTGACGCAGGCGTCGGCGGTACCGTCCTTGACCAGGTTCACCGCAACGCGCATTGAGGAATCCTTCTTGCCGCGCAACGCGGCTGACGGCGGCTCGTCCATCGCCACCACCTCGCCCGCGCCGTGCACGCGCAGCCGCGGGCCCGGCTTCACCTTGCGCGCGGCGAGCTCACGACCGATCGCGTCTTCCATGCCGACCAGCACGATGCTGGCCTCCGGCGATTGCAGCAAAAACTCCACCGCTGCGGGAACCGTGACGTGAGGACCGTGATCGCCCCCCATGCAGTCGATCGCAACGGTCACGTTCATGCCGCATCCTCCTCGGCTGTCCGGCGCGCGATGAACGTCGTGTGCACCGGCAGTTGCGGACAGTGCTGCCCCACCCTGCGCTTAGTCGGCCTTGGTCTTGAATATCTTTTTGCCGCGATAGAAGCCGGTGGGGCTGATGTGGTGGCGCAGATGCGTTTCACCGGTGGTGGGTTCCACGGCCAGCGGCGGATTCTTCAGAAAATCCGCCGAGCGATGCATGCCGCGCTTCGACGGCGATTTCTTGTTCTGCTGAACAGCCATTGCAATCTCCTTGAACAGATACTCATCAATCTTTCTTGAGGCGCGCCAGGGCCGAAAAAAGGCCCGGCTCCGATTCTTCGCCGCCCGCGGGCCGTGCGCGGCACGTTCCCGCTGCATGCCGCGGTGCCAGCGGCAGGCTCAACAGCACCTCGTCTTCCACCAGCGTTTCCACGTCCAGCGCAACGTCGGCCGGTATCGCGTCGCCCGGCTCTTCCGGGTCGATTTCACGTCCCAGTTCCGTATCGGACGCCAGCCGCAATTCGTTTGCAATGTCCACTGCATGTTCGATCGATCCCAGGCAGCGCTGGCATTGCAGATGCATCACACCCTTTATCGCAAGTCGGAGTTGCAGCCGGCCCTTCGCGTCGCATTCGCCCCGTACGCAAACGTCGAGCGTGCCGGCAGCGTCGTACAGCACGTCGCGCAAACGCCCCATTCCGCCCACTCCGAATGCGCCGCGCAATACCTTCCCCGCTCGCGCAAATTCCGGACTATTGATTATCGTCCGATCGGACATAAACAGGAAATGTTAATGTTTTTAGGAAGTTCTGTCAAAAAACGAACCGCCCTTGAATGCACGGGCCGGCACCCGCCGTCCGCTGTCGCGTAGCCATCGCGAACCCGCTACACTGGCGGCTTTTGTCCCGCTGCTGACTGATGCCTGTGCGGCAACTCGTTCTGGCCTCAACCTCGACTTATCGGCGCATGCTGCTCGAACGCTTGCGTCTGCCCTTCACCTGCGTGGCGCCGGAAGTGGACGAAACGCCGCTGCCGCAGGAGGAACCGCAATCAATGGCGCTGCGGCTGGCAAGCGCGAAGGCGCGCGCGGGAGCAGAAAAATTCCCGGCAGCGCTGATCGTCGGCTCGGATCAGGTTGCCGTTGCGGCCGGCACGATTCTGGGCAAGCCCGGCAGCCGCGAGGCGGCAACGCAACAGTTGCGGCTGACGCGCGGCGCCAGCGCACTGTTTCACACCGCGCTGTGCCTGCTCGATGCGCCCAGCGGCAGCGCCCGGACCGCCGTCGTCACCACCCGGGTTCGCTACCGCGATTACAGCGACGCGCAGATCGCGCGCTATCTCGAACGCGACGAACCCTGGCAATGCGCCGGCAGCGCGCGCCTCGAAGCGCTGGGCATCACGCTGATCGAGCGGCTCGAGGGGGAGGATCCGACGGCGCTGATCGGCCTGCCACTGATCGCGCTGACGACGATGCTCAATGCCGAAGGCATTGAAGTGCCGTGACGGCACGCGACAGCCGCCCCGCCTCAGTGAAGATTCAGCCGGTGCACCATCGAGTATTTCAGCAGCGTTTCGGCGGCTGACGCGCCGAACTTGCGCGCGAAACGCTCGGCAATGTTCTCGTGCTGCGTGTAGTCGACGATGTTTTTCGCCTTGATCACGTCACGGGCGACGTAATCGACGCTGCCGAAGCCGTCGGCGAGGCCGAGATCGACGGCTTTCTGTCCGGTCCATACCAGTCCGCTGAACATGTCGGGCGTTTCTTTCAGCCGGCTGCCGCGATCCTTGCGCACCACGTCGATGAACTGCTGATGAACGGTATCAATCATGTGCTGTGCATAAGCGCGCTGCGACGGGTCGACCGGCGAAAACGGATCCAGAAACGCCTTGTTCTTGCCGGCCGCGATCACGCGGCGCTGGACGCCCAGCTTGTCCATCAGCCCGGCGAATCCGAAGCCTTCCATGATCACACCGATCGATCCCACGATGCTGGCCTTGTTGACGAAAATCTTGTCGGCCGCCACCGCAATGTAATACCCGCCCGACGCGCACAAATCCTCGACTACGGTGTAGATCGGAATCTTCGGATACCGCTTCCGCAGCCGCGCGATTTCGTCGTTGATCTCGCCGGCCTGCACCGGGCTGCCGCCGGGACTGTTGATGTCGAGAATAACGCCCTTGGTGCCGCTATCCTTGAACGCGTCATCCAGCGCCGAAATGATGTCGTCGGCGTTGGCCTGGCTGTCCGCTGCGATCACGCCATCGATCGTGACCAGCGCGGTATGCTCGCCGGCGGCCGCGGTCTCGCCCTTTTCATACCAGCCGAATGCCAGATACAGCAGTGCGAACAGGAAGATGAACCACAGCACCTTGAAGAAGATGCTCCAGTGGCGTGCGCGGCGCTGCTCCTGCAGCGTTGCCAGCGCCAGCTTCTCCAGCACGTCGCGTTCCCAATCGGTTCCTGTCCCGGATCCGCTACCTTCAATCTCGGCCATGTTCCACTCGCAAGGTCATTGTCGCGTTGTTCCGCGCGCCGCGCAGTATACTCCGCAAGCCGGCATCGTTCCGCATCATGCGTGATCAACCAGCCAGCGGTGCAAATCCGCTACGCTAGCGCAGCACGCCAGCGGACTGCAAGTCAGCAGCTGCTCGAGCGGATGCGCACCGTAGGTGACGGCGAGGCAGGCGACCCCGGCGTTGCAGGCCATCTGCAGATCGTGAATGGTGTCGCCGATCATCAGCGTCTGTTCCGGCGCCACGCCCAGTTCGTCCATCAGCGCCATCAGCATGCCCGGATGCGGTTTCGTGAAGCCCTCGTCGGCACAGCGCGTGGCGTCGAAATACGCGCCGAGACCGGTTGCGGCGAGCGCGCGGTCGAGCCCGCGCCGGCTCTTGCCGGTTGCCACGCCGAGCAGAAATCCGCGCTGCGCCAGATCGGCAATCGCATCCGCCGCCCCCGGAAACAGCGCCAGCTGCGCATCGCGTTGCAAAAAATAATGGCTGAAGCGCTGACGTACCCGGCTGTAGTCTTCCGCCGAACAGTCGGGCAGCACGTGCGCGAACGCGTCCTGCAGTCCAAGGCCGATGATGTGGCGCGCATCGCGTTCGTGCGGCACCGGCAATCCAACGTCGCGGCAGGCGAACTGCAATGATTCAACGATCGCCAACGCCGAATCGATCAGCGTGCCGTCCCAGTCGAATACCAGCAGCCGAAAATGTTCAGACACGCCCGGCCACTTCAGCAATGTCGATTTCCGCGCGATCGAGCCGGGCGACGAACTGCGCCAGTTTCGGCGCCAGCGGTGCCTCCAGTTCCAGGCGTTCGCCGCTGCGCGGGTGACTGCAGACCAGGCGTGCGGCATGGAGAAACATGCGCTTCAGCCCGCACCGCGCGAGTTGCCGGTTGAGCGGAAAATCTCCGTATTTCTCGTCGCCCGCGATCGGAAACCCGAGATGGGCGAGATGCACCCTGATCTGGTGCGTGCGTCCGGTCTTCAATTCGGCGTTGAGTAATGTGAAGTGATCCCAGGCCTGCTCCAGCGTAAACAGCGTGTGTGACGGCATGCCGTCAGCCGCCACGCTGACGCGCCGTTCTCCATCCGCGGTAACGTACTTGCGAAGCGGCAGCCGCACGTTGCGCCGCGCATCGCGCCAACGGCCGACCACCAGCGCCCGATAGTATTTGTGCGTCAGACCGTCCCGCAACTGGCGGTGCAGGTCGGTGAGCGCGCTGCGCCGCTTCGCTATCAGCAGCACACCCGACGTGTCGCGGTCGAGCCGGTGCACCAGTTCCAGAAATCGTGCGTCAGGACGCTCCGCCCGCAACTGTTCGATGACGCCGCGCGCAATGCCGCTGCCGCCATGCACGGCGATACCGGCCGGCTTGTCGAGCACAAGCAATGTGTCGTCCTCGTAAATGATATGGCGGGCCAGGCTGACCGCAGGCGCGGTGCCACGCCGCCCGGCAGGCGGCGCGTCCGCCCGCTGCGCCACGCGTAATGGCGGCACCCGAACCCGGTCGCCGCTCTGAAGACGGTATGCAGGATCGGCGCGGCGGCTGTTGATGCGCACCTCGCCGCCTCTCAGGATCCGGTAAACGTGCGTCTTCGGAACACCTTTCAACAGCCGAATCAAATAGTTATCGATTCTCTGTCCAGCCGATTCGTCGTCGATGTCGTGCCAAGTTACTGATATTTTGCGTGCTTCCGACATTTTGCTTATACTGTTTCACAGCGCACGGCACGGTCAGAGGCCGATATTACAGCAGCTGAAACCAGACAGCTTTCCAGCTTCAACTTCCGGCGGTACGGCAAGACACTCCCGTCCGCGCAGAAGTTTACGAAACGTCTCGCAGTGCGCACACCCGGCAGGACATGCACTTCCGAAGTCGACGATCGCCTCATCATTGCGCATCGCGCCGGAAACAGTATGCATGCAACCCTGCCGAAATAGCGGTTAATCTCGCTCACCGCATCAAGTAGCGATAGATGGTAGACGATTTACGCGCTCGAAGCACTTTTGGATTTTACCGTTCCGCGGCCCGTTCATCGGTGCAGCGAAACCGGACCATGGCAAGCCTGACAAAGTTGTACTCAAACCGGCACAGAGAAATTCTCCCCGCGCCATGATTGGCTGAGGGTCTGCCGTGCCGCGCGCGCTGCGCGGCAGGTTTGCTCCATCCCGTGTACACGAGCGCGGGAGAAGACTAATGAAACGCATGTTGTTCAATGCGACGCAAGCGGAAGAACTACGCGTCGCCATTGTCGACGGTCAAAAATTGATCGATCTCGACATTGAATCCGCCAGCAAGGAACAGCGCAAGAGCAATATCTACAAAGGGGTCGTCACCCGCATCGAGCCCAGCCTGGAAGCGGCGTTCGTCGACTATGGCAGCGAGCGCCACGGCTTTCTGCCGTTCAAGGAAGTTGTCCGCAGTTACTTCAAACCGGGTGTCGACGTCGGGCGCGCCCGCATCCAGGATGCGCTGTCCGAAGGCCAGGAACTGATCGTTCAGGTCGAAAAGGACGAACGCGGCAACAAGGGCGCCGCCCTCACCACCTTCGTCAGCCTCGCCGGCCGTTATCTGGTGCTGATGCCCAACAATCCGCGTGGTGGTGGCGTGTCGCGTCGTGTCGAAGGCGAAGAACGCAACGAGTTGCGTGACCTGATGGCGGCACTCGACGTCCCTCAGGGCATGAGCGTGATCGCCCGTACCGCCGGCATCGGCCGCAATCTGGAAGAGCTGAACTGGGACCTCAACTACCTGCTGCAATTGTGGAACGCGATCGAAAGCGCCGCGCAGCAGCAAAGCGGCGCCTTCCTGATCTATCAGGAAAGCAGCCTGGTGATCCGCGCCATCCGCGACTATTTCCACCAGGACATTGGCGAAATCCTGATCGACACCGAGCATATCTGCGAGCAGGCGCGCCAGTTCATGGGCCACGTGATGCCTGGAAATGTCAATTGCATCAAGCTCTACAAGGACACAGTTCCACTGTTTTCTCGCTTCCAGATCGAGCACCAGATCGAGACCGCCTATTCGCGCGACGTCAATCTTCCGTCCGGTGGCGCGGTGGTGATCGATCATACTGAAGCGCTGGTGTCGGTCGACGTCAATTCGGCGCGCGCCACCCGCGGCACCGACATCGAACAGACCGCGCTCAATACCAATCTGGAAGCCGCCGACGAAATCGCGCGCCAGCTGCGGCTGCGTGACCTTGGCGGACTGATCGTGATTGATTTCATCGACATGGAAAGCCAGCGCAATCAGCGCGAGGTCGAAACCCGCCTGCGCGACGCGCTGCGCCACGACCGGGCGCGGGTGCAGATGGGCAAGATTTCGCGTTTCGGGCTGATGGAGCTGTCGCGCCAGCGCCTGCGCCCGTCACTCGGCGAAACCAGCCACAGCCCGTGTCCGCGCTGCCATGGCACCGGCCACATCCGCGGCGTGGAATCGACCGCGCTGCATATCCTGCGCATCCTTCAGGAAGAAGCGATGAAGGACAACACCGCCGCGGTGCATGCGCAGGTGCCGGTCGATGTCGCGACCTTCCTGCTCAATGAAAAGCGTGCCGATCTGCAACTGATCGAAGCACGCCACAAGGTTTCGGCGGTGCTGATTCCGAACATTCGGCTCGAAACACCGAACTACACCATCGCGCGGCTGCGCCACGATGATCTCAATCAGAGCGAACCGCTGGCCGCCAGCTACAACCTGGTCGATGTGCCGGCCGAAGAGGAAACGCTGCACACGCTGACGCCAGAAGCCGCGGCGCCGCGTCAGGAAGCGGCCGTCAAGGGCATCACGCCGGCGCAACCGGCTCCGCTGCGCATCCACACACCGGAAACGAACGAACGGGCTTCGTCCATCATCGACAAGATTTTCGGCTGGTTCAGACGGCCGATGTCGGACGAAGCGCAGCCGCAGGCCACTGCCGCGCACGTTCCCGCGGCGCGCCGTGCGCATCCCGAGCGGCGGCACGAGCGTCCGGAATCGGGGGAACGCCGCGGCCAACGCCAGAACCGCGGACGCCGCGGCGAGCGGCAGCGGCATGCGGATGATGGGGAAAGAAACAGCCGCGCTGCCACCCCCGCTGCGGAACCACGCACGCTGCGGCGCGAAGAGCATGCGCGTCCGGATGTCGACGCCGCGGCACCGCGTCCGGACGCGGAACGCGGGCGCCATCGTGCCAATGCCAATGGTGCGGAACGTGTGCAGAACCCGAATCAGAATCACGGCACGCGCGAGGAAGGTGAAGGCGGCCGGCGCCGCAGACGTCGGCGTCGCGGCGGCGAGCGCCATGAGCGCCAGGACCAGGCTGCAGGTGGGCGGCAGGATGACGCGACGGAAGTCAAAAGCACGGTTGACACGCACCAGCAGCAACCGCAATCCGGGCACCATGCCGAGTACGCTGTCGCTGACGAAACACCAGCGCAGACACCATCGTCCCCGCCCCCCCGCGAAGTACCGCCGCTGCGCCAGGACGAAGCGGGTCCGGCTGTTTCGGCGAAGCCAGAAGTCGTCACCGTTGCCGTGGCATCGACAGCCGTTGCACAGGCCGCGGCCGACAGTGCGACGCCACCACAACCGGCCGAAAAACCGCAACCCGTTGTGTCGGCGTCGCAGGCAATTCCGGTTACAGCCGTGCAACCCGAGCCGGCACCGCTGGCGCCACCGGTTTTGTCACCCGGCCTGGTGCAGATCGAAACCGATCCCGGCAAGCGGCATCCCGCGGCAGAGACCGAGCCCGAACCGGCTCCGGTGCGCCCGCGGCGGCAGCGTCGCGTGGCAGCACCGGCCAGCAGCAACGAACCGCTGGTTCAGATCGAAACCCACAAGCACGAGGAGACTGCGGGCTGACGGGCGTTGCCGTCGGTAGCGTGTTGGAGTTGGATTTCCCCTCCTTTTTTAAGGAGGGGAGGAGCGAAGCGGAGGGGTGGTGGTTTTTTCAGATACTGCCCACGGCCCCGTTCGCTGCGCGTCCACCCCTCCTCATTGAGGAAGGGAAATTCGTGTATATGAGACGCAGGCGTTACGGCACCTGATTGAGCAGCGGCCTGCCCTCGCGCAGCCGCGTGCAGTTTTCGATCGCGATCCCGAGACTGCGTTCCAGCGTTTCCGGCGTCAGCCATGCCACATGCGGCGCCACTACCACGTTGTCATACTCGAACAGGAAGTGTCCGCCGCCACCGGCTCCGATGCAAACACGTCAAGCCCGGCGGCGCCCAGCCGTCCGTCGCGCAACGCTGCGTGCAGTGCCGCTTCGTCGACCCGGCCGCCGCGCGCGGTATTGATCAGCACGACGCCCCGCTTCATGCGTGTAAACGCGGCGTCGTTCAGCAGGTTCGCCGTCGCCACCGTCAGCGGCAGGTGCAGTGACACCACGTCGGATTCGCTCAGCAGTTCATCCAGCGTCCGCCACTGCGCCAGCGCGCCGGCCTTCGGCGACGTTGCGGTATAGAGCACGTGCGCACCCAGCGCCTGCAGCGCCGGCGCGAGCCGTCGTGGCACTTCGCCGTAACCGACTAACCCGACAGTGCGGCCGCATAATTCGCCGACGCGGTCGAAAACTTCCGGTTTGAGATTCCAGCCTTGCCCGTGACGGGTT
>DASSON010000026.1:0-6912 GCA_035700525.1 Burkholderiales bacterium
GGAAGAAGCCGCGCTGAAACGCTCGGTGCCGTTCGTCGGCTTTGTCGCGCCGCCGATGGAAACCGCCACTCTGGCGGGCGATACGATTGCCGCGCACGACACCGATCTCGTCGGCCGCATGATTTCGAACGGTCAGCCGCACCGCGCACTGCCGCTGACCGGCTCGCTGTGCATGGCGGTGGCGGCCCGCATTGAGGGCAGCGTGGTTCACCGGGCAACGCGTGCTGCGACCGACCCGGATGCGGCGATCCGGATTGCGATGCCGTCCGGAATACTGGTGGTTGGGGCAACGGTGCGCAATCGCAATGGCAACTGGCACGCGGAGCAGGGCGCGTTTTATCGCACCCAGCGGCGGCTGTTCGAGGGGCGGGTGCTGGTGCGTGCGTCACGCACGCCGGATCTGGCCGGAACACGCGAGAACAGCGTTGCGGTGACAGAGCCGGTTTAGGTCGTCGCTTTTTTCCGCTGACACACAAGTAAGCAGGCCGCATCAGTAGCGCCAGCCCGGCTCATGCCTGGGGCATATTTGATGATCTATCGCGCTTCGGCGATCTTGTTTTCAGCCAGCGCCGGCTTCAGCAGCAGGCAGCCGGGCAATGCCAGGAATGCGACCGCGCCGGCAACGGCGATCGCGTTGCCGACGCCGATGCGATCGCCGATCACACCATAGGCGAGCGGTGCGGCGATGCCGGTCGCGGAGCCGATCGTGTAGAACAGTCCGAATGCGCGTGACAGCCGCTCCCTGTCGACCAGCTCACCGATCGTTCCGTAGAGCACCGACGACGTGCCATTGAGCGCGATGCCGATGAACGGCAGCAGCGCGTAGGCGGCGATTCCAGGCAGCATGACGAGCACCAGAATGCTGATTGCGGTGGCCGCTTCGGTCGCCGCCGCGGTGCGGATGATGCCGACCCGTTCCGCCAGCATGCCGCACGCCAGCTTTCCGGCCATGCCGCCGACCAGCACCAGCGGCACCGACGCCGCGGCCCAGTCCTCCGGGATGCCCTTCGCGATCATCAGGAACGCGATGAACGTCAGAAATCCGGTGCGCGTCGCGTTGTCGACGATGTGAATCAGGCACAGCGACGCGAATCCGCGCCGGTTGCGAATGCCCCATCCCGCAACCGCGTTGGTGAACGGGTGTGCCGAGGGTCGTGAATCGCGCGAATCCACGACCAGCAGCATGACTGCCGCCGCGCAGACCAGCGCCAGCACGCCGAACAGCGTAACCGACACGTGCCACGCGAATCCGGCAACGAACAGCAGGCTGGCCACGCCGCCGAACGCGAATTTTCCAACGTCACCGGCGAAATTGTAAGTGCCGAGCGCGCTGCGACGGCTCTTGTCGGCGTAGGCGTGCGAGATGAGGGTCGAGCACAACGGATGCTGAAAGGCCGAACCGAAGCCGGCGATGAACAGTGCGATCAATACCGCGACGAAACTGCCGGAGATGCCGAGCGCGAGAAATGCCAGACCGGCGCACGCCGTGCCGAATGCCAGCAGATTGCGCTCGCCGAGGCGTTCGGCGACGATGCCGGCCGGCATCTGGAATGCCGCCATTGCCATGCGGTGCGCGGAGCGGATCAACCCTGCCTGCGCCAGCGACAGGCCGAACGCCTGCGCCAGCACCGGCAGCAGCACGTAGCTGACGTCGGACAGGCCGTCGTGCAGCGTGTGCGTAGCACAGCATATGCCGAGCACGCGCCGCTTTCCGGGCGTCGATTTCATGGTGAGCGATCGCAAGCTGAATTCCGTCATCATAGCAGCCGCGCGGCGATCCGGCACGATCATCTGGAACGGATTCGTCCGGCGCTTTCCAATACAATAACGGGATTTATTTACGTCACTGTTTGCGCACCGTTTCGATGGAACTGATCGTCTATATTTTCTCCGCTTCGTTTCTGTTCATGACCGCCGGGCTGCTGCTTACCTGGCGTCGCACTCATCACGCCGGCCTGCTGCTGCTGGCGCTCACCTATTGCGCGGCGGCGGTGGCGGCGATCATGCTTACACGCTGGTGGCCGCTACTGCTTGGCTTCGGTCTGGTGTGGGTGTGGAAGCTGCTGGGCCTGGATCCGGGGCGCCAGGTTCCGCATCAGGGCGATTGAAGCGTGGTGCGCGCTGCGCACTCCGCACAATCCGATTGATTTTCTGCCTGGACGTCGCAGCAGCAGTCAATTGCCCGGCGCGCCGAAGCCGCCGCCGCCCGGCGTTTCGATCACGAATACGTCGCCCGCATTCATCTCGGTGCGATCGGCGCTGCCGAGCTCGGTCACGCTGCCGTCGGCGCGTTGCACGTAGTTTCGGCCCGGCTTGCCGGGGTCGCCGCCGGCTGTTCCGTACGGCGGAATCCGCCGGTGGCCGGACAGAATCGCCGCCGTCATGGGTTCCAGAAAACGCATGCGGCGCAGCGCACCGTTGCCACCCTTCCATCTGCCGTTGCCGCCGCTGGCGCCGCGGATCGAAAATTCCTCGAGCAGCACCGGGAAGCGCCATTCCAGCACTTCGGGATCGGTCAGCCGCGAATTGGTCATGTGGGTGTGCACGCAATCAGTGCCGTCGAAGCCGCCGCGCGCGTCTTTTCCGGCGCCGGAGCCGCCGGCGATCGTCTCGTAGTACTGGTAGCGATCGTTGCCGAACGTGAAGTTGTTCATCGTGCCCTGTGATGCCGCCATCACGCCGAGCGCGCCGTAGAGCGTATCAGTCACGCACTGCGAGGTCTCGACATTGCCGGCCACCACCGCCGCCGGATAGCGCGGATTGAGCATCGAGCCTTCCGGAACGATCATGTTGAGCGGCTTGAGGCAGCCGGCGTTGAGCGGGATGTCATCGTCGACCAGTGTACGGAACACGTACAGCACTGCTGCCATCGTCACCGCTTTCGGCGCGTTGAAATTGGTCGGAAGCTGGGCGCTGGTGCCGGTGAAGTCGATCACCGCACTGCGGTTGCCGTGATCGATCGCGATCCTGACGTGAATCACGGCGCCGCTGTCCATCTCGTACGCAAACTCGCTGTCCTTCAACACGCCGATCACGCGCCGCACCGCCTCTTCCGCATTGTCCTGCACGTGTTTCATGTACGCGTGCACCACGTCGAGCCCGAAGTGCCGCACCATGCGCGTCAGCTCGACGACGCCCTTGTGATTGGCGGCGATCATCGCGCGCAGGTCAGCGAGATTCTGGTCGATGTTGCGCGCCGGATGCCGCGCCGACGCGAACAATGCACGCGTTTCGGCTTCGCGCAATCGCCCCTGTTCAACCAGCAGAAAGTTGTCGATCAGCACACCTTCGTCCTCGATCGCGCGGCTGTCGGGTGGCATCGAGCCGGGCGTGATGCCGCCGACGTCGGCATGATGGCCGCGCGAGCCGACGTAGAACAGAATACGGTTGCCGGCGTCGTCGAACACCGGCGTGATCAGCGTGATGTCGGGCAGATGGGTGCCGCCGTGATACGGATCATTCAGCATGTAGATGTTGCCGGGGCGCATGCTGCGGGCGTTCTCGTGCATGATCGTTTTCACGCTTTCGCCCATCGATCCGAGATGCACCGGCATGTGCGGCGCGTTCGCGATCAGGTTGCCGTCGGCGTCGAACAGCGCGCACGAGAAATCGACGCGCTCCTTGATGTTCACCGAATACGCGGTATTGGCGAGCGTGACGCCCATCTGCTCGGCAATCGCCATGAACAGGTTGTTGAAGATCTCCAGCATCACCGGATCGACGTCGGTACCGATCGCCACCGTCTTCGGACGCGGCGCAACGCGCGTCAGCACCAGGTGATTCAGCGGCGTGACGGCGGCGCGCCAGCCGGGCTCGACGATGGTTGTCGCATGGGATTCGGCGATGATCGCCGGCCCGTCGATCATGGCGCCGGGATGCAACACGTCACGATGATGGACCGGTGTCGGATGCGCACGTCCGCCGCTGAACATCGGCAGCGTCGCGATCGGGTCGGATATTCGGGCCGCTGCTGCCGCCGCCGTCGCGGTTTCGACGACAGTGTGCGTTTGTCCGATCGCTTCCACGGAGACCGCCTCGATGATCAGTGCGCGGTCAGGCATCAGAAAACTGTAGCGGCCCTGATAGGCGTGTTCGAAGCGTTCGGTCATTTCCCCGATACTGCCGTAATCGACGATCAACGCGGTGTCAGTGCCGGAATAGCGCAGATGCACGCGGCGGCGTTCCACGATATCCGATGCCGCGATGCCCTGCTGTGCAATCTCGCCACGAGCCGCCTGTCCCAGTTCGTCCAGCGTCCGTTCCACCTGTGCCAGCGCCGCCGGCGCAAGCTCCGCTTCAATCGCCTTTTCGCGCATCGCCGTGATGTCGGCCAGCCCCATGCCGTAGGCCGACAGCACACCGGCGAACGGGTGAATGAAAATGCGGTTCATTGCCAGCGCGTCAGCCACCAGGCAGGCGTGCTGCCCGCCGGCGCCACCGAAGCAGGCGAGCGCGTACTCGGTCACGTCGTGGCCGCGCTGCACCGAAATCTTCTTGACGGCGTTGGCCATGTTCTCGACCGCGATGCGGATGAAGCCTTCGGCGATTTCCTCGGGACTGCGTGACTCGCCGGTCTGTTCCCGGATCGTCCGCGCCAGCACCGCAAATTTTTCACGCACGCCTTCCACGTCGAGCGGCTGCCTGCCGTCGTGACCGAACACATGCGGAAACAGCTCAGGCCGGATCTTGCCCAACATCACGTTACAGTCAGTGACGGTGAGCGGACCGCCGCGGCGGTAGCTGGCGGGGCCGGGGTTGGCACCGGCCGAATCCGGTCCGACGCGCAGCCGTGCGCCGTCGAAATGCAGGATCGAGCCGCCGCCGGCGGCAACCGTATGGATGCTCAGCATCGGCGCGCGCATGCGCACGCCGGCGACCTGCGTTTCGAACGCGCGCTCGAATTCGCCGGCGTAGTGCGACACGTCGGTCGAGGTGCCACCCATATCGAAACCGATGATCTTGTCGAAACCGGCCGCGGCCGCGGTGCGCACCGCGCCGACAATGCCGCCGGCCGGCCCCGACAGGATCGAATCCTTGCCCTGAAACAGATGGGCGTCGGTCAATCCCCCGTTGGACTGCATGAACATCAATCGCGCGCCGTGCAGTTCGGCCGCGACGCCGTCGACGTAGCGGCGCAGGATTGGTGACAGATAGGCGTCCACCACGGTCGTGTCGCCGCGCCCGACCAGCTTCATCAGCGGACTGACTTCGTGTGACGTCGATATTTGCGTGAATCCCGCATCGCGTGCAAGTTGGGCGATGCGCCGCTCATGTTGCGGATAGCGATAACCGTGCATCAGCACGATCGCGATTGCACGGTAACCCGCGCAATACGTCGCATCAAGATCCTGCCTGACGCTCGTTTCGTCGAGCGGTTGCCATACTTCGCCGTGTGCCGTTATCCGCTCCGCAACTTCATGGACCGTGCTGTAAAGCAGTTCCGGCAGCACGATATGGCGGTCGAACAGCCGCGGACGATTCTGATAACCGATGCGCAGTGCGTCGCGGAATCCGCGGGTGATGAACAGCGCGGTGCGCTCGCCGGTGCGTTCGAGCAGCGCATTGGTGGCGACCGTCGTGCCCATCTTGACCGCATCGATCTGCTCGCCCGGAATCGGCGCGCCGGGCGCCAGTTCCAGCAATTCACGAATGCCGGCGAGCGCCGCGTCGCGGTAGCGCTCCGGATTTTCGGACAGCAGCTTGTGCGTGACCAGCTTCCCGTCCGGACGCCGTGCGACGATGTCGGTGAAGGTGCCGCCGCGATCGATCCAGAATTGCCAGGTGCGGTTATTGGCGTTCATCACGTGACCTGGGCAGTCGGCTCAGAACGACGAGGCCGCACGCGCGGCCTGGTCGTAGCGGCCGGACAGCGTGCGCAGGAAGCTCGCCATGTCGCCGAGGCGCTCGTTTTCCGCAGCGGCACCGGAAAAGCCCGGCATCAGGCAGGCTTCGCGCACCTCGCGATAGCGCAAACAAAGACTGCGGCCGTGTTCGGTGGCGGAGAAAAACACCTCCTTGCCGCGACGCTCGCTCGTCACCAGTGCCATGGCCGCCAGTTTGCGCAACGAGTAGGACACGACATGGGTGTCCTCGATGTTGAGCACGAAACAGACGTCGGCCAGTTTTTTGTCGCGTCCGCGGTGGTTCACATGGTGCAGCACCAGCACGTCCACCGGCGTCATGTCCTTGATACCGGCCGCCGCCATGCAGCGCGTCATCCAGCGGCCGAACGCGTGGCCGGCAATGATCAGACCAAACTCGAATTCGGACAGTTCGGCGCTTTTCGGCGATACCAGATGCGCGGAAGAGACGATGGACGGTGCGCGCCGTGTCGTGGCGGATCGGGCATCGTGCTTGGGAACGGCGCGCGCGGCGCGGCGGGGTCTGGCCATCGTGATATCCCGGGGGAGCTATGTATCGTAGATATTATATCCATAATTTATTGACAATTTATATGTTAAAGCCTACCTTTTCGATAGGTTTGCGATGCGTTGACAGTACGGAGTGCGGTGATTAACGTAATCCGACGGCGAGTCGGTACGACCGCTTCCGATCATTTCCGGATTGCCACAGGAGGAGCTGAAAATGATTCCTGCAATGCTGCGCGGCATATTCGCCGCGGCCATTCTGTCCTTTGCGGTAACGGCGCCGGCCCAGACCAAATGGGACATGCCGACCCCGTACCCGGACAGCAACTTCCATACGAAGAACGACCAGTGGTTTGCCGACCAGGTGAAGCAGGCCACCGGCGGCAAGCTCGACATCGTGATCCACAGCAACGGCTCGCTGATCAAGATGCCGGAGATTACGCGCGCGGTGCAGAGCGGACAGGTCAACATCGGCGAAATCCTGATGTCGGTGCTGTCCAACTCCGACCCGATTTTCGGCGTCGATTCGATTCCGTTCCTGGCG
>DASSON010000027.1:0-34995 GCA_035700525.1 Burkholderiales bacterium
GCGGGCTCACGCTGGCCGATCTGGATGCACTGGCCGGCCGCGACCCGGGCGCCGCGCTATGGGATCTGATGAACGACGATGACACCGTTGCACGGCTGTCGCCGGACGGCGGAACGCGGTTGCAGCGCGTGCGCACGATCCTGGGCCGATGCATTGCCGGCAGGCGCCGTGCGCCGTTGCGACGCTGGATCGAGGGGACGTGGCTGGCGCTGGGCGGACCGGCGTGCGTCGAAAACGCGGCCGATCTCGATGATGCGCTGGCCTTTCTCGGGCAGCTCGACGAGCTGGAGGAAGGCGGCGACCTGGCCGATTTCGAGGTGCTGGCGGAACGCGTGGCCGGGCTCTACGCGTTGCCCGACGCGCCGGCTGGCACGCGGCTGCAGATCATGACGATTCACAAGGCGAAAGGGCTGGAATTCGACACGGTGATCCTGCCCGGACTCGGCCGTGCGCCGCGGCATGATACGGCACGGCTGCTGCTGTGGCAGGAGCGGGCGCGCGATGATGGTCGGCACGATCTGCTGCTGGCGCCGATTCGCGCAGCCGCCGACAGCGTCGATCCGGTTTACCGTTACCTGGCCGAGTTCGACAAAACGAAAGGCACCCATGAGGACGCGCGGCTGCTGTATGTTGCCGCGACGCGTGCGCGGGCGCGTCTGCATCTGATCGGACACGTGAACGCCGCGGCGAAAACGCTCGCGCCGCAGCCGGGATCGCTGCTGGCGCGGCTATGGCCGGCGGTCAACGCCGCATTCGAAGAGATTGCGGCCTCAGCTCCCGGTGCCTCATCGGAGGACGAGAATGGCGTTGCGCCGCCCGCGACCGTGATCAGACGGCTGCCTGCCGGCTGGTGTGCGCCGGCACCACAGGATGTGGCGTGGGAAATGCCGCCGGAATCGCCGCCCGAAGAAGACGTTCCGCATGGCGGCGTCGAATTCTCGTGGGCGTCCGAAACCGCGAGGCACGTCGGCACGGTGGTGCACCGTTTTCTGCAGATCATCACCGAGGACAATGTCGCGCGCTGGGATGACAAACGCATTGCAACCCTGCATGATGCGTTCGCGCGTGAGCTCGCGCGGCTGGGGGTGCCGCGATCGGAACGTGATGCGGCGGTGCTGCGTGTTGCCACGGCGCTCGGCGCCAGCCTGCGCCACGAGCGCGGCCGATGGCTATTGTCGGAACATCGGCAGGCGCAATCCGAGCTGCGCCTGACCGGTGTGCTCGACGGCGCGCTGTGCAACGTCGCGATCGACCGTACGTTCGTCGATGATGACGGCGTGCGCTGGATCGCTGATTACAAGACCGGCGCGCACGAAGGCGGCGACCTCGAGGCGTTTCTCGATCGCGAGCAGGAGCGCTATCGCGGGCAGCTTGAGCGCTACGCGCGCCTGATGCATGCGCTGGAGCCGCGGCCGATCCGGCTGGCGCTGTTTTTTCCGCTGCTGGGCGGCTGGCGGGAATGGTCGTTTCAGTAGCACCCCGGATGGGGACTTACAAAAATTTACAATCCGCACATGTTGAAGCAATGCGCTCCTTCTAAATTGCAGTCGTGCGCGACAGAAAGCGCGCGCTGAACATCATCCGATTTTTCGAAAAGGAGCTTATGATGAACGCACAGCAATTGAATCAATCTCCGCGAGCCACCACCCGTAACCGTCGACGCTGGGTCGCCGCCGCCCTCACCGCCGCCCTCACCGCCGCAGTGGTCGGCGCTTTCGGGGCGCAGATTCCGGCATATGCGCATGAAGGGTCCTGCCATTCCCATCATCACGCATGGCACAAGCATCATGGCAAGATGAGTCCGCAGAAGATGGAGCAGCGGATGGAAAAGCGCATCGATCACATGCTCGACCGTGTCAAGGCGACCGACGAGCAGAAGCAGAAGATCAACGCGATCACCAAGAGCGCGTTCACCGATCTGCAGCCGTTGCACCAGCAGCGGCGTGATCTGCGCCGCAAGGCAATGGCGCTGTTGACGCAGCCGACGATCGACCAGGCCGCGTTCCAGCAGTTGCAGACGCAGCAACAACAGCTTGCCGACAAGATATCGCAGCGCAGGGATCAGGCGCTGATCGATGCCGCTCAGGTACTGACGCCGGAGCAGCGCGCGGATCTGGCCAAGCGTTGGCACAAGCGGGGTGAGCGTCACCACAAACCCGCGACTAACAGCGGCAAGCAGACCGGATGAGCGAGCGGCTGCTGATGGTGGAAGATGACCATCGCCTGGCGGCGATGGTCCGCGACTACCTGCAGCAGCAGGGCTTTCATCTGGAACTGGCCGAAACGGCTGGCGAAGGGCTCGCGGCACTGGCGCGCGAGCCCTTTGATCTGCTGATTCTCGACCTGATGCTGCCCGATGCCAGCGGTCTCGACGTATGTCGCCAGGTGCGAACCGCATCCGACGTACCGATCGTGATGCTGACGGCGCGCGGCGATCCGACCGATCGCGTCGTCGGACTCGAGCTGGGCGCCGATGACTACATCCCGAAGCCATTCGAGCCGCGCGAACTGCTGGCGCGTATTCGCGCCGTGCTGCGCCGGCATACCACGACGTCGGCGGGTGTGACGCAGAAGCGGTTGCGCTTCGGCCGGCTCGAAATCGACCGCGATGCGCGCGTGGCTCGCGTGGATGGCGTGGAACGGCCGATGACGGTTCATCAGTTCGAGCTGCTGGTGGCGATGGCCGAACGTGCCGGGCGCGTGCTGACGCGTGAACAATTGATGGCGCTGGTGAAGAGCGACACGCCGGAAGCATTTGACCGCTCGATCGATGTGCACATTGCCCGCATCCGCGCCGCAATCGAAGACGACCAGCGACATCCGCAGCGTATCATCACGGTGCGCGGCGCGGGCTACGTTTTCGCGAAGAGCCAGGATGCCGTCGGCAGCGGGGATGAATAGGAAAAAACGGTGAACCGCCAAAGTGCCAAGGACGCCAGGAAAGGCAAAGAAAAGCGATAACCGCAAGGGCGCCAAGGCGCGAAGAAAAGCCGCAAAGAACTTCTGATTTGGTTTTCCTTTGCGTCCCTTTGCGTCCCTTTGCGTCCCTTTGCGTCCCTTTGCGTCCCTTTGCGTCCCTTTGCGCCTCTGCGCCTTTGCGGTTGCAGTTGTTTTTGATCTGTTTTTCCTTGGCGGTACAGCCTTTTTTAAAACGTCACGTTTATCGACTTCCATGTTTCGATTCAGCCAGCATCTTTACTTTCGCATCTATCTCGCGGTGCTGGCGAGCCTGGCGCTGGCGGCGCTGCTGATCGGGCTGGCGTGGCGGCTTTCATATGATCCGCAGCGCTACCAGGCGCATCTGGAGGCGTTTGCCGACGTCGCATCCGACGTGCTGCCGCCGCCGGCGGCGCCGCGCTCCGCACAACAGGCGGCGCTCGACAACTGGCACCGGCATACCGGTGCAGCGCTGGCATTGTACGGTGCCGACGGTCATGCGATCGCCGCCGCCGGCCGTGCGCTGCCGGCTCCCGACGTTACCGCCACGGACAGCGGCTGGCTGCGCCACGGTGACGGGCCGCCGGCGCTGGCGCTGAAGCTGGCTGACAACCGCTGGCTGGTGGTGCAGCGCGTACGCCGGCATCATCGTCGTCCATTCGGTTTCGCCGAAATGCTGGCGTTGATCGCGCTGGCGATCGCGCTCGGCGCCTATCCGGTGGTGCGGCGGCTGACGCGGCGCATCGAACGGTTGCAGGCGGGGGTTGAGGCGCTCGGTGCGGGTGATCTTGCGGCACGTGTCGAAGTCCATGGCCACGATGAAGTGGCGCGGCTCGCGGAGAGCTTCAATCGTTCGGCGGCGCGCATCGAGGCACTGGTCGCTGCGCAGAAAACGCTGCTTGCGAACGCGTCGCATGAACTGCGCTCGCCGCTGGCGCGCATCCGCATGGCGGTCGAGATGCTGCGCGGCGGGAATGCTCCCGAGGCAGGGAAGGAGATGGTGCGCAACATCGCGGAACTGGATCAGCTGATCGAGGAAATTCTGCTTGCAAGCCGGCTTGATGCCGGCAAGGACGTGGCAGAGCCGTTCGAAGAAGTGGACTTTACGGCGCTGGTTGCCGAAGAGTGCGCGCGCGCCGGCGTGAGCTTTGATGGCACGCTCGCGGCAGTCAGCGGCAGTGCGCGGCTGCTGCGACGCATGGTGCGCAATCTGCTGGAAAATGCGCGGCGCTATGGCGGCGCGCCGATCGAAGTGACATTGCGGACATCTGCGGCAACGGTCGAACTGGACGTATGTGATCGCGGCCCCGGTGTGCCGGAAGCAGAACGTGAAAAGATTTTCGATCCGTTCTACCGCCGCTCCGGCGCGCCCGAACGCAATGGCGGCGTGGGGCTCGGGCTGGCGCTGGTGCGGCAGATCGCGGCCACGCATCGCGGCGACGTCGCCTGCCTGCCGCGCAGCGGAGGCGGCAGCTGTTTTCGGGTGCGGCTTCCATTGTATGCTGCGGCTCAGGGTGGCCAGAGTTTGCCCGACAACGCGGGAGCTGCGGATGGATTCGAATAAATTTCGTGAGTCGCTTGCCGGTTCCGCTCCGCCGCCGGAATCGGGGCCGCTGTTGCAGGCGTTATGGCATGACGCGAATGGCGACTGGGACCGTGCGCACAAGCTGGCGCAATCGCAGAAAGACAAGGCCGGCGCACGGGTGCATGCCTATCTGCATCGCAAGGAAGGCGATCTTGATAATGCCGCCTACTGGTACGGGCGCGCCGGCGAGACGATGCCGGAGACGTCACTGGAACAGGAATGGGAGGCGCTGGTGACGATGTTGATGGCCGAAAATCCAAAAAAACGATGACCGCCTGAGCGTACCCTCGGGGTCGGCAATGCCGCAGCCGTATAATCACCGCCGCGACATTTTCCGCGGGTTTTGGCATGAAAACGCTCAATTTCATCGGTTGCGGCCGCGTCGGCAGGACGCTGGGACGCTTGTGGACTTCCGGCGGCATTTTTGCGATTCAGGATGTGCTGACACGTTCCGCCGCGAGTGCGGCCGCCGCGGTCGGATTCCTCGGGGCAGGCCGCGCGGTGACGGATCCGATGGCGATGCGCCCGTCGGATGTCTGGCTGATAGCGACACCCGACAGCGACATCGCGGCCAGCGGCGCGCGACTGGCGCAGTCGGGCATGCTGCGCGCCGGCGACATCGTTTTTCATGTCAGCGGCGCCACGCCGTCCGCGGCGCTCGATGTCGTCGCACGGCGCGGCGCACTGGCGGCGAGCGTGCACCCGGTCAAGACCTTTGTCGATGCTGCA
Organism: Burkholderiales bacterium; assembly: GCA_035700525.1. Lineage (GTDB taxonomy): Bacteria > Pseudomonadota > Gammaproteobacteria > Burkholderiales > JBDZVW01 > JBDZVW01. Next base: position 5,252 of record DASSON010000027.1, read on the forward strand.
ACCGCGGTAGCGACGTTCGGCGGCACTTGCTGCAGCGCGGAGGGTGACGCCGCTGCGCTCGCGCTGCTGCGTCCGGCGTTCGAGGCGATCGGTGCGACGGTTTTCGACATCCGCCCGCAACTGAAGGCGGTCTATCACTCCGGCGGCGTGTTCGCGTGCAATTATCTCGCGGCGTTGATCGAGGTGGCGCTGGCCTGCCATGAAAAAGCCGGCATTCCGCGGCAGACATCGATGCGCGCGATCGAGCCGATGGTGCGCGAAACAGTGGACGCGGTGTTTCGCGACGGGCCGGCGGCGGCGCTGACCGGGCCGGTCACGCGCGGTGATGCGGTGACCGTGGCACGTGAAATCGCGGCGCTGGACGCATGGAATCCGTTGTTCGCGACGCTCTATCGTGAATTTGCACAGGTCGCACTTGGACTTGCCAACAGCGGCGGCCGGCTCGATGATGAAAATCTCAAACGGTTGACCGCAGTATTGGACAAACCGGCACCAGACGCTTGAACCGGCGCGTGCAACGCGCTAAGGTGAGTCGTCTTTCCGAATCTGCCGTTTCATCACGCCGGCTTGTCTGCCATGAAACCAGTGCCGCACAAGGGCCGCGGTGCCGCGATCAATCCGCACGGCCGTTTCGAAGTCGATTTGCGCGAAACCTTCGATGACGGCTGGTCAACGCCTGCGGACGCCGACGACACGCCGCAGGCGCCGCGAACGGAAGTCAGCGCCTACATCGCGAAGCACATCATCACGCGCAACGAGTCGCCCGACATCCCGTTCACGCAATCGATCAATCCGTATCAGGGTTGCGAACACGGCTGCATTTATTGCTACGCGCGGCCGACGCACGCCTATTTCAACCGGTCGCCGGGGCTGGATTTCGAAACGCGGCTGCTGGCGAAGATCAACGCCGCGCAACTGTTGCGCGAGGAACTCGCGCAGCCACGTTATCGTTGCGACGTGATTTCGCTCGGCGCCAACACCGATCCCTACCAGCCCGCCGAGCGCGAGTGGAAAATCACGCGCCAGATACTGGAGGTGTTGTCCGACTGCGAGCATCCGGTCGGCATCGTCACCAAGAATGCGCTGGTCGAGCGCGACATCGATCTGCTGGCGCCGATGGCGGCGAAGCGGCTGGTGAATGTCTTCATTTCGATCAACAACCTCGACCACGAACTGGCGCGCCGGCTGGAGCCGCGCTGTTCGGCGCCGGCGCGCCGCGTGCAGGCAATCCGCGCGCTGGCCGACGCCGGCATTCCCGTGGGTGTGATCGTGGCGCCGGTGATCCCGTTCCTGACCGATGACCGGATAGAGGCGGTGCTGGAAGCGGCGTGGGCCGCGGGCGCGCGCCAGGCGGGCTACACGGTGCTGCGGCTGCCGTATGAAGTGAAGGATCTGTTCCGCAGCTGGCTTGAAGTGCATTATCCGCTGAAGGCGGCGCACGTGATGAACCGGGTGCAGGCGATGCGCGGCGGACGTGACAACGATCCGAATTTCGGCAGCCGCATGGTGGGCTCCGGGCAGCTCGCCGAACTGCTGGCGCGGCGCTTCAGGGTCGCCTGCAAACGGCTCGGCTTCAACGGCGAGCGCACGCGCAACCGTACGCTCGATACCACGCGGTTTCGCAAGCCGCCCTTTGGAGGCCAGATGACGCTGTTCTAGGTCTAGGATAAGCGTCTTCGCATCAGTTGCTGGGCAATGATGTGGCGCGCAGCGTACGCTGCGGGCGGTTTCTCGGCAATTACAGTCCGGCCTTTCTTTGCGTTCCTTTGCGATCTCTGAGCCTTTGCGGTTATCGCTTTTGTTCTTGTTTCAGCCCATCCCTCAAGAAAGCGCTTTCATACCATATTGATTAAATTATAAAAACAAGTATCGCAACAGAACCAAATTTGTTATCCTGCTGTCCGGCAGAGGGAGGGCTGTCAGCCGCGCGGAAACGATGCGTCAACGCATGTGTCGATATCGCCGCCGGCAATGTCGGGAGGCTCCGCGTTCGCGGAGACTTGTTGTCAATTAAAGTGGGAGATATTCATGACCAAGAGTTTGATTGCAGCCCTGTGTCTGGCATTTGCGGTGTCGCCGCTGGCGATCGCCGCTCAAGGAGGGACCGATGCCGCGAAACCGAAGCGGACGCTTACGCCGCACCAGAAACGCTTCGCGGAATGCGGTCACAAGTCCAAGGGCATGAAGGGAGACGCACACAGGAAGTTCATGCATGATTGTCTGACCGGGCATGACACGGCTTCCACCAAGGTGGCCGCCAAGCCCAAACCACACGATAAAACAAAAAAATAAGATGCGCAGGCGGACGACGAAGTTTGCGGGCGACTCACGTGCGACACGCATCGGCGAGCGCCTGAAAGATTGAGACGTCGCGTTCTGCCTCAACAGCCGCGGGCATTGCCTCGCGGCTTTTTTGTCGCGTGAACGGCCGCAATGAAAATGCGGAGACACGGCGAGTCCATTTCAGCGGCGCGTCTACGCCGGGAGCGGTTGGGATCTTCCAGCGAGACCGCTTGGGGGCCGGTGTCACCGGGCAATCTCGCAGCAGCGTGGTGTCCGGCACTTGACCCGTTCACCGGGGCCCGGGACGTCGACCCGATCGGCGCGAAGGCGCCTCCCCGGCGCCATGATCCGGCAGCAAATTATCGATTGCGGCAGGGTCGATTTCTGCTATTTTATCGCGTGAAAGTGGGGAGTTGTCAGCCGGTTGCGATGCCCGCGCGTTAATACAAATGTCGAGGCTTCCGCCCGGCGAAACAGGAAGGATCTTCGCAACCGCGAAGATTGATCGCCAACTTATCGGGAGATGTTCATGATGAAAACTCTGGTCGCGGCCCTGTGCCTCGCATTTGCCGTGTCGCCGCTGGCGATGGCTGCTCAAGGCAGCACTTCGAAGTCGGGGAAGCAGCTCACCCCGCAGCAGCAGAGAATGGCGGAGTGCAGCCACCAGTCCAAGGGCATGAAAGGCGACGAGCACAAGAAGTTCATGAGCGAGTGCCTGAAAGGGCACACCACCACCGCCCACAAGAAGTCGACGCAGCAGGAAAAGATGAAGTCCTGCAATGCAGAGGCCAAAAGCAAGAAACTTTCCGGCACCGCCCGCAAGCAGTTCATGAGCGGGTGCCTGAAGGGCTGATCGCCGGCAGCCGTATCGCAAGCCGGCGCAACGCGCCGGCTTTTTTTATGACTGTGAGATATTGCCTGGCCTCGGGCGGTATGGTCTGATAGATTTACTGGCATTCATTGATGTTGTTGCTGGCCGCTGTTTTGAAAATTCCGCCGACATGTGCCTTTCGAGGCCGCGTTGCCGGTAAAAACGAAGTGGCCATTGACTGGTTTGAGGGGTGCTGTGGTAAACGGGGGAAGCGGTCCTCGCGCGTTTCGCGAGGACGGCAGCGGTGGGGGAGCGTCGATCGTGCGCGGGCTCAGGGTGTACGTAGTCGAGGACGACGACGATCTGCGCGCAGGGTTTGTATCGGGGCTGGGGCGGCTCGGTTTTGCCGCAGCGGGTTTCGGAAGCGCGGTAGAGCTTTACCGCAGGTTTCTGATTGCGCCGTGCGACATCGTGCTGCTTGACGTCCACCTTCCGGACGCAGAAGCGTTCGAGATGGCTGTTCATCTGCGTGAAGGCGTCGGCGAGAGTGTGGGCGTCGTGATGCTCAGCGAGGCGCTCGACGACCGGCTGCGCGGATTTCACAACGGCGCAGACTACTATCTCCTCAAGTCGATCGATCTGTGCGAGCTGGCGGCGATCCTGGCCGCGCTCGGCCGCCGCGTGCTGCGGGAAAAGCCGCCAGCGCCGGAGTTGCCGCGGATCCAGATCAATCGCTGGCGGCTGGCCAGAGATGGCTGGACGCTGCTGTCTCCGGACGATATTCCTCTTTCGCTATCGCTTCCGGCATCGCGCTTTCTGGGGCGCCTGCTGACGTCGCCGGGCAAGGCCGTATCGAAGACCGACCTCGTGCTGGCGCTCGGTGAAGATCCGTATGACTACGACCTGCATCGGCTTGAAGTGATGGTGAGCCGCTTGCGCCGCCGTGCGCAGGAAAAGGGCCTGACGTTGCCATTGCGGGCGGTGCGCGGCATCGGTTACGTCTGGGTGAGCGGATCCGATCCCGACGCTGCCGCGGACGTTGCCGACGCAGCCTGCGCCTGATTGCATCACCGGCCGGGTTCGCCCGGCCGCCTTCTTGCAGTATCTCCTCTTCGCCGCATCACATCGTCGTCGTTCGTCGTTCCGCCGCTGCCGCGTTTCCGTCCGCGTCGTCCGTCCATCGTGTGTCAACACCAGCCTCATTGATTGCAGCCGGTGAGGAAGTGTGAGGATGCGTGAGCGTCGGAGCGTGTAATCACTCAGCGTTCTTTGTAGACTCGGTCGCACTGAATCAGTCGTTACACGAAAGCTCAGGGCGTCATGCTCGCAGGTGGCGTCATTCGCAGGCGAAGCGGTCGCCATGCTGCCGCACGCTTCGGCCAATCGCGGAAACATGAACACCCGAAACAGGCAGCGGGCGGGTGTTCGCCCATCGCGCGGACAACGGATAGTGTCATGCATGTGCTGGTCACAGGAGGGGCAGGGTTCATCGGGTCGCACAGCGTCGAGGCGCTGCTGGATGCCGGGGCGCGCGTGACCGTGTTCGACAACTTTTCCAGCGGCCGGCAGGAAAACCTGCCCGTTCATCCGAGGCTGGCAGTGATCCGCGGCGACATTCGCGACCGCGCGGCGCTGGATCCAGCACTTGCCGGCGTGACGCGCGTGCTGCATCTCGCGGCCCAGGTGTCGGTCCAGGCGTCGATTGCGGCACCGGGGCAGTCGTGCGCACACAACGTGCTGGGTTTCGTCAACGTGCTGGATGCGGCGCGAGCTGCCGGCGTCGAACGTGTCGTCTATGCGTCGAGCGCCGCGGTTTACGGTATACCGCGGGCGCTGCCGCTGACCGAGGATTCGGCGCTCGCTCCGATCTCCCCGTACGGCCTCGACAAGCGCGTCGATGAACAGTACGCGGCACTGTTCGGCGATCTGTTCGGGCAAAGCACGCTGGGGCTGCGCTATTTCAACGTCTACGGTCCGCGCCAGGATCCGTCGTCGCCCTATGCGGGCGTCATCGCACGCTTTGCCGCCGGTATCGGCGCCGGCCAGCCGCTGCAGGTGCACGGTGACGGCCGGCAGACACGCGACTTCGTGTTCGTGAAGGACATCGCACGCGCCAACGTGCAAGCGCTCGCCAGCGACTTTGAAGGTGTTTGCAACGTCGGCACCGGCGTCAGCGTCACGCTGCTGCAACTGATCGACGCGCTCGCCGAGTGCGTCGGCGAAACGCCGCAGGTGGTGTTCGGGCCTCCCGCGGCGGGGGACATTCGCGCTTCCGCGATGTCGCCCGGGCGGCTGGCGAAGGTCCTCGGCGAGGTTCCGGCCACTGCACTCGCCGACGGCCTGCGCACGCTGTTTCCGGAAGAGGCGGTATTGTGACGCGCTGGATCGTCGCCTTGCTGCTGCTGCTTGCCGCCTGCGGTGCACGGGCCGAGCCGAGCATCGCCTTCTATTACGGAGCCGAGCCGCCGCTCGACGAGCTGAAGGCGTTCGACATCGCGGTGGTCGAACCGGAGCACGTGCCCGATCCAAAGGTGTTTGCGGGCTCGCACACGCAGCCTTTTGCCTATGTCTCGGTGGGAGAGGTCGAGCCGCAGCGGCCCTATGCGAAAGACATTCCGCAGAGCTGGCACCTTGGCGTCAATTCCGCGTGGGGCAGCGTCGTGATCGACCAGTCGCAGCCCGACTGGCCGCGCTTTTTCGTCGAGCATGTGATCGCTCCGCTGTGGCACGCCGGCTACCGCGCGTTCTTTCTCGACACGCTCGATTCCTACCAGTTGTTTGCGAAGACGCCGCAGCAGCGGCAGCGCCAGGAGGCGGGGCTGGTCGCAGTGATCAAGGCGCTCAAGCGGCGTTATCCGGACGCGAAGCTCATTCTCAATCGTGGCTTCGAAATCCTGCCGCAGGTGCATGAGGACGTGTTCGCGGTGGCGGCGGAATCGCTGTTTCGCGGCTGGGATCCCGAGACCAAGGCCTATCGTCCGGTAACAGCCGCGGATCGCGACTGGCTGCTTGCGCGGCTCAAGCAGGTGCGGACCGGGTACCGCCTGCCGGTGATCGTGATCGATTATGTCGCACCGGCCAAGCGCAAGCTTGCGCGCGAGACGGCGCAACGCATCAGTCAGTTGGGATTCATTCCGTGGGTCTCCGATCATGATCTGAACATGCTGGGCGTGGGCAGCATCGAGGTGATGCCGCGCAAGGTACTGATGCTCTATCGCGGCGACGGCACCGAGTACGGCCTGATGGATGCCGACATTCATCGGCTGGCGGCGACGCCGCTCAACTATCTTGGTTACGTCGCCGACTATCGCGACGTCACGCAGCCGCTGCCCGACTACCCGCTGGTCGGCCGCTACGCCGGAATCGTCACCTGGTTCGGTGGCCGCATTGCGCAAGGCCCGAAGGTGCGCGACTGGCTGCTGCACCAGATTGCCGACGGCATGAAGGTCGCGGTGTTCGAGAACTTCGGCTTCGAGCCGGCAACGGCCGCAGCGCGGCTCGCGCTGAACGTTGGCGCTGCCGGCAGCGCGCCACGTCATCTGAGCGTCACCGCGCAGAGCAAGCTGATGGGATTCGAGGCGCCGGTATTCCCCGACCGCGACGCGTTCCTGCCGCTGCGCGCGACCGATGCGCAGCCGCTGCTTACACTCACCGCCGACAGCGGCGCCGTGATGGACGCCGCGGCGCTGACCGCCTGGGGCGGCTACGTGCTGGCGCCGTACGCGGTGACCGGCATCCTGCGTGACACCACTGCGCGCTGGGACGTGCAGCCGATCGAATTCCTGCGCCGCGCGCTGCGACTGCCGGCGATGCCGGTGCCCGACGTCACCACCGAGAACGGCCGCCGACTGATGCTGGTGCACATCGACGGCGACGGTTTCGCCAACCGCGCGCAGATGCCGGGCGGATACTTCGCGCCGGAGATGTTGCTGAAGCGCATCCTCACCCGCTACCGCGTGCCGACCACGGTGTCGGTGATCCAGGGTGAGGTCGCCGCCAATGGCCTGCATCCGAAACTGTCGCCGCAACTGGAGGCGATCGCGCGGCGCATCTTTGCGCTGCCTTACGTCGAGTTGGCGAGCCACACGTTCTCGCATCCGTTTCGCTGGAACGCGGCAGAGGCGGCGGGGCGCGAACATCAGTCCGCGGAGGACGGTGAGGCACTCCCGATCCCCGGCTACACGTTCAATCTCAAGACCGAGATCACCGGCTCGATCGATTACATCAACCGCCGCCTCGCGCCGCCGGGCAAGAAAGTCAAGGTGCTGCTGTGGAGCGGCAACACCAATCCCGGCGCCGATGCGGTGGCGCTCACCTATGCCGACGGCGTCGGCAACATGAATGGCGGCGACACGCTGATCACGCGCAGCGACGACTCGCTTACCGAGGTCGCGCCGATCGGCATTCCGAAGGGGCGCTGGTTCCAGGTCTACGCGCCGAATCAGAACGAGAACGTCTACACCAACGACTGGCATGGCCCGTACTACGGCTTCCAGCGTGTGATCGAGACCTTCGAACTGACCGACAAGCCGTACCGGCTGAAGCCAATCGACATCTATTACCACATGTATTCGGGCGCGCGCACCGCTTCGCTGGCAGCGCTCGACAAGGTTTATCGCTGGGCGCTGGCGCAGCCGGTGATGAACATCTACGCGTCCGAGTACATTGCGAAGGTGCTCGATTTCCGGCGCATGGTAGTCGCGCGCGCCGGCAATGCCTGGATCGTGCGCGGCAACGGTGCGCTGCGCGAGTTGCGCGCATCGCCCGGACTCGGCTATCCCGATCCCGGCGCAAGCCGTGGCGTCGCCGGTTATTCGAATTACAACGGGCAGCGTTACCTGCATCTGACAGGCGATGTCGCGCGCATCGTCTTCACGCCGCGGCCGCCGCGTGCACCGTATCTCGCAGAGGCCAACGGCCGCATCACCCGTTTCGAACGCGACGGCGCATCGCTGCGCTTCGGCCTCGCAGGCCATCTGCCGTTGACGTTCGCGCTCGGCAACGTTGCCGGCTGCGGCGTGCACGCGGACGGTCGCACGCTGCAGGGACAGGGCAATGACATCCGGCATTACCGATTGAAAGAGCATGCAGTCAAGTCGATTGCCGTCGTTTGCCGTTGACCGGCCCCCGCCCCGGTCTCGGCCGAGCCTGATCTCGGGCTGGGCGCTGATCGGCTTCGCGCTTGTCGCGCTGGTGGTGCTGGCGGCACTGTTTCCGCGCACGGCGACGCTGCAGCAGAACCTGGTCGATGAGGCGCTGCGCGGCCGCGGTGACGACCAGGCGGCCATCGCCTACATGGAAAACCTGCTGCGCCGTGATCCGGCCAACGACACGCTGCGCATCTGGCTCGCGGAAAAGGAAACCGAGGCGGGCAACTATCGGAAGGCCGACAGCCTGCTCGCGCCACTGGTCGGAAAGTCCGCGGGCCCGGATCGGTTGCGGGTGCGCCGGCTGCGCCTGAAAATCGCAAAGCTCGCCACCTACGCCGAGGCGCCGGATTCAACCGCGCGCGCGGCACGCGAGCAGGCATGGCGTGCCCTGCTTGAAGCAGCGGCGCAGCAAAGCGGCTGGACGTTGGCCGATCTCGGCGATCTCGGACGGCAGGCGCTGGCGCTGCACGACGCGGCGCTCGCGGCGCGATTCTACGGCCGCATTGCGACCGATCCGCAGGCGCTTCCGCCGCAGCAATACGTGCCGTTCGCGCGTCTGGCACTTGCCGCCGGCGATTACCGGACCGCGGCAGCGCTCTACTTCCGGGCGCAGACTGCCGCAGTGACGCTCGATCTGCAGCGCGAATACTTTCTCGCCGCCGTCGAAACCCTGCAGTCGGGAAATCTGCTGCAGGATGCACTCGCTGCCGCCGACCGGCACATCGGGTCGCTGGCGGACGATGCGCAGACGCTGCGCTTTCTGATCCGGCTGGCGCAAAACGCCGACCAGCCGCAGCGCGCTGCGCAGTATGCGAAGCGCCTGTTGCACATGTCTTCCGTCGGCGCATGGCGGCGCTTTGCGATGCGGATTGCCGATCTGCTGATTCCGGCTGCGCATGCGGCCGAAACGACAACACCACCGCCTTCCGACGCGAAGCTGAAACCGTACAACGAAGCCGACTACCAGCAGGCGTACGACACGTTTCTCGCCGGCGGCGACGTTGCTTCCGCGCTACGTGTGGCACAGGCGGCGGTCGCACAGCGGCCGAATGATCTCGCCTGGCGCAAGCGCCTGGCGCAGGTTGCCGAATGGAGCAGCAAGCCGCAGCTCGCGCTCGAGCAATGGCTCGCCGTCGCGCGCACGAGCGGTTCCGACGACGCGTGGCGGGCGGTGCTGCGGCTCGCTCCGGGCGTACTCGACGATGCCGCGCAACTCGATGCCTGGACGCACATCGCACGCCGGCGCGCGCTAACGCCCGACCAGTGGCGCACGATCGCGCATCTTTACGAAGCACTGGGACGTCCCGACGACGGCATCGCGTTCTTCGAACGCCGCTACCGCAGCGGCCGCGATCCGCTGATGCTCGAAATCGCGGCGCAACTGATGGTCAGGACCGGCCGCGACACGCAGGCGATCACCGCTTACCGCGAGTTGCTGGGCACGCGCGCCGCGAGCGGCGCAGTGGCAATCGAACTCGCGACACTCCTCGTGCAGCATGGAGATTTCCCGGGCGCCTACACCACGCTTGACCGCTACAAGGCGCTGGCTCAGCCAAACGACAAGCGCTACTGGGAGCAATTGGGCGATCTGGCGTGGCGGCTGCAGCGCGATGCCGCCGCGCGCGAAGCCTACGGCGCCGCAGTGCGCAGTGATCCCGGCAACCGCGACACGGTGGAGCGTTTCGTGAAGCTCACGCGCGCCGAACATCCGGATCAGGCGGCGCAGATCGCCACCGCCGGCTGGCGCAAAAGCGGTGCGCCGACGTTGCTGATCGATGCGCTCGACATCTATTGGCAGCAGCGCGACTTGCACGCGATGCGGCGGCTGTTCGCGCAAGCGCAGCCGCAGTTGCAGTCAGGCAAGCTCGATCTGCCGTATTTCTACGTGTTGCGTGCCGAATATCGCACCGCGAGCGGCGAGCGGCAGCAGGCGCTCGCCGACTACCGGCGTGCGCTGACGATCGATCCCGGCGCGACGCAGGCCAGGCTCGGGCTGTTGTGGCTGCTGATCGACAGCCGCGACGCCGCCGCGCTGAAGCCGCTGCTGTCGCAGTATGCCGTCGAGGCGAGCGATGACCGCGCGTTCTGGGGCGCCTATGCCGCGGCGTGGCTGGTGCTCGGTGATGCGCACCGTGCCGCGGCGCTGTATGCGCGTGACGCGGACCGCCATCGCAACGACTATCTGTGGCTGATGAGTTACGCCGACGCGCTGGAGCAGAGCGGCCGCGAAGGCGCGGCATGGCAGGCGCGCCGCCGCGCGTGGGCGCTGGTTCACCGCCCGTTGCGCGGCCGGCCGCTGCCGCGCGAGCAGCAGGCAAGGATGGAAGCCGCGGCACGCCTCGCGATCCGCTTCGCGCCGGGCGACCGGCAGCTGGCGATCATGCGGCGAGTGCTGAGTCGTGATACGGCGCCGGGCGCGAAGGACGTTGCGGCCGGCCCGAAAGGCATCGCACCGAACGACGCGGCTGTGAAAGAACTGGTGCTGTCGTGGGCGCTGTCCACGGGGCAGAGCGAGGCGGCGCGGGCATGGGCGTGGCGGAACTACGGGCGCAAGCTCGCCGTACCGGCCTGGGCCGAGGCGACGATGGCGCTCGCCGATAACGATCTCGACAAGGCGCAACGCCTGCTCGAGCATCGTGGCAAGGAACTCGATCCGGCGCAGGCGGCGGACCTGGCACAGGCCACCGGCCGCACGGCGCTCGCGCAATCGCTGGTATTCAGCGCAATGCAGCAGCACCCCGACGACGATGCGGTGCGGGAGCAGGGTGAAGCGCTGCTGCTGCAGGACGTGGATAGCTTTTCACTCGGCGACACTTTCTTCGAGCGCGACGTGCTCAAGGGGCAGGAGCGGCGCGCGGGTGCAGCCCTGTGGCTGACGCCGTCGCTGCGGCTCGCACCGCAGGTGACCGACATCCGGCAGAACAGCACGGACGCGGCGCAACTGGTCAACGTGCCGGGTGCCGACCGCCAGGTCGGCGTTGGACTGCGGCTGCGGCGCGCCGCGGGCTACTGGGAGGCCGGCGTGTTTCATCGTGACGCGCTCACCAGCTTCCAGGGCTGGCACGCTGCGGCCGCCACGCGCTGGCGTGAAGGTTTCACCACCACTATCGGCGCGGGTTACAACGTGCGCGCGCTGGAGAGCACGCCGCTCGCGGTGGGCGGCATGAAGCGTCAGCTGTCGGCCGCCGCACAGTACGAATTCAGCCGGCGCGAGTACGTGAACGCCAAGGCAGCAGCGGCCCGCTATTACACGCAGGACGGCGATTCCCTGGGCAGCGGCCGCGGCATCGAGTGGGAGCTCGGCTACCGGGTGCGCACCGCATACCCTGACCTGACGCTGAAGCTCGCGGGCGAGCACTGGCAATTCTCGAAAGGCGGCGCGGTAGATGGACGGGCGGCGACGCTGGTGCCCGCAGGCACCGCGGCGGACGCCGCGTTCTTCATGCCGGACGACTACAACCTGTACGGCGTTTATGCAGCGTGGGGCGAAACCTATCGCGACCGCTACAGCCATGCGATCCGGCCGTTCGGTCAGGTCGGCGTCACGCACAACACATTGAGCGGCACTGGCTACAACGTCGTGTTCGGCGCCGGCGGCTCGCTGCTCGGACGCGACCATCTGGCGCTGGTTTTCAGTCAGGTGCGTGGCGGCAACGGCGTCAACGAGCGGGTGCGGGAGATCGGCATGCGTTACCAGTATTTTTTCTGAACCTGTTTTGAACCTGATGAGGGAGAGGCATTCATGAACATTCTGCGCGGTATCACTTTGTTCTGCGCGCTGGCCGCCTTGTTCGTTGCCGGCTGCGCGGTCACCGACGTAAGTCCCGGCGCTCCGGCGCTGGAGCGCGGCGCTAAATGGGCGCTGCTGCCAATCGCGAACCATACCGATGCGCCGCAGGCCGGACTGCGCGCCGAGGCGATTACCGAGGCGCTGCTGCGTACGCACGGCATCGCCGATCTGCAGCGCTATCCGGCAGCACTCAACCGCGATGCGCTGTTCGAGCCCGCAGACGGCAAGACGCAGGCGGCCGCCCGCAAGTGGGCGCACGATCAGGGTGTGCGCTATGCAGTGTCTGGCGCGGTCGACGAATGGCGCTACAAGGTCGGCGTGGACGGTGAGCCGGCGGTCGGCATCGCGCTGAACGTCGTCGATCTGCAATCGAACCGCGTGGTGTGGAGCGCGGTGGGCGCGAAGAGCGGCTGGAGCCGCGAGTCGCTCGCCGGGGTCGCGCAGAAGCTGCTGCGCGAGCTGCTCGGCGGCATGCCGTTGAAATAAGCGGGGCAGCGGCGTGAGACAGAGCAGCAATTCTTCCGCAAGCTTCGCTGATGGGCGCGTGGGCGCGCTGCTGGCGCCGTCGCGCACCGGCTTGCGCGGTTGGCTGGAGACGGTGGCGCTGACGGCGGCGGTGATTGCGCTGTGCTGCTGGCTCTCGCCCGGCGATCCGTTCTTCACGCTGAAGCCGTTTCCGTGGCCGTGGTTCGCGCCGCTGCTGCTGGCATTGCGCTACGGGTTCTTCCCGGGCATGGCCTCCGCCGGCCTGCTGGCGGCGGCCTGGGTGTGGCTTGCCGGCAGCCGTGGTGCAGATTTTCCGGCGACTTATTTCTATGGCGGCCTGATCCTGGTAATCATTTGCGGCGAATACGGCAGCACCTGGATGACGCGGCTGCGGCGCATCGCGGAGGTCAATGCCTATCTCGAAGAGCGCATGGCAACTGCGCTCAATCAGTTGCGTGTTGCGCGGCTGTCCCACAACCGGCTGGAGCAGGACCTGGTGCTGCGGCCGTTCACATTGCGTGGCGCGCTGGCCGAGCTGCGTGGCGTGCTGGCGCGGCAGCCGGATACGCCGGGATTGCCCGGCGCGCAGCCGGTGCTCGAATTCCTCGCGCAGCAATGCCAGACCGAGAGTGCCGCGATCTACGACGCGCGCGGCGGCACGCTGGTGCAGTGCGCGGCGGTCGGACAGCCGGTGCCGCTCGCGGCGGGTGACCCGTTGTTCGCACGGGCGCGCGAAACCGACGCGCTGACGCATCTGCAGCCGGAGAGGGTCGGCGAAGCCGGCGGCAGCGAGCAGTTGGTGGTGGCGCCGATCGCGCCGGCCTCCGGCGACATCCTGGGTTATCTCGTGGTGAGCCGGATGTCGTTTTTCGCAATGAACGGCGAGGCACTCCAAGTGATGGCGCTGATGCTGACGCTGTATGCCGACACGCTGGTTCAGCCGCCGGCGTTGAGGCGGATCGTCGCGGACGTTCCCGATTGTCCGTACGAATTCGCTGCGGAACTCGTCAAGCTGGATCACATCCGGCGCCGGCACGGTGTCCGCAGCCAGGTGGTGACGCTGATGTTCGGCGCGCATCCCGAACGTGACGACATTGTCATTCACGTGCGCGGCGCGCAGCGCAGCTTCGACGTGCACTGGGAATTCGCAGGCCGTGACGGCCGGCCGGCGTTGGCGACGCTGATGCCGCTCGCCGACGCTGCTGCTGTGACCGGCTACCTGGAACGTCTCGGTGACGTGCTGCAGCCGCTGTTCGGCGCTGATCTCGCCGGGCTCGGCATCGAATCGCACGTGTGGACCGTCGGCGACAACGATCCGCCGGCAATCGTGCAGGCGATGAAGGAGCGTGCTGGGCATGGGTAACGGAACGCTGCTGTTCGTCGCCGCGGGCTTCGAATCGGCGGCGCTCTATGCGCTGATTCGCCAGGACGGCAGTCTCGGCTGGTTCATCGCGTTTCTCGCACTGAACGGGCTCGCGAGCGGCCTGCTGTCACCGCTGATTTACGGCACGCTGCCGCCGCATTATCGCGTGCCGCGGCTGCCGGTGCTGGGTTTCATCGCGGTCTTCCTGTTCTTCACGCCGGTGCTGGGCTGGCTCGGTCTGCTGATCGCGGTGATGGTGTTCCGCGTGTGGCCGGCGCGCCGTCCGGATACGGGGTTCGGGCAAATCGCGCTCGATGCCGGTGAACGTCTCGATCGCCGTCCCGGATCGGTGCACCAGGTGCGGGCAGCGGCGATCGCCGCCCGGCTGCGCGAACTGCCGCGCGGCAGCGGGCAGCGGCTGACAGCGCTGCATGCATTGCGCGCGCTGCCGTCGCGCGCCGCCAATCCGGTGCTGCGCGAAATGCTCGGCGATCCGCAGGAAGATGTGCGGCTGCTGGCCTACGGCATGATCGATGAGCAGGAAAAGCGTCTCAACGCCGCGATTCAGCATGAGCGGCAACTGCAGCGGGCCGAGCGCATGCCGGCGGAGCGCCGCGACGGCATGGCGCGGCTCGCCGCACTGTACTGGGAGCTTGTCTATAACGGGCTGGCGCAGGGCGATCTGCGCGAGCATGCGCTGACGCAGGCACTGCGCAGTGTCGAGGCGGCACAGGCGCTCGGCGCCGACGATGCGGGGCTGTGGTTCCTCAAGGGCCGGCTGCTGCAGGTGCGCGGCGCGCCCGCGGCGCGGGATGCGTTCAACCGCGCGCTTGCGTGCGGCATGCCGAGAAGCCGCGTGCTGCCCTACCTGGCGGAGCTGGCGTTCAATGCGCGGCGCTTCGACGAAGTGCACGACCTGCTGGCCGAAGTGCCGCCGCAGGAGGTGACACCACGGTTGCGCCCGATCGTCGCCTTCTGGAGCGGACGGGAGGTGACGGCATGAAGTCGACGGAAGATCGCGGCGCACGCTTGCCGGAAAGCCGCAGCATTAATTTGCCGCGGGCCGAACACGCCGACATCGGCCTGCTGCTGGAAGGCACGTTTCCTTACGTTTACGGCGGCGTCTCGAGCTGGGTGTATCAGATCATCCGTGCGTTTCCGGAACTGACCTTTGCGATTGCCTTTCTCGGCAGCCGCGCCGAGGACTACGGCGCACTGAAGTACGAGCTGCCGCCGAACGTGGTACACGTGGAGACGCATTTCCTGCATGAGAAGCGGCCGCCTCCGGCGCTGCATTCGCGCGACGGTGATGCGCAGGCGTTCGCCACGATCGAGCGCGCGCACCGCTATTTCCGGACGCCGCATGCACACCGTGCGGATATTGCGCAGGTCGGCGAGCTGCTGGGCGAGCTGTCTGCCGGCGGACGGCTCTCCGAGTCCGATCAGCTCTACAGCCGCCGTGGATGGCGTTTCATCACCGAGTCGTACCGCGCGTTTTGCAGCGATCCGTCATTCGTCGATTATTTCTGGACGGTGCGCACGATGCACGCGCCGATCTGGCAGCTCACGCGCATCGCCGACGAATTCATTCCGGTGCGCGCCTACCACAGCGTGTCGACCGGCTACGCCGGATTTCTCGGCACCCTGCTCAAGCGCCGCCGCGGGCGCCCGCTGATTCTGTCGGAGCATGGCATCTACACCAAGGAGCGCAAGATCGACCTGTTCCAGGCGCAGTGGATCGCCGAGCACCGCGGCGCGTTCCGCGGCGAGGGTTCCGACGGAAATTATTTCCGCCAGATGTGGATCCGTTTTTTCGAAGCACTCGGGCAACTGTGCTATGACGCCGCCGATCCGATCGTCGCGCTGTTCGAGGCGAACCGCCAGCGGCAGATCACCGACGGCGCGGCGGCCGAACGCACGCGCAGCATTCCGAACGGCATCGACGTCGCGCGCTATGCGCCGCTGCGCGCGCGCCGCGGGCAGGCGGTGCCGCCGGTGTTGTGTCTGATCGGACGGGTGGTGCCGATCAAGGACATCAAGACCTTCATCCGCGCGATGCGGGTGGTCGCGAACCGCATGCCGCAGGCGCAGGGCTGGATCGTCGGCCCCGAGGATGAGGATGCCGCCTACGGCGCGGAATGCCGCAGCCTGGTGCAGGGACTGGATCTGAGCGGGCAGGTGCGGTTCCTCGGATTCCGGCAGATGCAGGATGTTCTGCACCAGGTCGGCGTCGTGGTGCTGAGCTCGATCAGCGAGGCGCTGCCGTTGGCAGTGCTCGAAGGTTTCGCCGCGGGCGTGCCGGTGGTGTGCACCGACGTCGGCTCGTGTCGCGAGCTGGTGTACGGTGCGGAGCGCGCGGACGATGCCGACCGGGCGCTGGGGGCGGCGGGGCGCATCGTCGGCATCGCCGATCCGCAGGCGCTTGCCGCGGCCGCGCTGGATCTGCTGAACGATACCGCGCAGTGGCAGGCCGCGTCGGCGGCGGCGATCCGGCGGGTCGAACGTTTCTATACCCAGGAGCGCATGGTCGCGGCCTATCGCGAAATCTATCAGGCGGCGCTCGCCGCGAACGGAGACTGACGTGGCAGGCATCGGTTTCGAGCTGCGCAAGCTGCTGCGCACACAGACTTACAGCGGACTGCTGCGGGCTTACGCCTATGCCGGCATCATCAGCTCCGGCCCGTGGGTGCTGTCGATCATCGGCATCCAGGTGGTCGGCGTGCTCAGCCTGTCGGTGGTGGTGCCTGACATGCTGATCACCCGCTTCCAGGTCACGGTTACTTACCTGATCGCGTGTTCGCTGATCGCGACCGGCGCGCTGCAGCTCGGCTTCACGCGCTATCTCGCCGACCAGCTCTTTCTCGGCAACGAGCGGCGCGTCGTGCCCAACCTCAATGGCGCGCTGCTGGTGACGATGCTCGGCTCCGGCGCACTGGCGCTCGCCGCCGCGCTGCTCGTGTTTCCTGAGGCGAGCAATCTTTATCGCGCGTTGCTCGTGTGCGGCTTCGTCGTGCTGTCGTGCGTGTGGATAGTCACCATCATGCTGTCGGGACTGAAGCAGTACAAGGCGATCGTCGTCATCTATGCATTGGGCTACGGCGTCGCGGTGGGCGGCGCGCTGGCGCTGCGCCCGCTCGGTACCGAGGGCCTGCTGCTAGGCTTCGTCGGTGGCCAGTTCGTACTGTTGGCGGCGATGCTGGCGCTGGTCTATCGCAGTTATCCGGCGGACGGTTTCGTCGCGTTCGATTTTATGCGGCGTGGCGCGATGTATCCGTCGCTGCTGCTGATCGGCCTGCTCTACAACGTCGGCATCTGGGCCGACAAGCTGCTGTTCTGGTACTTCCCTTCCACCAGCGAGGCGATCATCGGACCGCTACGCGCCTCCCCGATCTACGACACGCCGATCTTCCTCGCGTATCTCGCGATCATTCCTGGCATGGCAGTGTTCCTGGTGCGGATGGAGACCGATTTCGCCGAGTACTATCAGCGCTTCTACGACGCGGTGCGCAGCGGCGGCTCGCTCGGCCAGATCGAACGCATGCGCGACGAGCTGGTGTTCACCGTGCGCCAGGGACTGTTCGAGATCATCAAGGTCCAGACACTGGCGGTGCTGGTGGTGTTCGAAACCGCGGCCGTCGTGCTGCGCTGGCTCGGCATTTCGGACGTCTATCTGCCGCTGTTGTTCGTCGACGTCGTCGCGGTCGGCCTGCAGGTGCTGTTGCTGGGCGTGCTCAACGTGCTGTTCTATCTCGACAAGCGTGTGGTCGCGCTGCAGGTGACCGTGATCTTCGCCGGATGCAACCTGCTGTTCACCGCCGCAAGCCTTGCATTGGGTGCTTCGTGGTACGGCTACGGCTTCGCGCTGGCGCTGCTGGCGGCCGCGGTATGGGGCGCATGGCGGCTCAACGGCAAACTCAACGCGCTGGAATACGAGACTTTCATGCTGCAATGACGGCGCCGTCCGCTGCCGCTCGCGTTTGCTATAATGGCTGAACCGCGCGCCGACGTTGCAGCCGTGCCTTTCGCCGGCACCCCTGATTCCCGCGATCCTGATTGCCGGTAACGAGTCCGGACAATGCCTGTCGCACGCGCTGAACCCCATGTTTAACCGACAAGGAGAATGATCGTGCAACATCAGCTCCCCCCTCTACCGTACGCACTGGACGCGCTGCAGCCGCATATTTCGAAGGAAACGCTCGAATACCATTACGGCAAGCACCATGCGGCTTATGTCAATAATCTGAACAATCAGATCAAGGGTACCGAATTCGAGAATGCCGCGCTCGAAGACATCATTAAAAAGGCCACCGGCGGCATTTTCAACAATGCGGCGCAAACCTGGAACCATACCTTTTACTGGAACTGCCTGAGCCCGAAAGGCGGCGGCCAACCGTCCGGCAAGCTGGCCGACGCGATCAGCAAGAAGTTCGGCTCGTTTGATGAATTCAAGAAACAGTTCAGCGCGGCGGCCGGTGGCACCTTCGGCTCGGGGTGGGCGTGGTTGGTGAAAAATGCCGACGGCTCGCTGGCGATCGAAAGCACCAGCAATGCCGGCAACCCGCTGACGTCGGGCAAGGCGCCGCTGCTCACCTGCGACGTGTGGGAACATGCCTACTACATCGATTACCGCAACAAGCGTCCGGACTATGTGGCCGCGTTCTGGAACATCGTGAACTGGGATTTCGCTGCGAAAAATCTCGGCTGAACGTCGCAAGCCTTTCAGAAAGCTTCCTGCCGCCCGGCAGGAAGCTTTTTGTTTGTACGGCTGCGCGCGTGTAATCTCACGGAATCGCAAATGGCGACTGTTCGATGAGCCCCTACACTTTCGACTGGATCGTCGGGATCGGCATCGTGCTGATTCACACCGCCGGCCTGATCGCGGCGGTGCATGCGGCACTGACCGCGCGCACATCGCAGGGTGCGATCGCGTGGGCCGTGTCGCTGGCATTCATGCCGTATCTGGCGCTGATTCCGTATCTGATATTCGGGCGCAGCAAGTTCGCCGGCTACGTCGATGCGCATCGCACGAAGAATCGCCAATTGCGCAAGATCACCAGTCATATCGACTGGGGCAAGGCGATGTCGGTCGGCATCGCGGCAGCCGACGATGCGGTGCGCGCCGACATCGATACGCTGGCGCACCTGACGCATGCCGCGGTCACCGGCGGCAACAACGTGCGTCTGTTGATCAACGGTGATCAGGCGTTCTCGGCAATCCTGGCAGCGATCACGGAGGCCCGGAAATACATCATCGTGCAGTTCTTCATCATCAGCGACGATGATCTCGGACGGCGGCTGAAAGAGTGCCTGCTGGTCAAGGCCGCGCAGGGCGTGCCTGTCTATTTCCTGTTCGACGGCATCGGCAGCCACGCATTACCTCCCGAATACGTCAATGAACTGCGGGCGGCCGGCGTGGAAGCGCACAAATTTGTCACGCGGCGCCGCTGGATCAGCCGGTTCCTGCTCAATTTTCGCAATCACCGCAAGATCGTCGTCGTCGATGGCGAAGCCGCATTCGTCGGCGGGCTCAACGTCGGCGACGAATACCTGGGGCTGCGGCCGCCGCTGAGCCCGTGGCGCGATACGCACATCGAGGTCAGGGGACCGGCGGTGACCGGCATCCAGCTGGCGTTCATTGAAGACTGGTACTGGGTCACCCATGCGGTTCCCGATCTGGACTGGGATCCGGCGCTGTCCGACAGCGACATGCACTGCCAGGTGGTGCCCAGCGGCCCCGCCGACGAGCTGGAAACCTGTGCGCTGTTCTTCGTGCAGGCGATCAATTCGGCGCGCACGCGGGTATGGATCACGACGCCTTACTTCGTTCCGGACGAAGCGGTGTTCGTCGCACTCAAGCTCGCGGCGCTGCGCGGCGTCGATGTGCGCCTGCTGATTCCGAGCCGCCCGGACCACTTCATCGTCTATCAGGCGTCATCGTTCTACGCGCACGAGGCGGTGTGTTCCGGCATCAAGGTGTATCGCTACAAACCCGGTTTTCTGCACCAGAAGGTGATCCTGATCGACGGCGAGGCGGCCGCCGTCGGCAGCGCCAATCTCGACAATCGTTCGTTCCGGCTCAACTTCGAGATCACCGTGCTGACGCTGGACCGCCGTTTCGCCGCGGCGGTCGAAGCAATGCTGCTGCATGATTTTTCGCAATCGAAAGTGGTGCGCCGTGCCGAATATGAAAAAGCGTCCTTCCCGCGCCGCGGGATCATGCGGCTGGCGCGGCTGTTCGCGCCGATTCTGTGAATCGCGGCCGTTGCCGCGACTGCCGGCGTTCGACCGGAAATGTTAAACTCCCGAGCAGGGGAAGGGCAGCTTCAGCAAGCCGTCAGTAGCGATTGTTTGCCGTTCACGTGCAGATATTGAGCCGCCATTTCCTTCTGTTGCCACATACCGCCTGGTCGGGCGGCGGGCTTTTTTTTCATCGCGTGTTTCGTATACTGATGCTGGCGCTCGCGTTCGGCCTGGCGCTGCCGGCGACGGCGGCCGCGACGCAGCCGACTACGATCCGCGTTAATGCTCCGGACGCGCTGCGCAAGCTGCTGCAGTCCTATCTGTCGATCTGGCAGTATCAGCACAAGGAAACGACCGCTGGCCAGCGTGCGGGCATCGTGCACGCCGCCAAACGCGAAATACCGGATCTGCTGGCGACGCAGGGTTATTTCTCGCCGCAGGTCGCCACTGATATCCAGTCCTCCGCGGCGGGCGAAACGGTCGTCATCACGGTGAAGCCGGGGCCGCGCACGCACGTCGCCGCGGTGACGCTGAATTTCAAGGGCGACATCGCGGGCGGCGATTCGCAGCGCGCGGCGCGCCGCGACACGCTGCGTTCGCAATGGCCGCTCAAGGCGGGCGCGCCGTTTACGCAGGATGACTGGAGCCACGCGAAGCAGGCGCTGCTGCAGGCGCTGTCGGGCGAAGATTATGCGGCGGCATCGATTGCCGACAGCCGTGCCGAAATCGATCCGGCGCACGCCACCGCCAAACTGTCGGTCACTTACGACAGCGGGCCTCCATTCACGCTCGATCACCTCGACATTTCCGGGCTCAAACGCTATCCGTCCGGTTTGATCACCGAACTCAATCCGATCAAGCCCGGCAGCCGCTACAGCGAAAAACAGTTGCTGGAACTGCAGCGAAAATTGCAGGATCTGCCATATTTTTCGTCAGTGATCGTCGACATCAAGCGCGACCCCGCGCATCACACCGACGTGCCGGTGGAGGTGCGCGTAAGTGAAGCCAAATCGAAGCACGTCGGATTCGGTACCGGCTACAGCACCAACTACGGCGTGCGCGGCGAATTCAATTATCGCGACAACAATCTGCTCGACCGCGGCTGGATGCTTTCCAGCGGATTGCACCTCGACCAGAAGCGTCAGATCGGTTTCGGCGAAGTGTATCTGCCGCCGACCGGGCGCGGCTTTCAGGATAGCTTCGGCGCGCTCGGCGAACACACCGACATCGAGGGGCTGCGCACCGATCGCGGTGCCGTCGGCGTGGCGCGTACGCGCAAGCGCGGCCGCGTCGACGCGCGGCTCGAATTGAAGTTCCAGCGCGAGCGCCAGGAGGTGAGCGGTATTCCGACGCAGTTCGTCAATGCACTGACGCTGGACTATCTGTGGAGCTGGAAACATGTCGACAATCCGCTCGATCCGCGGCGCGGCCAGGTGCTGACGCTCGAGGTCGGCGGCGGCTCGAAGGCATTGCTGTCGACCCAGAATTTCGTGCGCAGCTACGGCCGCTACCAGCAGTATTTCCCGGTCGGCCGCAGCGACGTGCTGATCGGGCGCGCCGAGCTCGGCTACACCGCGGCACCATCGCGCGATGGCATTCCGCAGGAATTCCTGTTTCGTGCCGGCGGCACCGGCTCGGTGCGCGGCTACGATTATCAGAGCCTCGGTGTTGACGAAAATGGCGCCGTCGTCGGCGGGCGTTATCTGGTGACGGCGAGCGCGGAATACGTGCACTGGCTCACCGACAAGTGGGGCATCGCGACCTTTTACGATATCGGTGACGCTGCCGATTCGCGCGCCACTTTCCAGTGGCATGCCGGTTACGGCGTCGGTGCACGCTGGAAGAGCCCGGCGGGGCCGCTCGCGATCGATCTCGCGTACGGTCAGCAGGAACGTCAGTTTCGCATTCACTTCGCGGTAGCGGCGGTGTTCTGACATGGCGTCGCGAACACAGCGTAGCGCCGGGCCGGGACCGAGACGGCGACGTCGGCACATGGTCGCGTGGACGATTGCCGTACTGTTCGTTCTGTTCTGCGGCGCATTGTGGTGGCTGGGTGCTACGCAATCGGGGCTGACTGTCAGCGCGCGAGCGATCGCGTGGGCGAGCGGCGGCCGGGTTGCATTGAGTAATCCGCGCGGCACGCTTGCAGGGCGGTTCGAGGCGGATTCGCTGCGGCTTTCCACCGCGCGCATGCAGCTTGCCGCGCATTCACTCACCGTCGACTGGTCACCGGCCGCGCTGCTGCGCGGCGTGCTCGATGTCCGTCTGATTCGTGCCGCCGACGTCACGCTGGCGAAAGCGCCGTCGAGCGAACCCTCGAAACTGCCGCTCACACTCAGATTGCCGCTTGCGGTTGCAATCCGGAATTTCGACGTCGGCCGTCTTGCGATCAGCGAGCTGCCACAGACCGCCGCCCCCATCGAATTGCGCGACGTTCACCTGCAGGTGGGCGCCGACGGACGGATCTATCGTATCACGCAACTGCGATTTGCGACCCGCTGGGGAACGTTCGATGCGCATGGCACGCTCGGCGCCGGTGCACCATACGCGCTTGATGCCAAAGTGACGGCTACTGGCAACTATGAAGAAATTCCGTACCATGCCACGCTGCACGCAGGCGGCACGCTGCAGGCAGTGGCACTGGTGCTGCAGGCTGAAGCGAAACAGGCGGCGCTTCATGCTGCGATCAATGTTGCGCCATTTGATGCGAACCTGCTCAAGCAGGCAAAAATCACGCTCGACGGCGTCGATCCGGCCGCGTTCGTCGCCGGCGCACCGCATGCGGTGGTGCATCTGTCGACCGACCTCGAAGCGCATGGCGCGACGCTTGCCGGACCGATCGAACTCGCGAACACCGAACCCGGTGCGCTCGACCGCCACCGCCTGCCGCTGCGCACGTTGCGCGGGCAGCTCGGCTGGAACGGCGCGCGTGCCACGCTTGCGGATATCGATGCCGCCTTTGCCGGCGGAACGGCGCAGGGCAATGCCACGCTGGAACGGGGCCGCATGGCGCTCGATCTGGCGGTGCATGACGTCGATCTCGCGGCAGCGCTGACGACACTCAAGCCGACGCTTCTCACCGGCACCGTGCGGGCGACAGCGAACGGCGGCACGCAGCAGATTGCCGCCGATCTGCGCGATGCCCGCTTCACGGTTGCACTGAACGCGCAAAAGCAGGGCGACGCGGTGACCGTGACGCGCGCGCAAATCGCGGCCGGCAGTTCGAAGCTGGACGCTTCCGCTACACTGAACCTGGCGGGCAACCGCAGTTTTGCGATGCATGCGATGCTCGATCATTTCGATCCGGCAGCGTTTGCGAAAGTGCCCGCTGGAAACATCAACGCCGATCTTTCCGCAAATGGAAGCCTAGGCGGCGGCATCGCCGCGAATGCACGCTTCACGCTGCGCAAGTCATCGATCGGAGGGCAGCCGCTGGCGGGGCATGGTGAATTGGCTGCGACCAGCGACCGGCTCGAGCGCAGTGATATTGCGCTCGATCTCGGCGGCAACCGCGTGACGGCCAAGGGCGCCTTCGGCAAACCCGGTGACAAGCTCGCCGTCGCGGTCGATGCGCGTCACCTTGATGCCGTGGGGCGTGCGCTCGGCATGTCACTCGGTGGAACCGTGCACGGCCGGGCGAGCGTCGCCGGCACGCTGACGCAGCCATCGGCGACCTTCGATCTGAGCGCCGCGAATATCGCGATGAAAACGACACAGGTGGCGCAGGCCACACTACGCGGCTCTGTCGGGGCCGGTGCGAACGGACGGGTTGACGTGACGGCGACACTCGCGGGCTACAGGCGCGATCCCGCCGACGCGCCGCTGGTTGCCACTGCGACGCTGAAGATATCCGGCACGCGCGGTGCGCATCGACTCGACTTGCACGCGGGGCTTGGCGGCGGGCACACACTCACGCTGGCCGCACGCGGCGGTCTGGCGCAGGGCCTGGCATGGAAAGGCAAGCTGGAGCAGCTGATGCTGACGGATGCGAGACGGCAGACGCTGATCGCGCTGGCGGCGCCGGCCAGCCTCGCGGTAAGCGCGTCGCGCATCGTGCTCGGAGCAGCCGATCTGCAGGGCACCCGCGGGCGCGCGCACCTGGCGGCGACCGAATGGACGCCGCGCAGCATCGTCGCGCGCGGCAGTGTCGCCGGTCTGCGCATTGCCCGCGCGCGCGGCACCGACGCGATGCCGATCGCATCGACGCTGACGCTTGGCGGCAGCTGGAACGTGACCATCGGCAAGACCGTGGACGGCAGTGTCGAGCTGCATCGCGAGGGCGGCGACGTGACGCTTAACGGTGATCAACCGCAGGCACTCGGCCTGCAGACGCTGAAGATTGATGTAACGGCGGTGCAGGATCGCGTGAACATGGTGCTCGACGTGCGTGGCAGCGGGCTCGGAACGGTTGCCGGGCGGGCCAACGTACGGTTGGCACACGGCGCGCAGGGTGGCTGGCAGCTGGCACGCAATGCACCGCTTTCGGGGTATGTCGATGCCCGTGTCCCGACGCTGCAATGGCTGGGTCCGTATCTTAATCCCGGTCTGCAGACTGCCGGGGAACTTACGGCTGACGTCACGCTTGGCGGGACGGCGGCGGTACCGCGCGCAACCGGAAAAATTGACGGAACGAAACTGGCGATCGCACTGCCCGATCAGGGCGTCGCACTGGTCGATGGCGTGCTGCATGCGGCGTTCGATCAGGATCGGCTGACGTTGAACGAGCTGGTGTTCCAGACGCGGCCGAATCTTCCGCCATCGCGCAATCCGAAACTGAAAGTCGCGGAGCTCACGGCAACGCCCGGCCGCGTCAGCGCCAGCGGTACATTGACGCTCGCCGACCGGCGTGGCGCGTTCACGATCGATGCGGTGCATCTGGCGTTGCTGGCGCGTCCGGACCGCTGGCTGTTGGCGTCCGGAGCGATGCGGCTGACGGTCGCGCCGGACGAGCTCGCCGTCACCGGCAAATTGACCGCCGATGCCGGCCGCATCGAAGTGCCGCGCCAGCCGCCGCCGGCGCTGTCCGATGACGTCGTCGTGATGGGTCGCGCACCGGCGGCGCAGCGGCGCACGCGCTTCAAGTTCGACGTTGTCGTCGATCTCGGCCGCCGGCTTTATTTCACCGGGCGCGGGCTCGATACTCGCCTGGCCGGCGAACTGCATCTGGTGTCGAACGGCAGCGGGCCGTTGCGCGCGACCGGCTCGATCCGCGCTGTCGACGGCACCTACGACGCGTATGGGCACAAGCTCACGATCAAGCGCGGCATCGTCAATTTCCAGGGCCCCGTCGACAATCCGGGGCTCAACGTCGTCGCCGTGCGCGGGAATCTGCCGGTCGAGGCCGGCGTCGAGATCACCGGCACGGTGGCGAAGCCGCACGTGCGTCTGATTTCGGATCCGAACGTGCCGGACGACGAGAAGCTGTCGTGGATCGTGACCGGCCGGTCGCTCGAAGGCGGCGGCGCGAATTCCGCGCTGCTGCTGTCGGCGGCGAGCGCGATTTTCGGCGGCCAGGAGGGCGGCATCCCGCAGCGTCTTGCGCACAGCCTGGGTTTCGACGAATTTTCGATCTCGCAGGGCACGCTGTCCGACACCACGCGTCTGCCGACGAGCACGGTGGCGGGCAGCCTGTCGCCCGACAACAACAGCACCGTGACGTCGCAGATCGTGACGCTCGGCAAGCGGCTGTCCGACCGGCTCTATCTGTCGTACGAGCAAAGCACTGCAACCGCACAGAACGTCGTCAAGTTCACTTACGAACTGACGCGCCGGCTGTCGCTGGTGAGCCGCGCCGGCACCGACAATGCGGTCGATCTGTACTACACATTCGGCTTCGATTGATTGCCCCGCCGATGAAACCGATGCGGTAAAGCGCTGCGAATGCGGGCAACGGGATCAGTGCAGCAGCGGCGCAATGGCGGTCACGCCGCCGATCCTGGTGCCGGGTTGAATGCCGTGGCGGCTGAACCAGCCGCGGTTCATTTCCAGCGCATACTTGGCAGGGCGCGCGGCGTAGTGGACGTCGCGCGTCAGCGGTTCCATGTTTTCGATGTTGATGACATTGCCCTGCGCGTCGATGAACGCCACCGACAGTGGAATGTAAGTATCGACCATCCACATGCCGATGTACGAAATCGACGGAAACACGAACAGCATGCCGTGATCCGACGGCAGAGTGTGCCGGTGCATCAGTCCGGTTTCACGTTCGTGCAGCGAACGGGCGATTTCGACGGTGATGTGCTGATTGCCGGCGACCAGCGTGGTTTCCGGCAGCTGCGCGCAGGCGGTTGCGGCGCCGAGCAATGCGCCTGCCGTTGCGCTGAGAAATCGAAATGGCGACATGCCGAAGTTCGTTTCGCGGTACCTCAATATCCAGCCGTCAGCGCCCGGTGCTGCCGAAGCCGCCGGCACCGCGATGACTTTCAGTAAATTCATCGACCACGTTGAAGTTTGCCTGCACCACCGGCACGATCACCATTTGCGCCAGCCGCTCCAGCGGATTGAGCACGAACGGCGCCGTTCCGCGGTTCCAGGTGGAGACGAAGATCTGGCCCTGGTAATCGGAATCGATCAGTCCGACCAGGTTGCCGAGCACGATGCCGTTCTTGTGGCCGAGACCGGAGCGCGGCAGGATCATCGCCGCCAGCGCCGGATCGTCGAGGTGAATTGCGATGCCGGCCGGAATCAGTTCGGTCTGGCCCGGCACCAGTGTGATCGGCGCGTCGATGCAGGCGCGCAGGTCGAGCCCGGCGGAGCCGGGTGTCGCGTAGTGCGGCAGCTGCGAGCGCAGCCGCTGGTCGAGGATCTTGACGGCTATGGTTTTCACTGGTGCCGGATCATGGGTTTTTGCGTGATGTACGCGCTGCTGCCTGAAGCCGTGCGATGTGTGCGACAAGTCTGCGCGCGAGCTCGATCTTCGGTGCGCGCGGCAAACGATGCGCGCCGTCATCGTCGAACAGCGTCAGCTCGTTGTCGTCGGCGCCGATCGCATGCTGCGCCAGATTGGCCGCGATCAGCGGCAGTTTCTTGCGGCGGCGCTTGGCCTGAGCGTGCTGCGCGAGTTTTTCGCTCTCGGCGGCAAAGCCGACACAGAATGGCGGCTGCGGCAGGTTCGCGACATATTCCAGGATGTCCGGATTCGGCACCAGCCGCAGATCGAGATCGCGCGTCTTTTCCTTCTTGATTTTTTGCGCGCTGGGCTTCTCGACACGATAGTCGGCGACCGCGGCGACGCCGATGAAGATGTCATGTCCGTCGATGTGACGTTTGACCGCATCGAACATCTGCTGTGCGCTTTCGACCGGTATCACCGCCGCCCCTGCCGGCGGCGTCAGCGCCGTTGGGCCCGATACCAGCGTCACCTGCGCGCCGCATTCCAGTGCGGCCTGAGCCACCGCATAACCCATCCTGCCGGAGCTGCGATTGGTGATCGCGCGCACCGCGTCGATCGCCTCGAGAGTCGGGCCGGCGGTGATCAGCACCTTGCGACCGGCCAGCAGCGGCGGCTGAAAAAAGGATTGCGCGGCGTCGAAAACCGCTTGGGGTTCGACCATGCGTCCGAAGCCGGTTTCGCCGCACGCCTGATCGCCGGCGGCGGGGCCGGCCAGCATTACGCCGTCGCGCGCCAGTTGTGCGACGTTGCGTTGCGTGGCGGCGTTCTCCCACATCTGGCGGTTCATCGCCGGCGCGATCAGCAGCGGGCATTCACGCGCCAGGCACAGTGTGGAGAGCAGATCGTTTCCAAGTCCGTGCGCCAGGCGGGCGATGAAATCCGCGGTGGCTGGGGCAACGACGATCCCGGCGGCCCCGCGCGACAGTTCGATGTGCGCCATGCTGTCGTCGATGCGCGTGTCCCACATGTCGCTGAAGACCGGGCGTCCGGAAAGCGCCTGAAAAGTGGCGGGTGCGACGAAGCCGCGTGCGGCTTCGGTCATCACTACCTGCACCGCAATACCGGCCTTGACGAACAGGCGCACCAATTCCGCCGCCTTGTAGGCGGCGATGCCGCCGGTGACGCCGACGATCAGGGGTTTGTGCGAAAGGGCGTTCATATGCGTGGTGGGTGAGTGTAAACTATTTGCCTACAAGAATAAAAAACCAACAACGGGCACCGGGGAGGCGCCGCGGCGGTCGGGAGGGAACGGGCCGTGCTTCACGCGGTAGGGAACACCGATCATGCCGATCACCGATTGGCCGGAAGGGGAGCGTCCGCGCGAGAAGCTCATCGCGAAGGGTGCCGAGTCGCTTTCTGATTCCGAACTGCTGGCGATTTTTCTGCGTACCGGCATCAAGGGTAAAAGTGCGGTCGACGTTGCGCGCGAGCTGATGTCGCATTTCGGTTCGTTGTCGGCGCTGCTCGCGGCGCCGCAGGCCGCGCTGTGCACGATGCCCGGCATGGGGGACGCGAAATACGTGCAATTGCGGGCAAGCGTCGAACTCGCGAAGCGGGCGCTGCGCGAGGAAATGGCCGGCGGCGTGAATCTGAATTCCCCGCAGTCTGTGCGCGACTACCTCAAATTGACGTTGAAGAACCTGCCGCACGAAGTCTTTGTCGGTGTGTTTCTTGATGCCCGCAACCGCGTGATCGAAGTCGAGGAACTGTTCCGCGGCACGCTGATGCAGACCAGTGTTTTTCCGCGCGAGATCGTGAAGCGTGCGCTGCATTTCAACGCGGCGGCGGTGATATTCGCGCACAATCATCCATCCGGTGTCGCCGAGCCGTCGGGCGCCGACCAGACACTGACGGAGGCACTGAAGCGCGCGCTGGGGCTGATCGACGTGCGGGTGCTTGATCATTTCATCATTGCCGGCGGCAGCGCGATGTCGTTTGCCGAACGCGGGCTGCTGTAGCTATATCGGGCTCAGACCGGCGCCCGGTGGCTGGCACCGCCCGAAATCCGGATTTCGGGCCGCCGGTTCACGCGAGTACATTGCGCGGAGCATCAAAAGTCATGTAGAATCCGAAGCTTTCAACGAATCCGGAGCACAGCAATCATGGCTCGCGTCTGTCAGGTCACCGGCAAGAAGCCGTTGCGGGGAAACCATGTTTCGCACGCCAACAACAAGACCCATCGGCGTTTCCTGCCCAATCTGCAGTACCGCCGCTTCTGGGTCGAAAGCGAAAACCGCTGGGTGCGGCTGCGCGTGTCGCAGGCGGCGCTGCGCACGATCGACAAGAAAGGTATTGAAGTGGTTCTTGCCGAATTGCGCGAGCGCGGCGAGAACGTCTGAACGCACAGGAGATTCGAGCCATGCGTGAAAAGATCAAACTGGAATCAACGGCCGGAACCGGCCATTTCTACACCACGACCAAGAACAAGCGCACCACGCCTGAAAAAATCGAGATCAGGAAGTTCGATCCGAAAGCGCGCAAGCACGTGGTTTACAAGGAAATCAAGCTGAAGTAAGAACTGCTGCGGTTTGTTCAAAACAAAACGGCCGCGGATGCGGCCGTTTTTCATTGGTATCTCCGGTTTTATGCGTAGCAGCGCAAATTCCGCGAAAACTGCTCCAGCGCCGTAATGCCGCTTTCCTCGGCGCGGCGGCACCAGTCGTTCAGGCTTTTCACCAGCTGTTCCTTGGAAGCGCTGGAGCGCTTCCACAGCGATGTGAGCTCTTCGC
>DASSON010000028.1:0-29374 GCA_035700525.1 Burkholderiales bacterium
TCGGTGATCATCATCGACACGCCGGCGGGCGGACGCGGTTCCGATGCGCGGCTGGTTGCCGCACGCACCGGCGGCAGCCTGCTGGTGGCGCGCCGCAACCGCACGCGGCTGAAGGCGCTCCACAAGCTGCAGCGCAACGTCGAGCTCGATGGGGCCACCGTCGTCGGGACCGTTTTGAACGCCGCCTGACGTCGGATCCGATTTTCATTTTTTGCGGGAGTCGAACATCAATGAAAAAAGCGCTCATTACCGGGGTCACGGGGCAGGATGGATCGTACCTCGCGGAACTGCTGCTTGAAAAAGGTTACGAGGTGCATGGCATCAAGCGCCGCTCGTCGTCGTTCAATACCGACCGTATCGATCATCTGTACGAAGATCCGCAGAAGAAGAATCGCCGCTTCATTCTGCATTACGGCGACATGACCGACACCAGCAGCCTGGTGCGCGTGATGCAGCAGGTGCAACCGGACGAAATCTACAATCTGGCCGCGCAAAGCCACGTCGCGGTGTCGTTCGAGGAGCCCGAATACACCGCCAATGCGGACGGGCTGGGCGCGTTGCGGCTGCTGGAGGCGATGCGGATTCTCGGGCTCGAACGCAAAACGCGGTTCTACCAGGCGTCCACGTCGGAATTGTTCGGCAAGGTGCAGGAAACGCCGCAGACCGAAAAGACGCCGTTCTATCCGCGCAGCCCGTATGCGGCGGCCAAGCTCTACGCCTACTGGATCACCGTGAACTACCGCGAAGCCTACGGGCTGTATGCGTGCAACGGCATCCTGTTCAATCACGAATCGCCGCGGCGCGGCGAGACGTTCGTGACACGGAAAATCACGCGCGCGCTGGCGCGCATCAGCCAGGGATTGCAGGAATGCCTGTATCTCGGCAATCTCGACGCCCGCCGCGACTGGGGCCATGCCCGCGAGTACGTCGAAATCCAGTGGTTGATGCTGCAGCAGTCCGAGCCTGACGATTTCGTGATCGCGACCGGGCGCCAGCATACCGTAAAGGAATTCGTCGATGCCGCCGCGGCCCAGCTCGGCATCACGCTGAGCTGGGAAGGCGAGGGCGTGGACCAGATCGGCGTGGTGGCGGCGGTGCGCGGCACGCGCAGTTCCGGCGTGAGCGTCGGGCAGACGGTGGTGAGAGTGGACAAGCGCTACTTCAGGCCGACCGAAGTCGAAACGCTGCTCGGCAATCCGGAAAAGGCGCAGCGCCAGCTGGGGTGGGTGCCGAAAACCGGCCTCGATGAGCTGGTGGCCGAGATGATTGACGAAGATTATCGCGGCGCGCAGCGCGACAACCTGGTGAAGCGCCACGGCTTCAGGGTGCTCGAATACCATGAGTGAGGCTATCGATCGCAGGTCGCGGATTTATGTCGCCGGCCATCGCGGCATGGTCGGTTCGGCGCTCGTCAGGAAACTGCGCGCCGAAGGCTATACGCAAATCATCATGCGTTCCCACAGTGAGCTCGATCTGACCGATCAGGCGGCGGTGCGCGCGTTCTTCGACAGCGAGCGGCCGGACTACGTGTTTCTGGCGGCGGCGCGGGTCGGCGGAATACTGGCGAACGATACCTACCGCGCGGACTTCATCTACCAGAACCTGATCATCGCCTGCAACGTGATCGAAGCGGCATTTCGCGCGGACGTCGAGCGGCTGCTGTTTCTCGGATCGAGCTGCATCTATCCGCGGGAGTGTCCGCAGCCGATACGCGAGGAATATCTGCTGACCGGTCCCTTCGAGCCGACCAACGAGCCGTATGCGATTGCGAAAATCGCGGGACTGAAACTGTGCGAGTCGTTCAACCGGCAATACGGCACCCGCTACGTGTCGGTGATGCCGACCAATCTCTACGGCCCGAACGACAATTTCGATCTGGCAGCGAGCCATGTGCTGCCGGCGCTGTTGCGCAAGGCGCACACGGCGAAAGCGGACGGATCGCCGGTGCTGGCGGTGTGGGGCTCGGGTCGGCCGCGGCGCGAATTTCTGCACGTGGACGATCTCGCCGCCGCCTGCGTGATGCTGATGATGAAGGATGTCGGAGAAGGCGTTTACAACGTCGGCACCGGAACGGACGTCACGATTGCCGAGTTGGCGAACTGCATCAAGGACGTGGTCGGCCTTGAAGGTGAACTGGCATTCGATGCCAGCAAGCCGGACGGCGCGCCGCGCAAGCTGCTCGATATTGCGCGCATCCGCGCGCTGGGATGGAAACCGCGCTTCGATCTTGAAGCCGGTATTCGGGACACTTATCGCTGGTGTCTCGACAATGCCGTATTCGAGCGTACTGCGAACCAGTACCGCACGCAGGCGGAGGTACGTTAGTCCGGCGACGATGCCACGCGCGAAGATGCGGCGGCGTTTTCGCCGGCCATGAGGGGGAATCGGTGCTGCGCAAAGCGCCAGGCAATACGAGGCGCAGACATGATGAACTCACACGGCTGCGGGCTTTATGCCCGTGCGCTGTTCCGGTTTCTCGACGAAAGCGGCATACGCTACTGTGTGCTGGGGGACACCCGGGCCTATCCGGATCGAATCCGCGGCGACGTCGATATCGTGGTGCCGGCCGATGTGCTGGCTACAATGCCCGGGATCCTGTTTCGATTTTGCCGTGCCCAACAGCTGCAATTGATCCAGATCCTGGGGCAGGAACGAACGGCAATGTGCGCGGTGCTGGCGTGGTCCGGCAACGAAGACAAACCGTGTTTCCTGGCAGTCGATCTGTGCTCCGATTACCGGCGTCATGGCATACCGGTTTTTGCGGCCGCGGCCGCCCTCGATGGTCCGAGGCCTGCGGTGAATGCATCGGGCCGGTACAAGGGCTTTCCGGTGCCGGCGCCGGCGATCCAGTTCATCTATTATCTCGTCAAGAAAATCGACAAGCTGCGGCTCGACTGCCGGCAGGCTGATTATCTGACTGCGTGCTGGCGGCAGGATCCGGAAGGCAGCAAGGTGCAGCTGCGGCGTTTCTGGCCGGACGACGTGGTGCTGATTTCGCGGGCAGCCGGCAGTGGCGACTGGTCACCGGTACAAGCGACTTTGCCGGCGTTGCGAGCGACGCTGCGCCGGGCCCGACCGCGTACTTATCGTTATCATCCGCGGCAATGGGGCCGCAAGTTGGCGCGGCTGCTGCAACCGAACGGCCTGGTGGTTGCGATTGAGGGCGCAGACGGTTGCAACAATCGGCGGATGATTGCCGAAGTACTGGCAGACATGGCGCCCGCATTCCGCGGCACCTGGTACGCGAATGTACCGCCGCTGCAGCCGGCCCATCGAGGGGTTCCCGATATGGCATCGCCGCAAGCGCTGCGCGGTCCCGAGGTGTCTGGCATCAGCCGGGTTCGATTTTTCTTCGATCATGTCGTTGGCCGTTTCGTGACGGTGCGCCCGCGCAAGGTGCACTCGGCACTGATCATTTCGGATCACCACTTTTCAGGCGTTCTCGTCAATCCGCAGCACTACGGTTACGGCGCAGCGGCAATGCCGGCACGGCTGGCGGGGAAACTGATGCCGCAGCCCGATCTGTGTATTGTTCTGCGCGCGTTCGCGAATTCACCCGCACCGGGTGACGCGGAAATAGCGAGCACCGAACCGCTACGCCGCGGCGATAACTGTCCCGCGTTGTTTCGCGGCCCGCCGGTGTGCGTGGTGAATGCATCACAGGATGCAAGCCGCATAGTACGAGACATTGATCGCGCGATCCTGGCGTATCTCGCGCGTCGCACGGAGCGGCGCCATGTCACCGGTCGGCGCCCGGCAACCTTGTCGGCGGCGCGGCCGGCACCGTTCGGTGACCGACGATTCCGACCATGAATTTTCCCGCAGCAGACGCTTCCTGATCGGATGAAAATCTGCCTGATTTACCAGCATGCGCTTGGTGATGGCGGCTATCCACGGGACGTCCGCTGGCTGGCGACGACGCTGGCTGCTCACGGCGCGGACGTGACGCTGGTCTGCGGCGAAACCCGGAACACCGAAGGTTTGTCCGGCGGCGTCGCCATTGCCCGGCTGGAATCGATTCCGCGCGAGCTCGAGCATTTTGATCTGGTGCATATCTTCGGACTGTTCATACCGGCCCACATGCGCCTGCTGGAAGAGGCGATCCGGATCGGGATTCCAACTGTGCTTTCTCCGATGGCGGTGCTGATGCCGTTTGCCGTGAATCGTACGCGGTGGAAAAGGGTGAAGAAGGAGGCGTTCATGCGATTGTATGCCGGGACCCTGAGCCGCGTGACGTCGCTGCACCTGCTGTCGCACAGCGAGTCTCTCAGCTGGAGCGACGTATGGCGGCAATCGCACCGCATGTTCGGGCAGTTCGGAATTTTTCCGCCGGACCCGGCGGCCGCTTCCGCGGGCGTCCCACTGCGGCGGACCGCCGCACCCTTCGTGTTCTTTGGACGAAACGATGTTTATCAGAAAGGGATAGACATTCTGCTGGAAGCGGTACGCGTTGCTGAAAGCCGTTCCGCGTCCGCGGACGCTTCGATTCAGTTGGTCATCGCGGGACGGCCTTGCCTGAAAAGCGATCAATTCATCCGCGCGCGCATCCAGCGGCTGGCACGGCGTGAGGCTGTCAGCTTGCTCGGTGCGCTCGATACCCGCAGCGCGTATGAGTTGCTGGGCTCTGCCCGGGCATTGGTGTTTCTCAGTCGTTTTGACGGCCCGCCACGCCCGATCCGGGAGGCCATCAGCCTCGGTGTGCCGGTCATCGTCAGCCGTGAAACCAACATGGGAGAGATAGTCGAGGCGTATGATGCCGGCGCCGTCGTGCCGCTGGACGCGGACGCGGTGGCGGCGGCGTTGCTGGAAGTATGGCGTGATCCGCAAAAAAGCGAATGGTGGCGCGCCAATGTGCCAAAGCTCAAGGCGGCATTGTCCTGGGATCGGGTGGTTGGTCCGTACCTGTCCGGATATCGCGAAGTGGTGAACGTGCCGGGGCATTGATCATCCTGTAGCGGCCGGTATTTCGATATCACGCATGAGTAACCGTATGAAAAAAACAATCGCCCTGCCTTTTTGGCGCGACTCCGGTTCGGTCGAAACGATGAATGGCAGTGATGGATCGGTGCAGATCGACCGCTCCAGGCGGATCGTCATCAAGACGTTTCCGAAGGCCAGTCCCGAAATGGCGATGCGCAAGGCAAGGCGCGAACAGTACTGCGCGTCGCGTTTGCGGGAAGCGCTGTCGGGCGTGGCGGGGGTTTCCTGCCCGGAGATCGTCGAAATCGGCCTGTCGTCAGCGCCGCATGTCGTCATGCGGCTGTGCCCCGGAATCGCGCTGTCGGAATTTCTCGGTAGTGTCGGGGCGGACGATGGCCGGCTCGACCGGATCGCCGAACGGATTCATCAGGGCCTGCGAATTTATGTGGAGGCGCTGCGCGAGCCGCACTACGATCTCAATTTCAAGAATCTGTTGTATGACGAAACGACGGGAGTCCTGTCGCTGGTCGATTTCGCACGTGAAGGCACGGCCGAAGTGAACTGGGAATTTCCGCTGGAGGCGAGCCTGGGACGTTTGATCGGCTGGACCTGCAACGAGCTGGTGCGACCGTCACGGCTGTCCATGCGCAAAGCCGGCTACATGGCGTTGTTGCGCAAGGTGCTCGCCCGTTTCGGAGATCGGGTGTCGAACGAGCGCATCTGGCACGCCGCGTACGGTACTTTCGTGTGGCTGGGACGGCCCGGTGAGCGCTCGGCACGGGGTCTGTATTACGGGGCATTCGGCGCCGCCGTCGTGCGGACGTATCTGCAGCAGCTCGGACTGTGTCCGGATTCGCGGAAATACGGAGAGAGCCGGGTGCTCGCCGCGAAGTGATGCGGGCGTTTGGCGTGCCGGTCACGATCGATTGGCGCCGTCGTACGAAAACGTTGCGGATGCAAGGCCGAGATCCTTCAGCATGCGTTCGACCAGCACTGTTCCGAACGTGGCGTAATAGACGCCGCGCACGCTTCTTCCGAGACGCCCCGCCCGCAGAAAGCAGACGCTGGCCGAATCGCGGATCCTTGCATTCGACAACCGCCCTGCAAAGCTCGCCAGCACCATCCGCAGCAGTTTCAAGTATGCGGCTTTTCGCAAACCCAGGTTCGCCGGGCGGGCCAGCTCGTAGCATGCGCATCCGATCAGGTGTCCCAGTTGGGCGTCGATCGGATGATCGCGATGCATGTCGCCGAGTTCCTCGTCACCGGCGAAATCGATCAGCGACAGTACGCCTGATGTGTGGTCGTACAGCATGTTTTCCAGCTTGAAGCTGTGCTGAATGCCGGGGAATGTTTCGACATAGATCTCGATGCAGTCGTGAATCTTGTCGGCGATGTCCGCCACGCATGGATCATCCGCCCGCACAGTGCGTAAAAAATCGAGTACCGGCTTGCCGGGGCACAATTGCATCAGCACGCGCGGCGGAGGAGAGAAATCGTATTCCAGAATCTCGGCGCCGGCGATTTCGGGCAGCTCGGAAACGGCCGCGACAAAACGCGCGGCGTAGTCGACTTCGCGCTCCGCCTTCTCGAAAGCGACTTCGGGCCTGGGATCGCGATACGTCTTGACGACAGTGCGTGTCGCTTCATCGATTTCGACCACTCCATCATGGCCAACTATCACCTTGCGATCGCCGGCATTCGGCTGATTCTGAAACTCAAACGTCGGAAAAGCCGAAAGATCCTGAAGAATTCCCTGTTTCCGCTGAGCAGACATGGCGCGTTCCTGTTATTGAAGCCGCGGGGCTTGGTGGAGGACGAATGACAATGGATCGGCAGATAGAAGAGCGTTCCAATGGAGCCGAAACTCCGCAGTGTTATGGTCGGGTGCAATTGCAGCCGATAACGGTCACTGCATGATTCGGATGCGTTCGCTCGCGAACCGGAAGCGAACATACCCTTCAGACACAGGCGCGTGATTTTCGGTTCCGGCGCACGGCGCAGACGGTTCGTATCCGAAAATCTCTGTAAGCTCGTTTTTACATGTCCAGCGTGATTTCGGGTCGCCGACTGTAACATCCGTGAGTCACTGCGCGCCGCAGCTTTCGTTTTTTAGTGATGTCGCTGTGTGGCGACACCGGGAAACTTGTGAAATCAGAAACTTGTAAAGCAAGCCTGAATTACGTTGCAATTCGGCGACATTTTTCGCGAACTGCATCGCGCCGTATCGGCCTAATACGATGATTCTTCTGGCAAGACGAGGCTGGCATGGCATTCGCATTAGCAGCGGGGTCCGCCGGTGCGGCCAGCTTTACTTGTAACCAACGATTAGAACGTTCTCCGCAGCGGCGCCGGTTCGGCGCATGCCATAGACGATGCCCGGGCGATGGAAGCACAGCGAAACCGCACTCGTGGATTTGTTGCCGCTCTTTGCAGAGCCAGGCGAAAGCATTATCCGCGCCGGCGTTATTCATGACGATCGCCGGGACATGGGCAGCAGGGCGACCGGAGCGCTTGTGGGTTCGGACGGATTCCGGAATCAACCTCGATGAACTGGCGGTCAAAATGATTGATGGAAGTTATCGCGATGCGAAGCGCGGCTGCCGGCCGGTCGATCGCATGTCGGCGGAGGCACATTGAGCCTGCGGCTGAGGCACATGCTCGAACGCCCGGCCGATGCGCTGGCCGGCGGCGGTACGGCAGGCAGTCCGCCGTGGCGCCGGCGATGGCTGCAGCCGGTGCGCCGGCTGTCGCGAAGAGGTGTCTCGTGGGCGCTGGCCGACCAGGCGCTGGTCAGCGCGTTCAATTTCCTGACGATCTACCTTTACGCGCGTTCGCTCAGCGCGGCGTCGTTCGGTGTCCTGCTGCTGGCCTATAGTGGCCTGAGGTTGTTGACGGCGCTGCAGGGCGCCGTGGTGGTGGGGCCGCACAATGTGCTGGGTGCCGCGCTGGAAGGGCTGGAATACCGGCGCTTCACGACTGCCCTGGTCGTGCTGCAGGTGGTTGTGGCGACGGGAGTGACGGCAATTCTCGCGATCGCGGGGGTGATCGTGACTTATGCGGTTTCGCCGCAATACGGAGAGATCGTGCTGGTCATCGCCATCATCGTGTGGCCGTTCGTGTCGCGGGATTTCGTGCGGCGTGCATTCTTCACCCGCGGCAACTCCCGTGCGGCGACGTTCAACGATGTCATCTCGTATGGCCTGCAGCTTGTCGGCGCATTCGCGATTACGTACTGGGACTGGGGCAGGAGCGGCCCGGAAGCGGCGTTTTTCGTATTCGGCGTGTCGTCGCTTGCCAGCATCATCGCCGCTGTGCCGCATCTGCGGCATGAGGTCGCGTTCGATTCCGAAACCTTGCACGGCATGACGGAGTCGTGGGCCAAGGCGTGGCATTTCGGAAAATGGGTGGTGGCCAAGAACGTGCTCGAATGGTTCGGCTCGCGCGGCCATTCGTGGGTCGTCGCCATCATGCTGGGGACCGGGGCGGTCGGCACGTACCGTGCCGCGACGCACCTGGCGAACGTGATGAATCCGCTGCGCCTGGCCGCGACCAACTATCTGCCGGCGCGCGGCAGTTATGCCTTTCAGATGCGCGGCCACGCCGGTCTGACGCGCTGGGTCGCACGGGTGGCGGTGGCGCTGGCGGTGGCGCTGGTGCCGTTCGGTATCCTGCTGATCGGCTTTCCGCACGACATCCTTCATCTCGCGTACGGGACGCGTTACAGCAGTCACGAACTGGCCGAAATCCTGGCGCTGTCCACGGTGGGGCAGATCATCGGCTTTGTCAGGTACCCGTGTGACGTCGGCATCCTGGCGATGCGTTCGACGCGATCGCTTTTCTACGTCGCCATCATTCCGGTCATTCTGCTGGCGACCTGTGGCGTGGCGCTGATTCATGTGTTCGGAATTCTGGGCGTGCCGCTGTCGCTGATCGTGATGAATGCATCATTGCTGGCGACGACGTGGTGGATCTATCTGAAGCTGATGCGCGAGCAGACTGGCCTGGCCGTGGTGAAAAAACCGGAGGCGCAATGAATATTGCACTCTACCTGCGGCACTTTCCTGCCAGCGGAACGCCGATCTTCGGCGGCAGCGTCACGGCGATCCACGGCCTGGCAAGCGGCCTGGCGGAAAACGGCGCGGCCGTGACCGTGCTGTGCGAAGGCGAACAACGCACGTCCGTGATGACGGAGGCCGGCTACCAGGTGGAATGTTTTCCGAAGGTGCGCCGGACATTCGGACTTCATCCGGAATTCACGCGCTATTTGCGCGAGCAGTTGCCGCCGCACGATACGGTCGCCGTGGTGAACGGCATTTTCAGCCCCGGTGTATACGCGGTGGCACAGACGCTGGCGCAATGCCGTGTGCCGTATGTTGCGGCTCCGCACGAGTCCTATGATGCATCGATGTTTCGCAAGAATCCTCATCTGAAACTGCCCTACTGGTGGCTGTTCGAGCGCCGGTTGCTGAAGGGCGCGGCGGCGGTCCAGGTGCTTGATCCGCGCCATG
The DNA here is from genome assembly GCA_035700525.1 of Burkholderiales bacterium. Classification (GTDB taxonomy): domain Bacteria; phylum Pseudomonadota; class Gammaproteobacteria; order Burkholderiales; family JBDZVW01; genus JBDZVW01. The sequence goes on from DASSON010000028.1 coordinate 9,429, forward strand.
CGATGCATCTTGGGAAATTCGGCATACACAAGCCGGCCTTCGACGTGTCGAACGGATTCGGCACGCAGGCCGTGCCGCCGGTTTCGGCACTGCAATGGCGTGACAGCGGTCCGGCCCGGATGCTGTTTTTCGGCCGTATCAATGCTTTTCACAAGGGGCTTGATATCCTGCTCGACGCGTTCGAACGGGTCAGTGCGTCCCATGCTGTCAGGCTGACCATCCAGGGCCCGGACTGGGGCGACCGGGCTCGTCTCGAGCAGCGGGCCGGACAGGGGCCGCTGGCAGGGAAGGTGGAGTTTCTTGATCCGGACTATGAGCATTCCGGTCCGGAGGTGATCGCCGGTTACGACATATTCTGCATGCCGTCGCGCCGCGAAGGATTCGGAATGTCGGCGCTCGAAGCAATGCTGGCGGCGCGCGTGCTGCTGGTGTCGCGTGCGGCAGGCATCGCACCGCACGTCGAGGCAAGCGGCTGCGGCGTGCTGGTTGATGCCGACGTGTCCGCGGTGACCAACGGGCTGGTCGCGCTGCTCGAGGACCGCGCGCAGTGGCGGGAACGCGGGCTGGCCGGACGCGCCTACGCACTTGCCGCGCTGCAGTGGAAAGCGATTGCGGCGCGGGCGCTCGAACAATACGAGGCGCTTGCGGCATGAACCGGTTCGATCGCGGATTTTACGCACGCGCGCTGTTCCGCTTCCTGAACGAGGCGGGCGTCTGGTATTGCGTGGTCGGCGATACCCGTGATTACCCCGACCGCATCAGCAGCGACATCGACATCGTCGTTCCGCATCACACGCTGCTGGAGTTGCCGCAGATCGTTTCACAGTTCGCGCAGCTGCATCGGTTGCAACTGGTGCAGGTGCTGCGCCATGAACGAACGGCGATGTACTTCGTGCTGGCGTGGATCGACGGCGATGGCAGACCACAGTTCCTGGCACCCGACGTATGCTCGGACTATCGCCGTCACGGCGTACCGATTCTGACGGCTGCCGAGATTCTGGAGCATTCCGCGCCGGCCGCCGACGGCTGCGGCGGCTGGACGCGCTTCCCGGTGCCGCGCCCGGCGATGCAGTTCATTTACTATCTGATCAAGAAAATCGACAAGGGCCAGCTCGATCAGCGGCAAGCCGACTACCTGATCGCATGCTGGCGGCAGGATCGCGACGGTTGCATTGCCCAGCTGCGGCGTTTCTGGGAGGGTGATGCGGTACGGCTGGTGGCGGACGCGATGGACGACGGCAACTGGTTGCCGCTGCAGGCGGACCTCGGCGGGCTGCGCAAGCAATTGCACCGATCGCTTCCGTTTGCGCCGGGCGCGCAGTGGCAGAATCTGATGCGGAAAATCGCGCGCGCATTTCACCCCAGCGGGCTGACCATCGCACTACTCGGTCCCGACGGCTGCGGCAAAAGCAGCGTGATCGGGGCGGTGTCGCGGGAGATGGCCGCGGCATTCCGCAAGGTGCACTATGTGCACCTGAGGCCGCGCGTCGTGGGCGGCGGCCACGCGCGGGAGCCGGTATCGGAGCCGCACGCGATGCCGCCGCGCGGTATGCTGGCATCGACCGCCAAACTGGCATGGTTCCTGTTTGATTACTGGTCCGGTTATCTGCTTTCGATCTGGCCGCGCCGCATGCGCTCTACCTTGGTGATATTCGACCGCTACTATCACGACATCATCGTCGATCCGCGGCGTTATCGATACGGCGGGCCGGTGTTGCTGGCGCGGCTGGCAGGATGGCTGGTGCCGAGACCGGACATCTGGTTTGTGCTCGACGCGCCGGCGGAAGTGGTGTGGGCACGCAAGAGTGAAGTCGATCTCGCCGAAACGCAGCGCCAGCGCGAAGCCTACCTGGCATTGCTGAAACGGCTGCACGGCGTCGCGGTGGATGTCTCGCAGGAACTGCCCGACGTGGTGCGCCAGGTCGAAATCGAGATGCTTGATTACCTCGAACGGCGCACCGTCAGGCGCTGGCACTGTTCGCCACGGGCTGCGATGGATCGCGCTCCTGTCGGTCCGGTTGCCGGCGGGACGGAATCGATTGCGGGGGTGGCGTCCGGCAATGAACGGCACAGTTCGGGATAGCGCATGCTGAACATCGGTCTTTATCTTCGGCACTTTCCGGCATCCGGCACGCCGATCGTCGGCGGCACCGCGACATTCGTCGACGGGCTGGCCGGCGGGCTGCATGAAATCGGAGCGGCGGTGAGCGTGCTGTGCGAGGGCGGCGAGCGCAGCTCGGCAACGGCACCGGGCGGCTATCGCGTCGAATGTTTTCCGGCCGCCCGGCGGCGATTCGATATCGGCCCCGCGTTCAAGCGCCACATCGGCAGGCGGATGGGGGCGGCGCACGCGCTGATGGTCGTCAGCGGGATGTTTCATCCCGGCGCTTACGCGGTGGGATGTGCCGCTGCCGCGAGCGGCGTGCCGTACGTTGCCTGTCCGTTCGATCCGTACAGCACGTCGGTGTTTCGCCGCAATGCGCATCTGAAATGGCCGTACTGGTTTCTGTTCGAGCGCCGGCTGCTGGCGCATGCAACGGCCATCCAGGTGATGGATCGCCGCCATGCCGAACCGCTGGCGCGACTCGGCATCCGTACACCGGCGATTGAAGTGATCAACGGATTTCCGGCGCATACCGTGCCGCGGGTGGTGGTGCCGTATCGTGCCGCCGAGCCCGTGCGCATGCTGTTTCTGGGCCGCATCGATGCCTACAACAAGGGACTGGACGTTCTGCTGAACGCCTTCGGCCTGGTTGCGGCGTCGCACGACGTGCGGCTCACGATCCAGGGTCCCGACTGGGGCGATCGTGCGCGCCTGCAGCGCCAGGCGGCACGGCTCTCATTGCTCGATAAAGTGACGTTTCGCGATGCCGATTACGATCGTACGGGGCCGGAGATCATGGGTGACCATGATCTTTTCTGCCTGACGTCGCGCTTCGAAGGTTTCAGCCAGTCGGCAATCGAGGCCATGCTCGCGGCGCGGATGGTGCTGGTGTCGGAAACTGCCGGTATCGCACCGCACGTCGAGGCTGCAGGATGCGGTCTTGCAGTGAAGCCGGATGTTGCGTCGGTTGCGAACGGCATGGTGGCATTGCTGAACGACCGCGCGCACTGGAAAGAGCGCGGCCTCAATGGCCGCGCCTACGCGCTTTCGATATTGCCGTGGAAAAATGTCGCGGCCAATGCGTTGCAGCAGTATCAGGCGCTGGCGGCGTCGGCGGATGTGATCGGAAACCACCCGCCTGCGTCGGCTGTGCCGTCGATGGCATTACGTGAACACGGCATCACGGAACGAGAGGAGGCATGATGATGGATGCGGCGTGCAATGATCGCGGGCCGGACATCGTCGGCGGCGCAGCAGTTGCGTCCGATGATGCAATCGCACCGCAGGCAGCCGGTCGACGTGCGGCGGGCATCAGATTCCAGGTTTCGAAACCGGTGCTCGCCGGCAGGGAATGCGACTACGTGCGCGACGCGCTCGACAGCGGCTGGATTTCGAGCAACGGCTCATATGTCGGCCGCTTCGAGCGCTCCGTATCGTCGTTTGTCGGCGTCGAGCACGCCATGGCGGTGAGCAGCGGCACCGCAGCGTTGCACCTCGCGTGTCTCGCGATGGAGCTCGGGCCGCGGCAGGACGTGATTGTGCCGGCGCTCACTTACGTCGCGAGTGCGAATGCCGTGCGTTACTGCGGCGGCCGGCCGCAGTTTGCCGATTGCGATCCCCACACCTGGAACGTGACGCGCGCGTCGGTCGAGGCGGCTTGGACGCCGAAGACGGTGGGTGTGGTGCTGGTTCATCTGTACGGTCTGCCGGCGCCGGTCGAGGAAATTGCCGCGCTGTGCCGCGAACGCGGCGCGTGGCTGATCGAGGATTGTGCGGAATGTTTCGGCGGCATGGTGGGCGGACGCCAGGTCGGAACCTTCGGCGACGCCGCTGCCTTCAGCTTCTTCGGCAACAAGATCATTTCGACCGGTGAAGGCGGCATGGTGCTGGTGCGCGACCCGCGCCGCCGCGAGCGCGTCGCCATGCTCAGAGACCAGGGAATGGACGCGGCGCGCCGCTACTGGCACCCGATGATCGGCTACAACTACCGGATGACGAACGTGGCTGCAGCGATCGGGCTGGGGCAATCGGAGATGGCGGATTATCATCTCGCCGAGCGCCGCCGGATCGCACTGCGCTATCTTGAGCAACTGGCTCCGCTGCAGGAAAGCGGCATGCTCAGACTGCCGGTCGAGCCCGCCGATACGCGCAATGTGTACTGGCTTTTCAGTGTGGTGCTGACGGCGGGTGGCGAATCCCGCCGTGAGCGTATCCGGCAGACACTGCTTGCCGCTCATGGAATCGAAACACGGCCGTTCTTTGTGCCGATGCACAAGTTGCCGATGTTCCGTACGAGACGCCGTTTCCCACACAGTGAATTTGTTGGCGAGCACGGCATCAATTTGCCCACGTACTCGGGACTTGGCGCGAACGACATCGACGAAATCTGTGCCGCGCTGAGCGACCTCGTCGTCCGCGACAGCGGCGGAGCGATTGCGGCAGAGAAGTCCGGCACAATATGGCCATCGGCTGCCGCAGAAGCGGCGCTTCCGATCATGGCAGCACGTGGCCAGCCCGACATGGCCGCCGCGGCGAGGGATCCGGAGACGCACAATGGATGAATACCGCAGCGCGAAGGCCGTATTGAGCCGCTTGTTGGTCCGTGCTCGACTTCAGCGGTGCCGGGAGCGGCGCGTGAATGACATGCGCGGGCGAACCCGGCGCGTAACGGTTGACAGGGTGCAATGACGACCGCCACGTTTGACAGATCATCGCCGGACCGCACGGCCAGGACGCTGGTGTGGACCGAGTACCTCTTTCTGCTGGGGGTGGCGGTCGCCACGCTGGTCACCGTCGATCCGCTCAGGATGAATCTCGAATCGGACACCATCATCAAGCACCTCGGGCTTGCCATCTCGATCCCGGCGATCGCGCTGAATCTGACCGGGCACCGACTGTTTGCGCCGTCCGGTCCGCGCCATCCGATCATGGCGCCGATTCAGGCGGCGTGGCCGTTGTTCCTGCTTGCCGGGCTGATCATCGTCGGCGCGCTCTATGCGCGCCTGTTCATGCATCTGCAGGATACGTTTCTGAACGTCGGCCTTTACATGCTGGTTACCTTCGCCACCGCGACAGTAGTGCTGCAGACGGAAGCCCCGGAGCGGTTCCTGCGTGCCTATTTCGGCATCGCGGTTGCCGCGGCGTTGGTGATGGGATTGGCGCTGATCGCGAATTACGGCAGGCGTCAGGTTTATCACGAGCAGATTTTTCTGATCGTGCCGATGGCCGTGCTGTTTTTTCTCGGCATGCGCGGCCGCCCGTTGTCACGCTGGGGCGGCACGCTGTTTTTTCTGGGCATGGGCTGGATGTCGCAGAAATTCACGTCGTACATGGTTACCGGGTTGACGCTGCTGTATCTGGGCATCGTTTTGTGGTCATGGTCGCGCCCCCGCTACAGTGCGCTGCATCGCGTAACGGCTGCCTACTGGGCGACCTTGCTGATCGCGCTGATTCCGGTGGCATGGCTGGTGGTTGCACATCATGGCGGCGTCGATGTGCCGACCGGCAACACCGGATATCGGCTCCATACCTATGCGGCGGCGTGGGATCGATTTGTCGATTCGCCGCTGTGGGGCACGTTGTTCATGGCGCAATCGGTTCACAAATTCACGCTTTACAACATCGGCATTTCCGGTAATCGCCTGCCGACCCACAGCGACGTGCTGGATCTGCTGGCAAACGGCGGCGTCATCGCAGTCGTAATGCTGATCGCGGGATGGTACTGCATCGGGCGTGTCGCGCGCCGCATGCTGTTCGGTCCGGAGGCGGAGGGGCATGCATGGTACGCCTATGGCCACACGCTGGCCGCGACGTCGATCTGCGCCGTTCTGGTCTATACCTTCAATCCGATTTTGCTGCAGCCGTCGATGGCCTATCTGGTTTGGGCGAATCTCGGCGTGCTGCTCGGACTGGCGCTTCGATTTTCGCAACCCCGGAGAAAAATCAAGCAATGAAAATACTGTTGTCGGCATATGCCTGTGAGCCGCACAAGGGATCCGAGCCGGGCGTCGGCTGGCGCTGGGCAACGGAACTGGCGCGGCTCGGACATGAAGTCTGGGTCATCACGCGCGGCAACAACGAACCGCCGATCGCGGGAGCGCTGGAGTGCGATCCGATGCCCAATCTCCACTTCGTGTATTACGATCTGCCGCAGTGGCTGGGCTGGTGGAAAAAGGGGGGGCGCGGCGTCCGTCTTTACTATTTTTTATGGCAGATGGGCATCTACTTCGTCGCCAGGCGATTGAACGAGGCGGTCGGATTCAACCTGGTTCATCACATCACGTTCGTCGGCGTTAGGCAGCCGAGCTTCATGGGATTGCTCGGCGTGCCGTTCGTGTTCGGGCCGGCTGCCGGCGGTGAACATGCGCCACGCAGGCTGCGCAAGAGTTTCCCGCTGAAGGCGCGCATTACGGAATGGCTGCGTGATGTGGCCAACCGCATCACCGGATTCAATCCGCTGATGCACCTGACGTTTCACACGGCGGCGGAAATACTCGTCACTTCCGAAGAGACGCGGCAGCTCATCCCGGAGCGCTACCGGCACAAATGCCACGTCGGACTGGCGATCGGCGTGGACTTGCCGCGACAGGTTCCGGAGCGGTCCGGGCCCGGATCCCGCCGCATTGTTTTTGTCGGACGCCTGCTGTACTGGAAGGGCGTACATCTGGCGCTGAACGCGGTCGCACGCCTGATCGAAAATGGACTTCCGACGCGCTTCACGGTGATTGGCGAAGGGCCAGACCAGGACAGGTTGCAGGCACTGGCACGGGAACTGGGCATAGCGGACTGCGTCGAGTGGGTTCCGTGGATATCGCAGAAAAGGCTGCTGCGCGCCTATTCGGAGTACGATCTGATGCTGTTCCCGAGCCTGCACGATTCCGGCGGAATGGTTGTGCTGGAAGCGATGGCGCGCGGATTACCGGTGGTTTGCCTCGATCTCGGCGGGCCGGGGACGATCGTCAACAACACGTGCGGACGGGTGGTGGTCACCCGCAATCGCAGCGAGAAAGAAGTGATTGCCGATCTGGCCGGCGCGGTGAAAACGCTGCTGCAGAATGACCGGGCGCTGGCCGGCTGTTCCGCCGTCGCGCCGCTGCGCGCGCGGAAGTTCTCGTGGACGAGGGTGGTGGGACAGATCTATGGCGGCATTGTCGGCACGGCGGCCGGCACGGTATCCGGCCATGGGCAGCCGGCGGGCGGAAAGATGCAGCAATTGCGTTAGCGATTGCCGCTGAATGTCCACGGAGCGGCGAACGCACCGCTCCGCTTGCTGCCGATGTCGGTGCTGACCGCGGCAGATGGCCGTTCACCGTCCGTTTCGGATTTTCAGGCGCGACAGCGCGTTTTCAAAACTCGTCAAGACGACGCTAACAACCAAAGAAGGAGTCTCCATGTCGCGAGTCATTACGTTCGGTACATTCGATGTTCTGCATATCGGACATATCAACATACTCGAACAGGCGCGAAAACTGGGCGACGAGCTGTACGTCGGCGTGTCGTCGGACGAGCTGAATTTCAAAAAAAAGGGCCGGTATCCGATTTACAAGGAGCGCGATCGTCTGCGGATCATCGGCGCACTGAAATTCGTGGACGCGGTGTTCGTCGAAGAATCGCTCGAGCTCAAAAGACAATACATCACCACGCACGGCGCGCAAATACTGGTGATGGGAGATGACTGGAAGGGCCGATTCGACGAACTGTCGGACTGCTGCAAGGTGATGTACCTGCCACGCACGCCATCGATATCGACGACGGAAATCATCGAAATTGCAAAGGGCATATGAATTGCCGAAACCGGTGCGGAGCGGGCGGCGGAGGCTGACGTGACCGCACGCGGAAAAAGGACGGCGAGTCTGCTGCGGCTGCTGGATTACGTGGTACCGAAAAGGAACATGGCGGTGCTCGCCAGCATGCCGGACTTCGAGGATAGCACCCGAAATCTCGTGCGCGGGCTGACGCAGCGCGGGATTCCGTGCACCATTCTGATGGAGAATGCAGCCGAAGGCGGAGCCGACGATCGTGGCGTAACGTGCGTGGCCAAGACCAGCATCAAGGGCCTGTGGGCATTTCTGCGTGCCCGATATGCGTTTCATACGCACGGTCTGTTCGGTTCCTACAGACCGCCGTCGAAGAAAATCGTGGTAAACGTCTGGCATGGAATGCCGATCAAGGGCATAGGTTTTCTTTTGAGCGACACCGCCAGCCCGGTTCTGGCGTCGTTCGCGGTCGCGACGTCCGCGCTTTACCGTGACATCATCGCCAATGCGTTCGGCATGCCGCAGGAACGGGTGCTGGTGACCGGCATCCCGCGCAACGATACGCTGTTCGCACGTGACCCGCAGGCGTTGCGCCGCGCCGGCTGGGCCGATGACGGTCGCAAACGCAAGCTGATCGTCTGGCTCCCCACTTTCCGGCAGTCAGTCCGACTGGCGCGGCACGATGGTACCGATTACGGGTCGGTTTTCGGCCTGCCCGAAGCCGCGGCGGAAACGATTGATGAGTTTTGCACGAACCACGATATTTTGTGCATTGTCAAACCGCATCCGCAGTCCGACCATGCCGGCAAGACCTACGACGGCAAGTGTCTGAAGGTCATCAGCGAAGATACGCTGCGCGAAAAGCAGTTGACGCTGTATCAGTTGCTCGCATTGTCCGACGCGCTGATAACGGATATTTCGTCCGTTTATATCGACTATCTGCTGGTGAACCGGCCGATCATTTTTTCATTCCCGGATATCGACGAGTACGCGAAATCGAGAACGGTGCTGCTGCAGCCGCTGAGCGACTGGCTGGCGGGGCCGGTTGTCGCCGACATGCGCGGCCTTTTCACTGAGATGGGGAAAGTGGCGTCCGGAACGGACGAGCATGCGCAGCGGCGGCAGACGCTCATCGGCCGCATTCACCAGCATCAGGACGGCCGCGCGACCGAGCGCCTGCTGACCGAGGTGCTGTCAGCGTAGATTAGTGTCCCTTCCAGACGTGTACGATCGGCGCGGACTTTTCGTCTTCTGCACCGAGCGTACCAATGCCGAAATTGTCCTCGATCGTACGCAGCACGTTGTAGTCGTCGTAGCAGCCGTTTTCCCGATACCCCTTCTTGACCATCGGGCCGAGAAACAGGGTGAAAATGTGGTTGTTGGACAGCGTCGCCGATTCATCGAAGGTCACGATGATCAGCGTGCCCTTCATTGCTTTCCGGTCGGCCTGGATTCGCTTCAGCAGAGGCACCAGCCATGCCACCGCCTGGTCCAGTCGGCGTCTGTCGATCCCCTTTTTGTCGGCCTCGGCGTCGGAATGGCCGATCAGCTTTTCGGCTACCGTATCGCCCGCCAGATCCAGCCGGGTTCCGGCGTCTTTGATCGCGCTTGCCGCGTCCGACGCACAGACGTCGTGGCCATCGTGGCACATGTCCGGCGAATAGAATGCGTAATTCGGCAGATGGCGGGGATCAAACGCGTTTGCATTCACTACATTGCTGCAGCGCTGCGGATTGCCGGTTACCGATTTAAAGCTCATGAACGGCACATGCTTGCGTGCGTACAGCGGATCGCTCGAATAGGGTTCGCGGCCGGAGAAAGCAACGGTGCTGCAATCGCCAGGAAACGCTTCGGCATATTGTTTCCACGTCAATCCCTTTGCCTGCAGAAGATCGGCGATGGTCTTTTCGCGCGCAGGTATGCCGATATCGGTGTCGCCACGCGCGCCGAAGTAGCGGCCGCCGATCAACGCAAGGTAATTCGAATACGAGGGATGAAAATTCGCGGCAAAATGGGTGAACAGCGTTCCCTGCCGCACCAGTTTGCGCATCGCCGGCTGGCGCATCACCGTTGCGTAATCCTGATTTTCGAGCACGATGACGACAACGTGCTCGAACTGCCGCCCCAGATTGCCCCAGGTATCCGTGGGTTGCGGCGCGCGCAACGTTACCAGTGTGCCGTTTCCGTGGCTGCGGAGCGGCTGCTCGTGACACGCGGATTTTGCCGCGGCAGCCCGCGCGGGTGTCGCGGGCGCCGCGTTGGCGATAAGGGCATGGAGCAGGCTCAGGCATGCCGCGGTCACCAGCCAGATCTGTGATCGATTTGTCACCGTGCGCGAGATGTGGAACACGCCAGAATGGAGTGCTGCCGGTCACGGGCCGATGCCGTGATCGTTCTGCATCCGGAGGCCGCAACCTTCCTATTGTTTAGGATTGTAATAATGGAATTCGGTTTCAGTGATTTTTCAGTTCCGGGTCGTGCACGGATGCAGATCGCGTTCGCCTGTGTGCTGCCCGTCGCCGGGCAGCAGAACATTGCAGGTGTCTCACTGCGGCAACACATTTACGTAAAGCGATGCTACGTCTCCGGTATAAGCGCATGATTGCATGGATCAATTGAATGTTGGTACAAATATCGCTGGCGCAATTCAAATGTTTTCCGTACGGATATCTTTTCCACATACATGAATGGAACCCTACCCGTATGATTGTTGCTTTAAAGAAACTGATAAAAAAAGTGCCTGGCGTCGTTCCGATGATCGTCCACAGGAAGCGTGTTCGCGCGCTGAAGTCCTTCGAGCGATTGCCCCTCAAGGGTTCCGGAGATGTCAGGAATCGCTCCTTTCGGCAGATCCATAATCTGCTGAATTACACCAAAACCAGCGGTTCCTATTACTCCGGACTTCAGTTTCCAGCCGGTTATCACAGTATCGAGATCGACGGTCATCGACTGCAGGGCAAACGGGATCCGGCCAAGAGACTCGAGCGGATTCCAATCGATTTCAGCGGAAAAACACTGCTCGACATCGGGTGCAACCAGGGCGGCATGCTGTTCCAGCTCGATCACACGATCAAGTCGGGAGTCGGGATCGATTACGATCCGCGCATGATCAACGTGGCGAACCGGATCAGCGCGCTGCGCGGTGCGGACAATCTGCAGTTTTACGTATTCGATCTCGAACAGGAACCCCTCGCGCTGCTGGAGGATCTGATACCGGTACCGAAAGTGGATGTGGTTTTCCTGCTTGCTGTCTGCATGTGGCTGAAGAACTGGCAAAGTGTCATCTCGTGCGCGGCAAGGATTTCAGACATGATGATTTTCGAATCGAACGGCACTGAAAGCCAGCAGACGGCGCAGATTGCTTATTTGAAAGAGCTGTACCGCGACGTTACACTGCTGGCCGAACATTCCGACGACGATCCGAAGCAAAAGAAACGGAAACTGTTCTGGTGCCGCAAGGCGGTTGCCGGCAGTAACGAAACACTGCAGCCTGACTCGCAGCGCGGACCGCAACTATCGGACGCGAAAACGTGGTCAGCCGGCGACATCCGCCACGTTCGGCTGTGACTTCAATCCGCTCCGTTTCAGATACCGGCTGACGACCATCGTTTCCATGGCGCGATAATAGGCGCGGCGCGTTGCCGTGCCGCACGGGCCCCACATGCGAAAAGCCGTGTAGGCGAAGTCGCGGACCCGCGCCTGCACCACCTGGCCTTCAAAAGTCTTGAGCACTTTTCGCATCAATATCTGATAGCTCGCGGTCCGCGCCCGCAGTTTCGACGGGCGGACCAAGTCGTAGCACACGCGACCGAGCCAGTTTCCAACGGCTGCATCGAGCGGAAAATCCCGGCTCATTTCATGTTCGGCATCATTCGCGAAGTCAATCAGCGTCAGCACCCTGCTGTCACTGTCGTACAGCATGTTTTCAAGCTTGAAGTCGTGTCGTGACCGGGGAAAGGTCGCGACATAAAACTCGATACAGTCATGAATGCGCCCGGCGATTTGGTCCAGCCCGGGATCGTCTGGCTGCGTGGCGCCGACGACAACCCATAGCGTGTCACCGGGGCAAAGCTGCAGCGTCACGCGCGGCGGCGGGGTGAAATCGGACCGCAGGATCTTCGGGCACGAAATGCCGCTGACACCGGCGACCGCGGCATAAAAGCGCGATGCGTACTCAACTTCCCGCTTCGCCTTGAGAACGGCAACCGCGGGTTCCGGATTCAGGAAAGTCTTGGTGACGGTCTGTGCCGCCACATCAATCTCTACCGGACCGTCGAAACCTTCCACGATGCGGGGCGTAATTATGCGGGGGGCGGTCGCCGGCTTCACGAAGGAACTTGCCATGGCGCTGAACACTCCGGTATTGCGGCGATTAAGGATTAAGAAAACATTGTCATTATTAATATTAAATTAATATGCAACAGATCGTAAACCGGATCAACAAATAAAATCGCGGCCGTTCAATCAAAGTCGATGATTGTTTTTGCAGTGGAACGCCTTGTCGCTGTCAGACGACAGACAAACGTACGTTAATTCAGCGGCTTGCGAAAATCGGTTCCAATCGCGTCGCCTCCGGGTGACAAAATGATGCCCTGTTTCGATTAATGGCCTGTTTATAAAGGATCCCGGAGCTGGCATAGGTATCGCATCATTTTTTTCCCGTATCGACATGGAACTGTCCGCAAAATGATGTGGAAACAATGTATGTTCGCGGACGGCGCCGAGCTTTCTACCTACCAGGCTTCCGTGAACGTCGTGAGCGAGGAGCGTTCAGTTGGTGATCCTGCTGTTCAATCAGCGTTCATTCCATTAACGCAGGTGTTCTGACTGGCCGGGGAGGGTGCTACCCACTCGGACTGCCGGAGGAGGTTAAACATGGATGCGTGCGAGTACTATCTGGAGAATGGCTATGTAATATTTCGCGGACTTGTTCCGCATCGCAAGATTGACGATCTGCTCGATCTGTACAAGAGCACCATCGTCCCGTCGCCCTATCCGTTCTTCCGGCAAAATACCAATAAATACGAGAAGAATGCCATTACCGAACACGGTTACGTCAGGCAGTCCTTTCTCGACATTCATGACTATGCGAAATTTCTGGAATTCAGCCACGCGGCAAGAGAGATCTACGCTTCCGGTGAAATGAGGGACGCGTTGCAAGAGAGTACCGGATTTCCGACTTTCAATCTGATGCAGTCGATGCTGTTCGACGCGAATACGGAAACCGTTCCGCATCAGGACTGGTGGTATCTGGACTCGGTTCCCAATGGTCACCTGCTGGCGTGCTGGATTGCGCTGGAGGATATCGACGAGCGGGCCGGCCGTTTCTACGTCATCCCGAAGTCGATGCAAGTCGACCTGCACAGCGATTTACCGAACCTGTCCCATTCGCGGTGGCTGGCGAGAATCGACGATTATTTTCGGAAGAACCAGGCATCGCTCAGAATTGCGGATCTCTACAAGGGCGATGTGCTGTTCTGGAATTCAAGAGTGATTCACGGCTCCCTTCCGACCATCGATCCTGCCTATTCGCGAAAGTCCATTACCGGCCATTACCTGCCGTCGCAATATGAGTTCGGAAACCTTTTTACGACGAAGAAATTCGTGAATTATAAGATTTACAATGGAATGAATTTTTACCGGAATCAGCCGGACTATTCGGTGACGAATTCGATCAAGTCGAAGATCAAGCAGGCGGCGTACAACTCGCCGCGGACCTTGCGCGCGCTGCGCCAGGTTCAGCGTGTGATCCGGTAAGCTGCTGTTATTGCTTGGAATTGGAATGGCGCATTACGCGATGTCGCTAGCCGGCGACAGAAAAAAACAGCTGAAATCATGACATTGTAAATTTGGCAGCATCATCGTGTCGCCGCACGGTAACGATTTTTTCCGTTGTGCTTCCGGCTTGATCACGATAACGCGCTGATTTTCCATGGCGCCGACCGCTGGCACGCGTATCGCATTGACCGACCGGACTAACCGTAAATTCAACGCAGGCGGTTCCGCGCCGGCAGGCGCGAAGTGGAACTGCGTGCCCCGTTCCGGAGCGAGATCAACTCATGAAGCCAGAAAGCAGATCCGGATTTTCGAACTGCAACATGCGCTGCCCGTTTTGCGGATCAGGCGGTCGGCGTCTCCAGATCGTCGTGCAGAAGGGCAGCGGCAATTCACGCCACACCGTTTCGTGCCAGTGTCTCAGCTGCTCAACGGTTTTTCGTCATATGGACGAGCGTGCTGGTACAGGGCGCTCTGCTCCTCGAGAAGGAACGGCATGATGCCGGCGTTGTAGCGCTCGGGATTCTCGTAATACGGCGCGTGACCCAGCCCCGGCAGTTGCACGTGCCGCACGTCGGGCAACAGTTCCAGCAGCGGCGATACACGCTCCGGCGACACCACGCGGTCGCGCTCGCAGGTCACCACCAGCGCCGGCAGGTCGATGGTGGCAAGATGCGGTCGGAGATCGGCCGATTCTATAGCTCGAATCGCTGCTGCGACACCTTCCGGCCGCACCACCGACGCGATGCGCGCAACGGCTTCAACCGCCTGTGCCGGCGCGTCATCCGGCAACATCCCGCGTGCACGGCGCCGGCCATACTCATCGCGCGGCAGCGTCGCCAGTTCCTCCATGCGGCGGGAATAGCGGCCCGAGACACCGGCATCCGGCTGGCGTCCATGTCCGGGATGCGTGCATGACAACACGATGCGCGACAGCGCCTGTGGCTGCAGGCTCGCCATCCGCAGCGTGATGACACCGCCCAGCGAGTGGCCGACCACCGCCGCCGGCTCCGACAGCCGCGCGGTGATGAACTCCAGCGCGGCCGTAGCGAAGTCGTCGATCGAGCCCGCGACCGGATCCGATCCGCCATAACCCGGCGCGTCCCACGCAATCACGCGAAACCGGTCCGACAGCGCGGCGAGCTGTGGCATCCAGCTTTGCGCGCCACCTTGAAGGCCGTGAAGAAAAACGACCGGCCTGCCGGAACCGCATTCCAGAAAGGTCATCATGCCGTGTGACAACCGGATTTTCCCGGTCGTTATTGCCGGTGCTGCGGAATTGCGCTGATTCACTGTTGTGCTCCGATTATTTTTGATGCTGCGGCCGACATCCCGGCTGCGCTGTGTCCCACGCCTTCGACGATCTGGAATGTCCATCTGAACGGTACGCCGGCCTGCTGTGCCGCGCGGCGTGCTGCGTCAAAGAAATATTGGGCACGGGCCAGACGATTCGGACCTTCCTTCATCGCGCCGGCGCTGCGATTGAGCAGCCGGTGATTGGGATTAGTGTCCCGGCTGCCGGCCATCACCACCAGCCGGGTGGCGAACGCGTGCGCCAGCGTTGCCCGATCGAGCCCGGCATCGCCGATGCCGAACGGGAGCGGCACGCCGGTATCGGGCACGGTATAGGTTCCGGCATTTGCCGCGATCGCCAGCCGGATGTGCGCCTGCGGCCAGAACAGCACCATGCGATGCACGAACTGGGCGCCCGCGCTGTGGCCGAAAATGTCGTAGGCGTTGGCGTTCAGCCGGAATTTGCGGCGCACCGTGTCGAATATCTTTTCGATTGCGGCGTAGGCGGTCGTGTCCGGCGGCTCGCGTTTTCCCGTTGCATCGAACACGCCGCCCATCTGGTAATGCCAGACTCCAGGGTACTGTTCTTGTGAAAATTCCGGCGCCACCACAATGAACCCGTACTGCTTCGCGTACGGCGTCCAGATGTCGCGATAGTGCGACGCGTCGCGGTGCGCGCCGTGCATCACGAACACGACGCGCGTGTGCGGCGTGATCCGGTCGGGGGTCGCGTAGAAAACCTGCATCGGAATGGGGTGCGCCGCAGGGCCTGTGTCTATCGTCATTTCGCCGGTCCCAAGAGGAATCGCCTGGTCAGTGCGCAGCTGCGCATGGCTGCCGGCGGCCGCAAGTGCCGCGCCGGCCAGCACGATGTACCGCAACCATTTCAGCATTTCTCATCTCCGTATGCCTGCAGGCAGCGTGCCATTGCTCCGCCGAGCCACACCGGCTGCGGAACCTCGTTGCGGCAGCGATCATCCGCCAGCGGGCAGCGCGGATGAAAGCGACAGCCGCGCGGAACGTCGAGCGGGTTCGGAAAATCCGCACCGAGGCCGGCATCAGGAATGCCGGCGCCGGGTGTGATCGACAGTATCGATTTCAGCAGCGCGCGGGTGTACGGGTGGCGCGGATTTTCGAGTACGGCATGCTTGTCGCCCAGTTCGACGATCTGGCCGAAGTACATCACCGCAATGCGATCCGCCAGGTAGCGCACGATCGACAGGTTGTGCGTGATGAAGAGATAGGTCAGATGCAGTTCGTCGCGCAGGTCGAGCAGCAGGTTCAGAATCTGCGATTGCACCGATACGTCGAGCGCCGACGTCGGCTCGTCACAGATCAGCAGGTCGGGTGCCATGATGATCGCGCGCGCGATCGCCGCGCGCTGGCGCTGACCACCCGAAAGCTGGCTCGGATAGCTGTGAAACAATCGCCGCGGCAATCCGACCAGATCCATCATGCGTTCGGTCTGCGCCAGCCGCGACGCGGCATCGCCGATGCCGTGGACGCGCAGCGGCTGTGCAATGATCTCGCTGATCGTGCGGCGCGGATTGAGCGACGAATAAGGATCCTGGAAGATCGGCTGAATGCGGCGCGCGCGCTGCTTGTCCGGCAGCGCCGACAGCAGCGTTCCGTCGAGCATCACGTCGCCCGAGTCGATGCGCTGCGAGCCGAGCATGATGCGCGACAGCGTGGTCTTGCCGCATCCCGATTCGCCGACCAGCGCCAGTACTTCTCCACGCCGGACGTCGAGGTCGACGTGATCCACCGCGCGCAGTGGGCGCGGGCGGCCGAAGAAGCCACGGCGTACGCGAAACGTGCAGCTGACGTCCCGCACCGCGAGAATCGTATCGGCGGCGGCGGTGGCGCCGGGGGCGATGCGGGGTACTGCGGTTTCGTTGTCGGTGATGACCGCGCTCGCATTGGCATCGGTAGTGCGCGGATCGAAGCACAGGAATGACCGCTCGGGTCCGAGATCGCGGCGCGGCGGATGGGCGACGCGGCATCGTGCGACGACGCGCGGACAGCGCGACGCGAACGCACAGCCGGTGGTGTCGCCTATCATCGACGGCACGATGCCCGGAATGGATCCGAGCCGACGCGGGTTTTCGCCATTGCCCGTATCCGGCACGCACGCCAGCAGGCCGCGCGTGTACGGATGGCGTGGATCGGACAACACTTCGGCCACGGTCCCGGTTTCGACGATTTCGCCGGCATACATCACGGCGACGCGATCGGCGACGCGCGCCACCACGCCGAGATCGTGCGTGATCAGGATCATCGACATGCCGAATTCCCGCTGCAGGTCCGCCAGCAGGCGCAGGATCTGCGCCTGGATCGTCACGTCGAGCGCGGTCGTCGGCTCGTCGGCAATCAGCAGCTCCGGCTCGTTCATCAGCGCCATGGCGATCATCACGCGCTGACGCTGGCCGCCGGAAAGCTGGTGCGGATATTGGCCGAGCCGGCTGCGCGGATCCGGCAGCCCGACTTTTTCGAGCAGAAACACCGCGCGTGCTTCGGCCGCGGTCGCGGATACTTCACCGCGCAACGTCATCGTTTCGATCAGCTGACGGCCGATCGTATACACCGGATTCAGGCTGGTCATCGGCTCCTGAAAGATCATGCCGATGCGTTTGCCGCGCACCGCCATCGCCAGTTCCCGCTCGTCCGCCGCCATCAGGTCCGTGCTGCCGAGGCGGATCGCGCCGGCGCTGCGGCGCGCGGCCGGCGGCAGCAGCTTCATGATCGCGAGCGCGGTGATCGATTTGCCGGAGCCCGATTCGCCGACCACGCCCAGCGTCTGGCCCGGCCGCAGCACGAGATTGATATTACGTACCGCCTGCAGCGTGCCGGATGCCAGCGGAATGCTGACCGACAGTCCGGACACCCTGAGTGCTTGTGCGGTGCCGCCGTTCATCTCAGGTTCTCCGGTCGGGGGCGGTCACGTCGCGGATACCGTCGCCCAGCAGGTTGATTGCGATCACCAGCACGAACAGCGCGATGCCCGGGATGACCACCAGCCACGGACGGAAGAACATCGCGGCCTTGCCCTCGGCGATCATCAGACCCCATGACGGGATCGGCGCCGGCACGCCGAGTCCGAGAAACGACAGTGCCGCCTCGCTCAGCATCGCGTTGCCGACCTCCAGCGTGAAAATGACGATGATCTGGTTCGCGACGTTCGGCAGGATTTCGCGCAGCATGATTTGCAACCGGCTGCAGCCGATCGCGCGCGCGGCGGCAACGAAGTCGAGCTCGCGCAGCTGCAGCGTCGTCGCGCGCGTGACGAGCAGGTAGAACGTCCAGTGCGTCATGCCGATGACCACCACCACCACTGTGACCGACGGACCGAGCACGAACACCAGCGCCATGATCAGCAGCAGGTGCGGCATCGCCAGCTTGCAGTTGAGCACGAAGTTGATCACCTGGTCGATGCGCCCGCCGAAGTAGCCGGCAAGCAGGCCGAGCGCGACGCCGATCACGCAACCGATCGATGCCGCGCCGAATCCGATGCCGAGTGATACGCGCGCCCCGTACAACAGACGGCTCAGATAATCGCGGCCGAGATGATCGGTGCCGAGGAGGTGTGTCCAGTTGCCACCATTGACCCACACTGGCGGCAGCAGGCGCTCGGCAAGGTTCTGCGCATACGGATCGAATGGCGACAGCCATGGCGCCAGCAGCGCGATGATCGCGATCGCGAGAATGATGAAGCAGCCGATCTGCAGACCGGTGTGCGAGCGGGCGCGGCGGCGCGCGATGCTTGCCGGCGAAAGTCCGTGACCGCCATCTTCCGTGACGGCTGCCGGGTCGACGGCCGCGGTGCGGTCGGATTGAGCAAGTTCGCCGGTGGCGGTCATTGGCTTCATACCAGCCGGATGCGCGGATCGAGCCACGCGTTGATCAGATCCGCGAGCAGCGTCAGAATGACGAAGGTCAGCACGAAAATCAGCACCAGGATTTCGACCGTCGGTATGTCGGAGCCGAAAATGGACTGCACCGCCAGCCGTCCCAGGCCGTTCAGTCCGAACACCGTTTCGGTGATCACCGAGCCGCCGAGCTTGTGCCCGAACTGCACCGCCAGTACGCTGACCAGCGGCAGCAGTGCGTTGCGCAACGCGTGGCGGAAGATCAGCCGTGCACCGCGAAACCCCTTGGCGCGCGCGGTGCGGATGTAGTCCGCCGACATCACGTCCAGCAGCCCGGTGCGCGTCAACCGCATCACCGTTGGCACCGAAGTGGTGCCCAGCACGAATGCCGGCAGCACGAAATGAATCCAGCTGCCGCCGCCGGAGACCGGGAAAATCGGGAACTTCACCGCGAACAGCACGATCAGCATCAGCCCCAGCCAGAAGTTCGGTATGGCCTGGGCGCCGACCGCGACCGTCAGGGCGAAGCGGTCGATGAGGCTGTTCGGCCGCAGGGCGGCGGCGATGCCCAGCGGCAGTGCGATCAGCAGCGTCACCAGCAGCGCGCTCAGCGCCAGCTTGATGGTGACCGGTGCGTGCGTCTTGATCAGATCCACCACCGGCTGGTGCCAGTAATAACTGTTGCCGAAATTGCCGTGCACCACGCCGCCCATCCAGTCCAGGTACTGCACCGCGAACGGCTTGTCGAAACCGTATTCGTGCCGGATCTGCTCGATGACGCTCTGGTCCGCTTCCTCGCCGGCGATGGTGGCCGCCGGATCGGTCGCGAAGTTGAACATGAAATAGGTTCCGAACGATACGGTCAATGCGACCAGCAACGCCACAAATCCCCGTCGCAGAGTAAAGCGCAGCATGGGTCAGCTTTCCTGTGCGATGGCGAACGGGATCAGCATGGTCGCGCTGGCGGTGGCCGAACGTCTGTTACCGCTACTTCCAGTGGGTGAGATAGAGCCGCGGCACGCCGTCTTTCGGCACCTGGAAGGCAACGTCCTTCGCCATCAGATAGTTTTCGGAAAACGTATAGAGCGGCACCCAGTACGCCTGCTCCGCGATGCGGCTCAGCGCCTTGCGGTAGAGTTCGCTGCGCTGTTT
>DASSON010000029.1:0-10267 GCA_035700525.1 Burkholderiales bacterium
CTGCAGATTGTCGTCGTCAAGTTTCGCGTGCGCGGTCTGCTTGAAGCGGGCGGAGGTTACCTGCATCGAATTGCCTCCGGCAATTCGGGTGAGGAGTGAGGTGTGAGGTGTGAGGAGTAAAAATCCCGCGCCGCCACGATCTCGCCGCGGCTCACGCACTGCCTGTCAAATCCTGGCCCTCGTCGTCCCTCTTTTTCAAAACGGGGACGACAGGGGATTTTCACCTCACTCCTCACTCCTCACTCCTCACGCTTGCCGGCCCTCACTCCTCACTGGCGCCAGCGAGCACTTCAGCAACATGCAGCACCCGCACCGCGTCGCCGCGGCGGCGCAGCCGGCCTTCGATGTTGAGCATGCAGCCGAGATCGCCGAGTACCACCGCATCGGCGCCGCTGTCGACAACGCACTGGCATTTCTGGTCGGCAATGCGCGCCGAGATGTCGCCCAGCTTGATCGCGAAGGTGCCGCCGAAGCCACAGCATTGCTCAGGCTGTTCCATTTCGCGCAGCGTGAGACCGGGCACGCGTGCCAGCAGTTCGCGCGGCTGGCGCTTGACACCCAGCTCGCGCAGCCCGGCACAGGCATCATGATAGGCGATCGTACCGTCGAACGTTCCCGGCACCTGCTCCAGCTTTGCGACATTGACCAGAAAATCGGTGAGCTCGTACGTGCGTGCCGCCAGCTGCCGCACCCGTTCGAGTTCATCGGGCCTGTCGGAAAACAGCTCCGGATAATGCGTGCGAATCATGCCGGCACACGAACCTGACGGCGCCACCACGTAATCGCATTGTGCGAATGCCTCGACCACCCCGAGCGCCAGCCGCTGCGCGCCGGCACGTTCACCGGAATTGTAATTCGGCTGGCCGCAGCAGGTTTGCGCCGCCGGCACCACCACACCGCAGCCGGCCGCTTCGAGCAACTTCAGCGCGGCAAAGCCGATGCGCGGCCGCATCAGATCCACCAGGCAGGTTACGAACAGACCGACGCGTAGACGTCGATCCACAGGGGTCGGGGACGGGCCGTTCACGAAACAGGATTCTGCTACAAGCTGTTGAGGTTAAAAGATTCTGATTATCGGCCAAAATTTCACCGATGACCAATATCACCGTGGAGGCCGGCGACGTGTGCCAGCACCGGAGTTTTGCCAATTAAATCGCTTGTTGCCGTTCATTTCATACTATAAAATCCGATGCTACTCTTTTGTATAGACCTGCCAAAGTGGCCGACAAGGAAAGCAAATCTTCGATCCAGGTGATCGAGCGCATGATGAGTCTGCTCGATGCGCTGTCGCGCCACGCCAGTCCGGTCAACCTGAAGCAGCTTGCGTCCGAGACCAGCCTGCATCCGTCCACCGCGCATCGCATTCTGGGCGTAATGGTGGACAACCGGCTGGTGGACCGCATCGAGCCCGGCACCTATCGCCTCGGCATCCGGCTGCTGGAGCTGGGCAGCCTGGTCAAGTCACGCATTTCGGTGCGCCAGGAGGCGCTGCCGCACATGCAGGCGCTGCATCACGATCTGGGCGAGACGGTGAATCTCTCCGTTCGCCATGACGACGAAGTGGTTTACGTCGAACGCACCGCCGATGCCAATTCGATGATGCGCGTCGTGCACATCGTCGGCACGCACGCGCCGCTGCACATTACGGCAGTGGGCAAGTTGTTTCTGGCCGAAGGCGGCACTGAACAGGCGCACGAATACGCCAGGCGCACCGGCCTGCCTAAGTACACCGAAAACACGCTGTCCGACACCGAACACCTGGTGCACGAACTGGAGCAAGTCGCGCGTGAGGGCTTCGCGTTCGACAACGAGGAAGCCGAAAAGGGCGTCAGTTGCATCGGCGCCGGCATCTATAACGACGAGGGCCGGCTGGTGGCGGGCTTGTCGGTTTCGGCACCGTCCGACCGCTTCGACAAGGCATGGGCGACGCGCGTCAAGCAGACGGCCGAGGACATCTCGCGCACGCTGGGCCACCGGCCGCGGTGACGCGGTGCCGCCGGACGTTGCGGCCCGATCGCGGACCATACAGTAACCTGGCCGGACTGCCGGCCGTTCCCGTTTCACATTGATGTTCGATTGTCCGCTCGCCTTCGTCGATCTGGAAACCACCGGGGCGACTGCAACGCACGACCGTATCACCGAGATCGGTGTGGTGCTGGCCGACGAGCACGGCGTGGAGCGCGAATGGAGCACGCTGGTCAATCCGGAGAAAAGCATTCCGCCGGCGATCCAGTCGCTGACCGGCATCACCAACGAAATGGTCGCGTCTGCTCCGCGCTTCTGCGACATCGCGGCGGAACTGGCGTGGCTGCTGAAGGGGCGCCTGCTGATCGCGCACAACGCGCGCTTCGACTACGCATTCCTGCGCAACGAATTCCGCCGCATCGGCAACCGCTACCGCAGCACGGTGCTGTGCACCGTGAAGCTGTCGCGGCGGCTTTATCCGCAGCATCGCCGCCACAATCTCGACAGCCTGATCGAACGCCATGGCCTGTCGTGCAGCGCGCGCCATCGCGCACTCGGTGATGCGCGGGTGCTGTGGGAACTGCTGCAATGCTGGCGCAGCGGGCTCGGCGCGGCACGCGTCGCCGAAGCCGCGGCACAGGCGATGAAGCAGCCGGCGGTGCCGGCCGGACTCGGCGCCGACGTGCTGGACGACATTCCGGAAGGCCCCGGCGTCTATCTGTTCTATGGCGAAAACAATCTTCCGCTCTACGTCGGCAAGAGCGTCAATCTGCGCACGCGCGTGCTGTCGCATTTCGCCGCGGATCATCGCGTCAACAAGGACATGCGAATCGCGCAGCAGATCCGCCGCGTCGAATGGCTGGAAACCGCCGGCGAACTGGGCGCGCTGATCCGCGAAGCCGAACTCGTGAAAAAGCTGCGGCCGGCCCACAACCGGCTGCTGCGCCACAACGGCGACCTCTGCACCTGGCTGTGGGATGCCGATGATCCCGACGCCGGCGCGCCGCGCCTGATCCCGGCCGCCGAAATCGATCCGGCGCGGATCGAACACGCGTACGGGCTGTTTCGCTCGCGCCGCGCCGCACTCGATGCGTTGCGCGACATCGCGCGCGCGCACGAGTTGTGCCCGATCGTGCTGGGACTGGAAAAAGGCGGCGGCCCGTGCTTCGCGTTTCAGATCAAAAAATGCCGTGGCGCATGCACCGGACGCGAACCGCCGGCGCTGCACCGCGCCCGCGCGGCAACCGCGCTGTTGCCGTTGCGCATGCGGCGCTGGCCGTTTCGCGGGCGCGTCGGCGTACGCGAACAGTGCGCGGAGGGCGAACGCATTGAAGTGCACATTCTCGACCGCTGGTGCTATCTCGGCAGCGTGTCATCGGAACACGAACTTCAGGAATTCGACGATACGGTTGCAACGCACCCGTTCGATTTCGACACCTACCGCATACTGGCGCGCTTCATCGGGCCACGGCGCAATGGTCTGGCGATCATGGAACTCGACTGAGGTCCCGCAACGGCCCAACCGACGACCGTAATGGATTTCTGTGCCGACCTGCCCCGCAACCGCATCCGCGCCACCGCGATCGCCGGCGGCGTACGCCTTTATTTCCCGCCGTGGCGCGCACCGCGCGCGGCGCTGCGTCTCGCCGCGTTCGGGCTGGCATGCCTGGCGCCGGTTGCCTTTCTCGGCACAAGCCTGATCGCGCTCGCACACTCCGGCGCGCTCGGCATCATCATCGTCTGGCTGCTCGGAATCTTCGTGGTGCCGATGGCGGCGTTCGGCGTGCTGTTCGTGCTGATCGCCATTTACCATCTCGGCAACTCGCTGACCGTGGAAGCGACGCCCGCCGGCATCGCTACCGTGCGGCGCTGGGGCGGTATGCGCGTACGGCGGCACGCCGTCGCACGCGCCGCCATCGATTCCATCGACGTCGAACCGGGGCCGCGCTACGCAAACTTCCGCGGTGACACGGACTTTCGCGTCGTCGCACGCCACGCCGCCGCACGCCTCGTCGTCGCGGAAAATCTGACAAGCGAAGCGCTGGCACAGCGCGTCCGGGACTGGATCGCATGCCGTTGAGGCGCTGTTGACGGCATGCCAACCGGCATCATGCGGCGGCGCGCGGCGCCATCGGCCCGCCGTCCGGATGCCGCACTGCGTATGCTAGAATAGCCGCCGTTTTGGCCGCTGCACGACCCATGAATCTCACCACGCTCACCGCACTTTCTCCGCTCGATGGCCGTTACCACGGCAAGGTTGCGCCGCTGCGCGACGTATTCAGCGAACTGGCGCTGATCCGCTACCGCGTGCACGTCGAGATCGAGTGGCTGAAGGCGCTGTCGCGCGAACCGGCGATCGCCGAAGTGCCGGCATTTTCGGCCGTGGCGGAAGCCCATCTCGATACTGTTGCCGCCGGCTTCGCCGCAGCGGATGGCGCGGCAATCAAGGCGATCGAGGGACGTACCAACCATGACGTCAAGGCGGTCGAATACTGGCTGAAGGAGCAGTTGAGCGGCGACCCCGAAGTGGCGCCGGTGCTCGAGTTCGTCCACTTTGCGTGCACGTCGGAGGACATCAACAATCTGTCGCACGCACTGATGCTGAAACGCGCCCGCGACGACGTGCTGCTGCCGGCGCTCGATGCCATCATTGAAAAGTTGCGCGCGCTCACCGCCGAATACGCCGCCGTGCCGATGCTCGCCCATACGCACGGACAGCCGGCGTCGCCGACCACGCTCGGCAAGGAATTCGCCAATTTCGTGCACCGTCTGACGCGCGCGCGGCAACGTTTCGCGACGGTGCCGATACCGGGCAAGATCAACGGCGCCGTCGGCAACTACAGCGCACATGCCGCGGCCTACCCCGGCTTCGACTGGGAGCGCTTTGCGCGCGCGTTCGTCGAAGGACTGGGGCTCGAGTTCAGTCCATACACCACGCAGATCGAGCCGCACGACGCGATGGCCGAATTGTTTGACGCCTGTGCCCGCACGAACACCATCCTGATCGATCTCGACCGCGACTGCTGGGGCTATATTTCGCTGGGCTACCTGAAACAGAAAACGAAGGCCGGCGAAGTCGGATCGTCGACGATGCCGCACAAGGTCAATCCGATCGACTTCGAGAATTCCGAAGGCAATCTCGGCGTCGCCAATGCGCTGTTGCGCCACATGAGCGACAAGCTGCCGGTATCGCGCTGGCAGCGCGACCTGACCGACTCCACCGTGCTGCGCAACATGGGCGTCGCGCTGGGGCATGCGCTGCTCGCGTACGATTCGCTGAGCAAGGGCCTGGCACGGATCGAGGCCGACACCGCGCGCCTGGCCCGGGATCTCGACGATACCTGGGAAGTGCTGGCGGAACCGATACAGACCGTGATGCGGCGCTACCGCATCACCGGCGCCTACGAGCAGCTGAAGGAATTGACGCGTGGCAAGTCCGGCATCGATCGTGAAGCGCTGCACGCATTCATCACGGGACTGTCCATTCCCGACGCGGAAAAACAGCGCCTGCTGGCGCTGACGCCGGCATCGTACATCGGGTTGGCCGCCGATCTGGCGCGGCGGGTGCCGTAACGGCACCGGGACCGCGCCCTCTTGAAGCGGGCGGCAACCGTCCCTATCTTCATTATCAGTGTTGGATTGCAGGACATTGATATGACGTCACATACCATCGAAGTCAACAACGACAATTTCATTCCGACCGTGATCGAGGGCTCAAAAAAGGTCCCGGTAGTGGTCGATTTCTGGGCACCGTGGTGCGCACCGTGCCGCGCGCTGGGACCTGTTCTCGAAAAACTGGCAGCCGAATATGGCGGCCGCTTCACGCTGGCGAAAATCAATTCCGACGAGCAGCCGCAACTGGCGATGGAATACGGCGTGCGCGGCATCCCCAACGTGAAGGCGTTCGTCGACGGGCGCATCGTGGACGAGTTTTCCGGCGCGCTGCCCGAACCGGCAGTCCGCGCATTTCTCGACCGCATCGTGCCGTCGGCGGCGGAGCGGATGCGTGCGCAGGCGATGGCGCTCTACCGCGACGACGGCGACGCGGCAAAAGCGCTGGCAGCGCTCGAACAGGCGGCTGCGGCGGATCCCGGCAACGAGCCCGTCAAGATCGACGCGGCTGAAATCCTGATTGCGCTCGACCGGCTCGACGAAGCGCGCGACTTGCTGCAAGACCTGTCGCCGCTGGCACAGATGGACGAACGGGTGGCCGCCTTGCGTGCGCAGATCGATTTCGCCGCGACGGCGGAGAAGGCGCCCGATACGCGCGCCCTGGAACAGCGCATCGCGCACAAGCCCGACGATCTCGATGCACGGCTGCAGTTCGCGAAACTGCAGGTCGCGGCACAGCATCACCGCCAGGCGCTCGATCAGCTGCTTGAAATCGTGCGCCGCGACCGCTCATTCGGCGACGACATCGGCCGCAAGACCATCCTGCAGGTCTTCAGCGTGCTCGGCAACGACAGCGATCTGGTCAGCGAATACCGGAAGCGTCTGGCGAGCGCCTTGAACTAGGGGTTAACCGCCAAGGGCACCAAGGAAAATCAGGTCGAAAACAACTGCAACCGCAGAGGCGCAAAGGCGCAGAGGAACGCAAAGGAAAACAAAATCAGAAATCCTGAAGTTCTTTGCGGCTTTTCTTTGCGCCTTCGCGCCTTTGCGGTTATAGCCTTTCTCTGCGTTCCTCTGCGTCTCTGCGGTTATCGCTTTTGCTCTTGCATTTCCTTGGCGCTCTTGGCGCGCCTTGGCGGTTAACCCTTCTGGAAACTTACGACGTTCGTGCCCGCTCGCGCAGATACGCGACCACGCCCGGCATGATCGACACGACGATGATGCCGATGATCACCCACGACAGGTTCTGCCGGACCAGCGGGATGTTGCCGAAGAAATAGCCGGCGTAGAGCACCAGTCCGACCCACAGCACCGCCCCGCCGACGTTCCATGCGATGAAGCGGCGGTACGTCATCGCGCCGACGCCGGCGACGAACGGCGCATAGGTGCGAATGATCGGAATGAAGCGCGCCAGCACGATGGTCTTGCCGCCGTGGCGCTCATAGAACGCATGCGCGCGCCGCAGGTGTTCCGGGTTGAAAAAACGCGAACCTTCGAAATGAAACACCTTCGGCCCCAGATAGCGGCCGATCGCGTAATTCAGGCTGTCGCCGAGCACCGCTGCCAGCAGCAGCAGAATCGCGAGGACGTGGACATCGAGTACACCGGCCGCGGCCACTGTGCCGGATACGAAGAGTAGTGAATCACCCGGCAGAAACGGCGTAACCACGAGGCCGGTTTCGCAGAAGATGATCAGAAACAGGATGGCGTAGATCCAACCGCCGTAGTGCGCGGCCAGCGTCTGCAGGTGCTGGTCCAGGTGCAGCAGAACGCCAAAAAAGGAGGTGATCAGTTCCACGTGCGGCGGCCACGCGTGGCATCGAAAAGGCCGCTGAACGCGAACGGGCACGGTATCATGCCGCCGTCCCGCCCGTGCTGGCTGCCGCGCTTACACAACGGCTTCGGTCGACTTTCTTTCGGTCTTGACCAGGTCTTCACGCTTGATGCCGAAATACATCACCAGCGGACTCGACACCAGCACCGACGAATAGATGCTGAAGCAGATGCCGATGGTGAGTGCGAGCGCAAAGTAATGCAGTGTCTCGCCGCCGAAAATCAGCATCGAGCACACCATCAGCTGTGTCGATCCGTGCGTGATGATGGTGCGCGACATGGTGCGCGTGATCGCGTTGTTGATGATGTCCGGCACCGAGGTGCGGCGCATCTTCCGGAAGTTCTCCCGCACCCGGTCGAACACTACCACCGATTCGTTGACCGAATAGCCGAGAATCGCCAGCACCGCCGCCAGCACGGTCAGCGAGAAATCCCACTGGAACCACGAGAAGAAACCCAGGATGATCACCACGTCATGCAGGTTGGCGATGATCGCCGCGACCCCGAACTTCCATTCGAAGCGGAACCACAGATACACCACGATGCCGATCGACACGAACAATATCGCGAACGCGCCATTGCGGAACAGTTCGTTGCCGACCTGCGGCCCGATGAATTCCACGCTGCGCTTCTCGACGGTGGGATCGCTTTTCGAGAGCGTCTTCATCACCGTTTCGGAAAGTTGCGCACTCGACTGGCCGGGCTTGACCGCGAGGCGGATCAGCACGTCGCGGGTGGTGCCGAAATTCTGCACGCCGGCATCCGGGAAGCCGAGCTGCGCCAGGTCGCTGCGGATTTTTTCGAGATTGGCGGCGCCCTGATAATGCACCTGCATCACGGTGCCGCCGGTGAAATCGACCCCGAAGTTCAAACCGCGGGTCGCCAGCGACGCCACTGCGGCGATGAACAGCACCAGCGAAATCACGTTGAAGACATGCGCATAGCGCATGAACGGGATGTCGTGCTTGATTCTGAAAAATTCCATGACTTCTTTCCGTGATCGTCCGCTTGGCCGGTCTTACGCCTTGCTGCCGACGCCGCCGGTCTTGTCCTTGCGTCCGGATGTCGAAGGCGCCGCATGGGTCCGGGTTGCGGCCGCCGGCGCGGCAACGGACTTCGCGCCCCGCTTGCCGCCCGCGGCAACGGTTTCGGGGCGCCAGATCTGTCCGATCGAAATCCTCTCCAGCCGGCGCCTGCGCCCATAAACGTAATTCACGATGCCGCGCGACACCATCACTGCGCTGAACATCGACGTCAGCAGCCCGAGGCACAGCACCACCGCGAATCCCTTGACCGGCCCCGAACCGAACGCAAACAGCGCAATGCCGGCGATCAGCGTGGTGATGTTGCAGTCGAGAATGGTGCGCCACGCGTGCTCGTAGCCGGCGCTGATCGCCGCCTGCGGCGTCATGCCGGCGCGCAATTCCTCGCGCACGCGCTCGTTGATCAGCACGTTCGCGTCGATCGCCATGCCGACGGTGAGCGCGATGCCGGCCATCCCCGGCAGCGTCAGCGTTGCCTGCAGCATCGACAGCAGCGCAATCAGCAGCAGCACGTTGATCGCCAGCGCGGTGATCGAAATCGCACCGAACAGCACGTAGTAGGAAATGATGAATACGGCGATTGCCGAGAAACCAATCCACGTCGAGTGAAAGCCGACGCTGATGTTCTTGGCGCCCAGGCTGGGGCCGACGGTGCGTTCCTCGACGATGTTCATCGGCGCCGCCAGCGCGCCCGCGCGCAACAGCAATGCAATGTCGTTCGCCTCACGGGTGTTCATGTGGCCACTGATCTGCACCCGTCCGCCGTCGATCTCCTGCTGGATCACCGGCGCCGTGACCACCTCGCCCTTGCCCTGATCGAACAGGACGATCGCCATGCGCTTGCCGACGTTGTCGCGGGTGACGCGTCCGAAAATGCGCGCGCCGGTACCGTCGAGATTGACGTGTACCGCCGGCTGCCCGGTCTGCGGGTCGAAGCCGGGCTGCGCGTCGTTGATGCGGTCGCCGGTCAGGATCACCTGCTTCTTGACCAGCAGCGGCTGGCCGCTGCGGTTGTAATACAGCGAATCGCCGAACGGAACCTGTCCCTTGACCGCCGCTGCCAGCGACGCCGGATCCGAGTGATCCTCGTCGACCATGTGGACTTCGAGTGTCGCAGTGCGGCCCAGGATTTCCTTGGCGCGCGCGGTGTCCTGAACGCCCGGCAATTGCACCACCACCCGGTTCAATCCCTGCTGCTGGATGATCGGCTCGGCGACGCCGAGCTCATTCACGCGGTTGCGCAGCGTGGTGATGTTCTGCTGCAGCGCCAGTTCCTCGGTACGGCTCTGCGACTGCTTGCTGAGCGTCGCGATGATCAGGTTGTCGGCGCCCGATTCCTCGGTCTTCAGCGTCAGGTCGGGCATGTTCTTGCCGATGTCCGCCATCGCCTTCTCGCGCGCCGCGGCGTTGCGCAGATGCACGACGACCGTATCACCCTCTCTATCAACGTGGGTATATTGAACCCGCTGATCGCGCAGGTTGGTGCGGATGTCACCAACGTAGCTGTCGAGCTTCTTGGTGAGCGCCGCGTTCATGTCGACCTGCATCAGGAAATAAACGCCGCCGCGCAGATCGAGCCCGAGATACATCGGCAGCGCGCCGATCGCCTGCAGCCAGCGCGGCGATTGCGAAACCAGGTTCAACGCCACCACGTAGTCGTCACCGAGCTTCGAAGTGATCAGGTCCTTGGCCTTGAGCTGGATATCGGTATTGCTGAAGCGGGCGCGCACGGTATTGGTGCCGCTATCGAGCGTGATCGCATCCGGGGCCAGCTTGCCGGCCTTGAGAATGCCGGCAACGCGCTGTTCCAGCGC
>DASSON010000030.1:0-3799 GCA_035700525.1 Burkholderiales bacterium
GTCTCGCCGGCGCGCAGCAGGCTGCGGTCAAACACAGTGGTCGCGATGGTCGGCCCCTGGTACGAGCCCTGCGGCAGATTGAAGCGCCACGGCTGGATGCCTTCATTCCATTCTGACATTACGAAGGTCATGTCATCGCCGGCACGCGCGGTGACGATGTACTGCCGGTCGTATTGCTCCACGCAGGCCGGCAGCGCATCGGTCTGCGGCAGCGCGTGATCGATGCGCGCAATGCCGTCGGCGTCGGTCACGCCGTGCCAGTAGCTTTTGCCGTCACAGTCAAGCACATCGACGGCGGCATCGGCGACCGGCTGGCCGCTGTCGAGTGCCGTCACCCACACCAGCGATGATTCGCGTCCGAGCTTGAGGTGCGCCGACAGATTGGTCACCAGCGCCGCGCTCTGCACGTAATACGGCTTGCGCTTGCCCAGCAGCGACGCGCCGAGCTTGGGACTGGCCAGCTCCACCACATAGAAGCCGGGATTTTTCAGCGGAATGCCGACCACTTCGAACGCCTTGCCAGCGTCGGCCAGCGGCAGATCGAAGCGGTGCGGATGATTGTCCGCACCAAACACTGATCGCGAACCGCGGCGGTATTTCAACACACGGCCCTTGCCCTTGACGTTTTCCCAGACGTTGCGCTGGACTTCGCGTATGCGCTTGAGCCAGCTGACGATGTCGGCCGCATAGGTCGAATCGGCTCTCAGCACGCGGCCCGGAATCGGCGCCTGCAGATCGGTTTTTGCGGCATCGGGTTGTACGGCGTGCAAGCCGGCCTTCACCTCCGGCTCGAGATTGCGCAGCGTCACCGGCAGCAGCGCGCCGGCCTTCAATTCGATGATTCCGAAATCGGCGGCGAATTTCGCCAGCGGCGGATCCTGATCGGTACGTACCGTCAGCGGAAAGCTGTCGGCATTGGCCAGCATGCGGCCCGCATCGTCTTCGATGTCATGCGGCACGACCAGCTTGAAGCTAGCATGTTCGGGAAACGGGCCGGCGAACTGCACGCGCGACACGTAATCCGCCTTCGTGTCGGCGATCTTCGGTGAATAGGTCTTGCCGTCGGAACCTTCGAGCCGGATCTGCTGTGCCGCCGCGCGCGCGACCGGCGCACTGAAATCGAGATGCATCGGCAGCACCGGCGTGCATTGCGCATCCTTGTTCGCGCGGCTGCAGGTGAACGTGGCGCGAAACGCCGGGCGTGTCTTGAACGACAGTACATGATCCTTCACGGTCGCGACGCCGGACAGTGACGTGACGCCGCGCTCCCACACCAGCCGCACCGCCGCCTCGGCCGGAAACCGCAACCGGCACTGCAGCACCACGATCGGCGACTGCGCACCATCGCGCAACGCCTGCATCTGCTTTTTCGAGGCGGCGCTGCCGTTGTCGTGCTCGCCGCCGGTGCGGCGCAGATAGGATTCGAGAAAATAGCGTTGCGTGTCGAGAATCGCCCGCCGCTGTTCGCCCGTGATCAGCCGCACGCCGATGCGCTGGCTGGAAGCGGGCGTTTCGCAGAACGCGTGCTGCACAATCGAATCGGTGGTCGCCGGCGCATCGAGCGCCAGCACGAACACCTGGTCCTCGCTGATCGTTGCACCGCTTCCTGGCCGCGATTCGATGATCGCCGGCCCGCCAGTCGAAAACGCGAACTGCCGCGTGCCGTCGACCGTTTCACCGTCAAGCGTCTTGAGCCCCGGCTTCAGCGTGAACCTGCATTCGACGCCACCCGGCAAATCGCGCTCGAAGTCGTATACCCAGTCGCGTTCATCGACCCACAGTCCGCTGCCTTTTGCACAGTCGACATCGAACGGTGCGGCGGCGCGCGGATCGCCGAATGAAACCATCGGAGCCGAAAAGCGCGCCTTCACCTGATGGACGCTCTTCGCCGTACCCTGCGGCGTGAAGGATTCGACAGTCGGAGCATTGGCAGCGAATGCGCGGCATGCGAACAACAGCATGATGACAATCGCGAACCAGAGGCTCCTATCTTTCATTCGATCTCCCTGCGGTTGCATTCGATATGAACGAAGTCACCGTTGTACGGATAATTATGCGCGTAGGATAGCATTGCTGCCTGTTGCAGCGAGCGCAATTCTTGAGCGGAGATTGCCGAATGCCGGGTTGCGTGACCGGACTCAGCAACTGGCCGCAGAGTGTGAAAAAGTGTATTCTTACAATATCTGTATCGATGTTATCGGAGTACGACAATGTCCAGCACCGCCACTCTGTCCAGCAAGTTCCAGATTTCCATTCCCAAGGCCGTTCGCGTGGAGCAGCGTTGGAAAGCCGGGCAGGAATTCGTGTTCATCCCCAAGGGCAAGGGTGTGCTGGTGATGCCGGTACCCGAGTTGGACCAGTTGGCAGGCATCGCCAAGGGCGCACACAAGGATAACTACCGCGACCGCAAGGACCGCTACTGATGGCGGCGCCGTTGCGCGTCGTCGACACGTCGGCCTGGATCGAATGGCTCTCCGGCAGTGCACTCGGCAAGAAGCTGAGTAAACAGTTGCCGAACAAGCAACAGTGCATCGTACCAACCATTGTGCAGCTCGAACTGTCGAAATGGCTGGTACGCGAGGTTGGTGAAGAACAAGCCGACCAGGTGATCGCCTATACGCAAAAGTGCATCGTCGTGCCTCTGGATACAACCATCGCTCTGCTTGCGGCAGACCTGCACCGCGAACACAAGCTCGCCACCGCCGACGCCATCGTCTATGCAACGGCGCGGCACCGGAACGCGGAACTGCTTACTTGCGATACGCATTTCGGACGACTGCCGGACGTAGCGCTGTTCGCCAAAAACGCGTGAAACGGGCCATTGCCAAACGAGGAGAACGTCGCATGATCGAGTGGTATTTGACGATCTTCACCACCCTTTCGCATGAAGCTTCGCCGCCGTCACCTCATCGGCCGGCCGCGCCACCAGGCCGCCAGTCGGCGCCAGCGTGATCGCGAAAGTGCCGCCGTCCACCAGCGGCAGATAGGCGCCGCTGCCGTAATCGGCGTTGACCCACGGCAGCCAGTCGGGGAAGCGGCGTTTCAGGTTCCACAGGTCGACCGGGCTGTTGGACGCGAGATCGATTGCGCCATGATTCGCGGTTTTTTCCTGCGCAATGTCCTGGTAGCGGCCGCTGAGACGATCGAGGCGGTACAGCGGCGGTGCGCCAAGCACCACCGCCTTCGGCGAAAACTTGATGACGCGCGCGTCGAGCTGCCACTGGTCGCCGGCAAGTTCCGTACGGCGCGTATGGCCGTCAGGCAGCGTCAGCACCACTGCGTAGTGCTGCGGGCCGAGTTCGCGCGTGTTCAATGTGGCCACCGGCGCTTCGGTGGTCAGCCGGTGCCAGCCCAGCAGCGCCGTCCCCGACACCCCGAGGACCAGCGTCAGCAGCACGAAAATCCCGCTCCACAAGCCGCGATAGCCGGCCGCGAAATGCCGGCGTTCGCGCCAGCGGCGGCGTGCTCCGACACCATGCGCAATGGCCACCAGCGCGGCCAGCGCCGTGGCCACGTACAGACCGATCACGAACGGCGTCAGTCCCATATCTCCAGTATACCGGCTCGCCGGGACATCTGCGTAATACGGCTGCGCCGACAATCGCAACAGACGGCCGAAATTGATCTATCATCCGAAACTGAATATCAGGAGCAACCGATGAAGCTTGGCGGTTTTCTTCACGTGAATATTCGCTGCTCGATGCGCGATCTTCCGGCCGTCGAGAAATTCTACGGCGATACGCTGGGACTGAGGCGTGGCTTCCGGCCCGCATTCTCGTCGCCCGGAATATGGCTCTAC
>DASSON010000031.1:0-3956 GCA_035700525.1 Burkholderiales bacterium
CTGCGCAACAACATCAGCGTCGGCATCCAGTACATCGGCTCCTGGCTCGCCGGCAACGGCTGCGTGCCGGTGTTCAATCTGATGGAGGATGCCGCCACCGCCGAAATCTCGCGCTCGCAGATCTGGCAATGGATGCGCAGCCCGAAGGGCGTGCTGGACGACGGCCGCAAAGTGACCCGCGAGCTGTTCCGCAGCCTGTTGCCGGAAGAGCTGGCGAAGATCAGGACACTGCTCGGCGACCAATTCGCCAATGGCCGCTACGAAGAAGCCGCGAAGCTGTTCGACCGAATCACCACCGACGACGATTACGTGGAATTTCTCACGCTGCCCGGTTACGACTGGCTGACCCGGACGCTGGCTTCGGCGAAGATTGCGGAAACCGTCGGCTGAGCCACTGGACGGTGGTCCAGGGTAGCGCCGGGCATGCGTACGGATGCGCCTGACGATCTGTCAACCGATTTGCGCATCGCACGTTAGTCGATGCGAGACATAAGGTTTGGCGTGTCTCTTGAACACACCCATCATCCATTTGCAAAGGAACGAAAGATGAGAAAGCTGCTGTCGCTGTTGATTGCCGCGGCGTTCGCCGCCACCACGTTTGCCGCAGTCGCCGCCGAGCCGGCTGCGCCCGCACAAAGTGCCACCACGCACAAGACGCACAAGAAGTCGTCCAAGAAACACCATCACAAGAAAATGAGCCACAGCAAGAAGAAAACCGAACAGAAATAACCCGGCAGCACTTCAAAAAAGGCGGGGACCTCCCCGCCTTTTTTGTTGCCTGCGCGATGCGCGGTCTCGAAGCCGCCCGCTTCGGGTAAAATTCCATCTTTTGCAGTGTCGCCGGAAATGATCTGGAAACCCGATGTCACGGTCGCCGCCGTGATCGAGCGCGACGGCCGCTTTCTGCTGGTCGAGGAAGAAACCGACGACGGACTGCGTTTCAACCAGCCGGCGGGGCACTGGGAGCCGGACGAATCGCTGATCGCAGCGACGCGGCGCGAGACGCTCGAGGAAAGTGCGTACCATTTCACGCCACAAGCGCTGGTCGGCATCTACCGCTACCGTTTTGCGCCGAAAAACATGACTTATCTGCGCTTTGCGTTCTGCGGCGAAGCCGCGGGTCACGAACCTGGCCGCGTACTGGATGACGGCATCGTGCGCGCCGTGTGGCTGACACCGGACGAGATCCGTGCCGGCGCCACGCGCCATCGCACGCCGCTGGTGATACGCTGCATGGAAGACTATCTCGCCGGGCGCCGCTATCCGCTCGATCTGCTGACCCATTTCGACTGACCCATGCGCCATCCTCCACACGTGATCGTCGGCCTGTCCGGCGGCGTCGATTCGTCGGTGGCAGCGCTGCTGCTGAAGCAGCAGGGCTACCGCGTGTCGGGGCTGTTCATGAAGAACTGGGAGGACGACGATGACGACCAGTACTGCAGCTCGCGCCAGGACCTGATCGACGCGGTGTCGGTCGCCGACCGCATCGGCATCGATGTCGATTCCGTCAATTTCTCGGCCGAATACCGCGACCGCGTGTTCAGCGAGTTTCTGCGTGAATACCGGGCCGGCCGCACGCCCAACCCCGACGTGCTGTGCAACGCCGAAATCAAGTTCCGCGCGTTTCTCGATCACGCGCTGAAGCTGGGCGCGGACTATATCGCGACCGGACATTACGCACAGGTGCGCGAAATCGACGGCCTGCACCAGCTGCTGAAGGCCGAGGACGGTACCAAGGACCAGAGCTATTTTCTCTACCGGCTCAACCAGCAGCAGTTGTCGAAGACGCTGTTTCCGCTGGGAAAGCTTTACAAGCGTGACGTGCGCGAAATCGCCCGCACGGCGGGCCTGCCGAACCATGACAAGAAGGATTCGACCGGCATCTGCTTCATCGGCGAACGGCCGTTCCGTGAATTCCTGAACCGCTATCTGCCGGCCGATCCCGGCGACATCTGCACGCCGGACGGCGCGGTGATCGGCCGCCACACCGGCCTGATGTACCACACCATCGGACAGCGCCAGGGTCTGGGTATCGGCGGTCGCGCGAACGGCGGCGGCGCGCCGTGGTACGTCGCCGGCAAGGACCTCACCCGCAACCGCCTGATCGTGGTCCAGGGCCACGATCATCCGGCGCTGCTGAGCCGCAGCCTGCAGGCTGCCGATCTGCACTGGATCAGCGGCAGCGCACCACACACGCAATGGGTGTACAGCGCGAAGACGCGCTACCGCCAGCCGGACGCGCCGTGTGTGATTGCCCGCGTCGACGAAAAAGGCTGTAACGTCGAGTTCGCCGAACCACAATGGGCGGTGACGCCGGGGCAGTCGCTGGTCCTCTACGAAAGCCGCGTCTGCCTGGGCGGTGGCATCATCGAGGCCTGCCGGCCGGCAGATGACGCTGGCTTGACGGCCCCCGCGATCAGGGCTGTAATGTAGCGACGCCGAAGGCCGGCCGCGCGGCTGCGGAAACGCGATCCGCCGCGGCACCATCGACGGCATGAAGCTGTGCAAGGATCGCCGCGAGGCACGTCAGCAAATACCTGCTGTGGCCGGAACAAAAAGACGCAGCCCGCCGTTCAGGCGGCCCCGCGGCGCGCGACTGATGCCACGCTTCACGAAACCGGTACGTGAGGACGCGGCACCCAAGGAGAAAAACCATGACCGACCGCAGTTCAAAGCCCACCAGCCGCCGCAAATTTCTTTTGTCCGTTGGAGCCGCAGGAGGCGCGGCCGTGCTGGGCAGCACGGTTCCGTTTCGCCGTGCCTACGCCGCAGCCCCGCCGGCCGTCAACGTCGGCCAGATCGCGCCGTTCACCGGTTCTGCCGCCGAATTCGGACCGTTCTACAAGGATGCCGCGCAGCTCGGCGTAAACCAGGTCAACAAGGCGGCGCAGGAAGTGCTGGGCGGCCCGATCATCAAGCAGCTGATCACCGTCGACACCAATACGCTGCCGACGCCCGGTATCGCTGCAGCGCGCAAGCTGGTCGAGGCCGACGGCGTGGTCGCGATCATCGGCGGCTGGTCGAGCGGCGTCACGGTGGCGGTCGCGACGTCGGTTGCGCTGCCGGCCGGCGTGCTGCAGATCGACAACGGCGCGACCTCACCGCTGATCAGCGTGCTGCCCGCAGACCAGAAGGCCGACCTGCTGTTCCGCACCACCGCGTCGGACGCGTTGCAAGGCGTGGTGGCGGCGCAGCTCGCCACCGGCGAGATCATCAAGGATTACAAATTCAAGACCGCCGCCAGCGTTTACATCAACAATCCGTACGGCCAGGGCCTGTCGAACGCATTCGCGAAATCGTTCGAAAAGCGCGGCGGCAAGATTCTGGCGCAAGTGCCGCATCCGGAAGAAGTGCAGGCGACCTACAAGGCCGAGCTCGCGACCGCGCTGAAGGGCAAGCCGGAATTGCTGTTCCTGCCGAGCTACCCGTCACACAGCGCGGTGATCCTGAAGGAATCGCGCGACATCTTCAACTTCACGAAATGGCAGCTCACCGACGGCAACAAGTCGGACGACGTGCTGAAGGCGGTGGGCGCGCAGACGCTGAACGGCACACTCGGCACCGCGCCTGGCGAAGACGTCGACGCGCCGGCCTACAAGGGTTTCAAGCAGAATTACGCGGATCAGTTCCACCGCACCCGCATCCCGCCGTTCACGGCGCCGGCCTATGACGCGGCGGTGCTGATCGGGCTGGCGCTGGCGCAGGCGATCGTGAAGGGGCACATCACCGACGCCAACTCGATCACCGGCTCGGTGATCCGCGCCCAGTTGCGCAGTGTCGCCAATCCGGGCGGCGAGGAGGTCATCGGCGGCACGCAGGATGGCGTGACCAAGGCGCTGCAGCTGATCAAGGCCGGCAAGGACATCAACTTCACCGGCGCCGCCGGTCCCGACGATTTCGACAAGAACGGCGACGTGATCACGCCGTACGACATCTGGGACATCAAGGACGGCCAG
>DASSON010000032.1:0-17133 GCA_035700525.1 Burkholderiales bacterium
CGGGCAACCGGGTTCAATTTTTTCTGTCTCAAATTATGGTAAATTCGAATTCGATATTGGTTTTGCACGGAAGCAGGGAATCAGGATGGAAATGAGCGTCACCTTCGACCGGTTCAAGCCGCTGGCGGATGAAGACTGTGAGGCGCGCATCGTCGCCGCCAGGAAAAAGCTTGGCAGGCGCGCGGTGATTCTCGGCCACCATTACCAGCGCGCCGATGTTTACCGCCATGCCGACCTCACCGGCGATTCGTTGCAGTTGTCGCGGCTGGCGTCGCAAACCGATGCCGATCATATCGTGTTCTGCGGCGTGCATTTCATGGCGGAGGTCGCCGACATCCTGTCCAAGCCGGAGCAGATTGCGATTCTGCCCGACATGAATGCCGGCTGCTCGATGGCCGACATGGCCAGCCTGCCGAAAGTGGAGCGCGCGTGGCGCGAGCTGTCGGAAGTGGCCGATGCCGACACCACGTTCACACCGGTCACGTACATCAATTCGGCGGCCGATCTGAAGGCGTTCTGCGGCGAGCACGGCGGCATCGTGTGCACGTCGACCAACGCGCGCCAGGTACTCGAGTGGTGCTTCGCGCGGCGCGAGAAGGCGTTGTTTTTCCCCGATCAGCATCTTGGGCGCTGGAGCGGGCACCAGCTCGGTGTGCCGCTTGACGCGATGCAGGTGTGGGATCCCGATGAGCCGATGGGCGGACTCACGCCGGAGCAGATCCGGCGCGCGAAGATTCTGCTGTGGAAAGGCCACTGCTCGGTGCACCAGATGTTCCAGGCAAGCCACGTGCGGCGCTTTCGCGAGCAGCATCCGGACGGGATCGTGATCTGTCACCCGGAGTGCAACTTCGATGTGTGCCGGATCGCGGATTATGTCGGCTCCACCGACTACATCATCCGCACCATCAAAAGCGGCGCACCGGATACGCGCTGGCTGGTCGGCACCGAACTGAACCTTGTCAACCGGCTGGCGGAAGAACTGCTGCCCGCGGGCAAGATCATCCAGTTCATGGCGCCGACGGTGTGCATGTGCTCGACGATGGCGCGCATCGACCCGCAGCACCTGGCGTGGACGCTGGAGAGTCTGGTCGAAGGCAAGATCGTCAACCGCATTGTGGTGCCGCCACGCGAGGCGGAACTGGCGCGGGTGGCGCTCGACCGGATGCTGCAGGTGGTTTGATCGGAGCCTTCCGACAGCGGCGTGCCCGCACACCTGTCGTCGGACGCTTTTCCTTGCTGCCCGTACGTCTCGCAGCGGGAATGTCCCGCTCGCAAGTAATATCGCCCATGGCGTCCGGTTTCATGCCAGGGCGAACAAAGGCGAATTGGCGCATCCATGACCAAAGCTCTCAAGATCGCAACCTATAACATTCACAAGGGCTTCTCGGCGTTCAACCGCCGCATGGCGATTCACGAGCTGCGCGAGCGCCTGCGCGGACTCGACGCCGACGTGGTGTTTCTGCAGGAAGTGCTGGGCAGCCACGAGACGCACGCGCTACGCTACGAGGACTGGCCGCCGCAGCCGCAATACGAATTCCTGGCCGACACCATCTGGAGCGATTACGCCTACGGCAAGAACGCGGTGTACAACGGCGGGCATCACGGCAACGCGGTGCTCAGCCGGTTTCCGATCGTTTCGTGGCACAACTATGACGTTTCCGCGTACCGCTTCGAGCGGCGCGGGCTGCTTCATTGCGAGATCGAGATTGCGGACTGGACGCGGCGGCTGCATTGCGTGTGCGTGCATTTCGCGCTGCTGGGACGGGGCCGCGAGCGGCAGCTGGCGGCGCTGCGCCGCCACATCGAGCAATGGATCCCGCCGGATGCGCCGCTGATCGTGGCCGGCGACTTCAACGATTGGCGCGGCCGGGCCGGTTATGACCTGATGCGGCTGCTCAATGTGCGCGAAGTGTTCGAACTGGTGAGCGGCGAGTCGGCGAGAAGTTTTCCGGCGGCGCTGCCGCTGTTCCGGCTCGATCGTATCTATGTCCGGGGGTTCGGCGTGCGGCGCGCGCAGGTGCATCACGGCCGCGGCTGGGCGCGCATCTCCGATCACGCGGTACTGACGTCGACGCTGGCGCTGTTATGATGCGCTTCATCGTGGCGGCCGGCGTTCAGAACAAGGAAGCACGGAAAGGCGGTTGACATTGATCTGCCGTCGTCGTGCGTCGTTTTGCTCATGACCATGCGCCGGGACACTGGCTTCGCGGATCACGCCGTACGGCGCAACGAGTGGCGCGCGCTGCTGGCGCTGTTGCCCTATTTCAAACCCTATCGCGGCCGTGTCGCGTTTGCGCTCGGCTGCATGGTGGCCGCAAAGCTGGCGAACGTCGGCGTACCGCTGGTGATGAAGGCGCTGGTGGATGCGCTGACGCCCGGGCATGCGCTGGTCGCGGTGCCGGCGACGCTGCTGCTGGCGTATGGCGGGCTGCGTTTTTCGACTGCGCTGTTCACCCAGTTGCGCGAGGCGGTGTTCGCACGCGTGACGCAGCGCACGGCGCGGCGCGTTGCACTCAGGGTGTTTCGCCATCTGCACGGTCTGGCGCTGCGCTTTCACCTGGAGCGCCAGACCGGCGGCGTGTCGCGCGACATCGAGCGTGGCACGCGCGGCATCGGCAGCCTGGTGAGCTTCACGCTCTACAGCATCCTGCCGACGCTGATCGAAATCGCGCTGGTGCTGGGCATTCTGCTCACGCGCTACGCGATCGTGTTCGCCGCGGTCACGGTCGTGACCCTGGGCGTCTACATCGCATTTACCGTCGGCGTCACCGAATGGCGCACGCGTTTCCGGCGCGAGATGAACGAGCTCGATACGCAGGCCAACAGCCGCGCGATCGACAGCCTGCTCAACTACGAAACCGTCAAGTACTTCGCGAACGAAGGCTTCGAGGCGCAGCGCTATGATGAAAGCCTGGCGCGCTGGGAGGGCGCGGCGGTGCGCTCGCAGACGTCGCTCGCCGCGCTCAACGTCGGCCAGAGCGCGATCATCGCGGCCGGCGTGACGGCGATCATGTGGTGCGCCACGGACGGTGTGGTCAACGGCACGATGACGCTGGGTGACCTGGTGCTGGTCAATGCGTTCCTGATCCAGCTTTACGCGCCGCTCAATTTCCTGGGTGTGGTGTACCGCGAAATCAAGCAGGCGCTCGCCGACATGGACCGCATGTTCCGGCTGCTGGCGGAAAACACCGAGGTGCGTGACGCACCGGATGCGGTCGCGCTGGCGGCGGGCGGTGCCAACGTGCAGTTCGAGCACGTCGATTTCGCGTACGACAGCCAGCGGCCGATCCTGCACGATGTGTCGTTCGCGATCGCGGATGGCCGCAGCGTCGCCGTGGTCGGCAGAAGCGGCGCCGGCAAGTCGACGCTGGCGCGGTTGCTGTTTCGGTTTTACGACGTGTCCGGCGGCCGTATTCTGGTGAATGGACAGGACATTCGCAGCGTCACGCAGGAAAGCCTGCGCGCGGCGATCGGCATCGTGCCGCAGGATACGGTGCTGTTCAACGACACGATTTACTACAACATCGCGTACGGACGCATCGATGCCGTGCGCGATGACGTGATTGCGGCGGCGCGTGCCGCGCACATCCATGATTTCATCGCGAGCCTGCCCGATGGCTATCAGACGCGTGTCGGCGAACGCGGGCTGAAGCTTTCCGGCGGCGAGAAGCAGCGGGTTGCAATTGCACGGGCGCTGCTGAAAAATCCGCGCATCCTGATCTTCGATGAGGCGACGTCGGCGCTCGATTCCCGCTCGGAGAAGGCGATCCAGGCCGAGCTTGCGCGCATCGCCGCAAGCCGCACCACGCTGGTGATCGCGCACCGGCTGTCGACCGTGGTCGACGCCGACGAGATACTGGTGATGGAGGCCGGCCGTATCGTCGAGCGCGGCACGCACGCCATGCTGCTCGCGCGCGGCGGTCTCTACGCCCGCATGTGGCGGCTGCAGCAGCGCGAACAAAGGTCCGGCGGCACGGCGCTGGAAGCGATGGCCGGCTGATCTCGTGCCGCCCGGGCCGGCTCCGGCCGTGCCGAGTTACGGCAAATTGTTAAATTTTTGGTTCAAGAGACTTCCATTACTATAGGATTTTTGGTATTTTTATGCCCTCCATAACGCAATAAGCGCGTCGCGGTATCTGTTGCAGGAGGGCTGGAATGCTGAAATGGCTGATGGTGGTGGCGGCGTTGTTATACGCGACGGCGGCGTTCGCGCATTCCGCGAACACCGATGCATCGACTTCCGCCACCGCGGACTCGGCGGCGGCCCACAAGCCGGAGAAAAAGGCGCGCGCGCACGCGTCCGGCAGCCGCCAGCACGCGAGCAAGTCCCGTGTCAGACAGGTGTCGAAGAAGAAGGCCGCGGCACGGCACAAGCGGGTCCGGCATACGGCTGCGCGGACAGCCCGGTCGCATCATCATCATGGCAAAAAGTCCGAGATCAACCTCGGTCACGTCGCGCGGGCGGTGAAGCTCACGCTGCGTTCGTCGGCGGCGCTGGTGATCGACCAGGATGCCGGCCGCGTACTGTATTCGAAGAACGTCGACAACATCATGCCGATTGCATCGATCACCAAGCTGATGACGGCGATGGTGATGCTCGATGCGCACCCGGCGCTCGATCAGAAGATCACGATCATCGATGCCGACAAGGACGAACTGAAGCATTCGCGCTCGCGTCTGCGGGTCGGCACCGTGCTGAGCCGCTACGACATGCTGCGGTTGGCGCTGATGGCATCGGAGAACCGCGCCGCGGCGGCACTGGGCCGCACCACGTTTCCCGGCGGAACGTCGGCTTTCGTCGCGGCGATGAACCGCAAGGCGGCGTCGCTCGGCATGTGGAACACCCACTTCGTCGAGCCGACCGGGCTCAACAGCCACAACGTTTCCACCGCGCAGGATCTGGTGAAAATGGTGGAAGCGGCCTACCACTATGCGCTGATCCGCCAGTTCACGACGACCACCGCGCGTGAAGTGGAGGTTGCGGGCGGCCGCACTTTGGAGTATCACAACTCCAACACGCTGGTGAAAAACCGCCGCTGGCATATCGGGCTGTCGAAGACCGGATTCACCAATGAGGCCGGGCGCTGCCTGGTGATGCGGACCGCGATCGCGGAGCGGCCTGTTATCATTGTGCTGCTCGATTCGTGGGGACGTTATTCGCGGATCGGTGATGCCAACCGCATCAGGAAGTGGATCGAAACCAGCGCGGCGCATCAGCCTTTCGGCTGATGCCGGGCCCGGCGATGCCATCGTCGGAGTCGCATCGAAACGTGGCAACCAACGGGCAATCATGGCGTCGCACACCCAACGACTTTCGTTTCACGATATCCGTCCGGCAGCGGCCAGCATGCGTGCCGAAATCATCGACGGTTTGTCACGGCCGGACAAGGCCATCGCACCCAAATATTTCTACGACGATCGCGGCAGCCGGCTGTTCGAGGAAATCTGCGATCAACCTGAATATTATCCGACCCGCACCGAACTCGACCTGATGCGCCGCCACGGCGGCGAGATGGCGCGGGCGCTGGGCGAAAACTGCCTGCTGATCGAGTACGGCAGCGGCAGCGGCCGCAAGACACGGCTGCTGATCGACGCGCTGCGGCCGGCGGCCTATGTGCCGATCGACATCGCCGCCGAGCAGCTGGAAGCCAGCGCGGCAGAGTTCGCGGCCGCCTATCCGGCATTGGAAGTGATTGCCGTCTGCGCGGATTATTCCTGCCCGCTCGAGCTGCCGCTGAACGGCCTGCGCACGGCGCGCCGCGCAATCTATTTTCCGGGATCGACGATAGGCAACCTGAGTGTTGCCGACGCGGGCAAATTCTTGCGCAATGCCGCGCGGCTGGCCGGGCCGGGCGGCGCGATGCTGGTCGGCGTCGATCTCAAGAAAGACGAGGGCCTTCTCAATGCCGCCTACAACGACAGCCGCGGCGTGACGGCGGCGTTCAATCTGAATTTACTGGCGCGAATCAATCGCGAGCTGGAGGCGGATTTTGATCTCGACGCGTTCCGCCACCATGCGTTTTATAACGCCGCTGC
Organism: Burkholderiales bacterium; assembly: GCA_035700525.1. GTDB lineage: Bacteria > Pseudomonadota > Gammaproteobacteria > Burkholderiales > JBDZVW01 > JBDZVW01. The sequence continues at coordinate 6,037 of DASSON010000032.1, forward strand.
GGGACGCGTCGAGATGCACCTGGTGAGTCTCAAGGCTCAGCGCGTGGCGATAGGCGGGCAATCATTCGCATTCGGCAACGGCGAAACCATCCACACCGAAAATTCCTGCAAGTACACGGTGGACGAGTTTCAGCAATTGGCACACTCGGCCGGCTTCGAGCCGCGGCAGGTATGGACCGATGCCAACGGCTGGTTCTCGGTGCACTATCTGGTGGTTCCCGCTTGAGCGTCGTGCTCGACCTGTGTCAGAAACCCCGTCAATACATCGTTGAAGCGCTCCGCCTGCTCGATGTTCGACAGATGCGCCGCTGCGGGAATGATTTCCAGCTTTGACCCGGCAATGCCTTCATGAATTTCGCGTGCCATCGCGACCGGCGTGGACTGATCCTCGGCACCGACGATCACCAGCACCGGACAGCGGATTTCGTGCAGCCGCCGGGTGACGTTGATCTTTGAAATGGCGTGGCTGCAGCCGGCGTAGCCGGCCAGCGGCGTGGATGCGATCACGGCGCCGATACGCTGCATCGTGTACGGGTGCTCGACGCGGAACGGCTCGGTGAACCAACGCACGAGTGTCGGCTCGACCAGCGACGGCATGCCGTTGCGCTGCGCCGCTTCGATCCGCGCCGCCCATACCGTTGCCATGTCCGGCGCGTAGCTGCTGGTGGTATCGGCGAGCACCATGCTGTGGAACACGTCCGGATATTTGAGCGCGAAGGTTTGCGCGATCATGCCGCCCATCGACAACCCGACGAAATGCGCATGCCGGATGTCCAGTGCGGTGAACAGTCCGTGAACGTCCTCGGCAAGTTGATCGAGCGTGTACGGTCCGGGCGGGGCGCTGCTCAGACCGTGGCCGCGGGTATCGAAGCGCAATATTTTGAAGCGTGACGCCAGCGCGTCGATCTGGTCGTCCCACATCGAGCCATCGCACGCCAGCGAATGGCTCATCACAAGCCATGGCTTGTTGCTGTTGTCGTCATCATCGCCGTCGATGCGATAACCGATTTCGATGCCGTTGGTATTGATTTTCATGGGCCGTCCCGGATGCCAAAGGGATAAGCATACAGGCTGGAACGGTGCCTGCTCAAGCACGGACGGTATTTCGCGTTTGCAGCAATCGGGAAACCCGCGACCGTGGGTTTCTCAGCCGATCGAAATCGAAATGCGGAAATTCCCGCGCACCAGCTGCAGCGAGAAATGATGCCCCGTGTGCCGCAGCGCGGTGATCAATTGTGATGCTGATTCGACGCGGGTCTGGTTGACGGCATAGATCACGTCGCCCGGCCGCAGGCCGTAGAACCATGCCTGGCTGTTCCGGTCCACCGCGACCGCAAGCGCGCCCTTTACCTTGCCGTAAAGCGGATTGCCGGGCTTGAGATCGGCGACCTCGAGTCCGGACAGTTGCGGCACCTTGCGGCCGCTCGTTTGCTCCGGCTTGGGCGGCGCCGCGATGCGTGCGGTGACCGTTTCACGGGCGTGGTCGCGAATCACCGTAAACTGCACTTCCTGGCCGATCGGCGTCAGGCCGAGCCGGTTGCGCAGTTCGGAGCTGCTTTCGATCGGGCGTCCATTCATCGCGACGACCACGTCACGTGCCCTGAGGCCGGCTTTGGCGGCCGGCGAATCCGCCACCACGCTGGTAATCACCGCGCCCGAAGCGGCCGAGATGCCGAGCGCCTCGGCGAGCTCGGGCGTCAGGTTCTGCACCTCGATGCCGAGGACCCCGCGCCGGACCTTGCCATGCCGGATGATCTGCTCCATCACCGCATGCGCCATGTTGCTCGGAATCGCGAATCCAATGCCGACATTGCCGCCGCTGGGACCGACGATCGCGGTGTTGATGCCGATCAGCCTGCCTTCGAGATCGACCAGCGCACCGCCGGAGTTGCCGGGATTGATCGACGCGTCGGTCTGGATGAAATCCTCGTAGCCCTCGATGTGAAGTCCGCTTCTGCCAAGCGCGCTGACGATTCCGGCGGTGACTGTTTGCCCCAGACCGAACGGATTACCGATCGCGACGACGTAGTCGCCGACCTTGAGCTGATCGGAGTCGCCGAAGGGCAGTGCGGTGAGATGATCGGCGTCGATCTTGAGCACCGCGATGTCGGTTTCGGGATCGGTGCCGATCAGCTTCGCCCGGAACTGGCGTCGGTCCTTCAGCGTGACCGTGATGCGTTCCGCATTCTTGATCACGTGATTGTTGGTGAGCACGTAGCCGTGCTGTGCATCGACGATGACGCCCGAACCGACCGCCTGCTCCTGGCGCGTTTGCGGCTGTTCCGGCAGATTGAAGAAGCGCCGGAAAAACGGGTCCTGAAACAGCGGATTCTGCTGTACCGGAACGCGCGATATCACCGAGATGTTGACGACCGCGGGCGTGACCTGCTGGACCAGGGGCGCGAGCGATGGCAGGCCGTTGCGTGTGGTCAGCGACGCCGCGCTGGCGGCGAACGCGTTGCCGAACAATGCGAGGAGAAGAATTGAAAGCCAGGCGCGTGGCGGGAAAAGTTTGCCGCTCAATGTCATAGGGGTACGAATGAATTGTTTGAAATTATGACCGGCTGCAGCCGAAACAGTTCGCATTGCAGCGCAAGACCGGTGCCATCGAATATATCACGTTGAAATGTCATGGCCGCACCGTGCGCCGGTCACGCACCGGCTGCGGTTGCGATGGCGCGACGGGCGCAGCGCCGAACACCGGCACGAAATCCTTGCCGACGCGCCGCGCATCGCCGACGCGCCGCGTAAGGCCGTGGCGGTCGAGCAGTTCGAGGATACGGATCGCCAGTGTACGCCCGATGGCCGCGGCATCGCGGAATTGCGCGGCGGTGAACATGTGATCAGGGCTCGCCTGCGCCAGCGCCCGCGCCAGCGCAGCGAGCTGCGCCAGTGTTGTGCGCAGGTAAAACCGATCGTCACCGACCTTGAAGAGTTCGCCGCTGCGGGCCTTGCGATGCAGAAAATCGCGCACCGCGCCGGCGTCGCGCCGGATCCGTGCTGCGAGTGTTTCAACGTCCGGCGGTGCAAAACCGCCGCGCTCGAGCCGCGGCCGAATCAGCCGCCACAGTCGCTCGTCTTCGGCATTGGCGGTGGTATCGTGGTCCGGCAGACAGACCGTGGCGCCGGCAATCCTGATCTGTCCCGTGGCGGCCAGCTCGTTCAACAGCGCGCCGAACACCACGGCGGAAAAATGCGGCGCGCAATCACGCCGCAGCGACGCAATCGCGATCCCGCCGGCCTGCGGCTGTTGCTGGTGAAAGCGCGCTACGGCGGCAATGATGTTGTTCCGCAATTCATGCCGTGTGCTGCGCGCAACGGCGATGTGCGACGTGGCGGCGATGGTTGCCAGATCGGCGGCTGCGGCGAGGCGATCGATCGCAGCAGGGGTCAGATTGAAAGTAGCCGCGAAGCGATCGAGATCGACCGCAGCACCGGTTGCGGCCAGCGCGCGCAGTGCCGCCGCCGGGTCGGACGGGTCGGATACGCCCGGCTGCGCGGCACGTGTGCCACCGACGAACGGATCGGTCACGATGCCGCCGCCGATCGTGCGGCTCGCCGCCTGATCGCGCACAATGAAGCGGTCGCCGGCGACGGTCATCAGCGGCGCATCGGCGATGATTCGTGCGCTGCCTGACGTGCCGGGCGCGATGGCGGCGCCGCGGCTGATCGCGATGCGCGCGGTGACGTGCGTGGCCGCCAGATGCAGATGAACCGGCGTCCAGTGCCGCAGTGGGTGGCGCTCGCTGGCCAGCACCCGGATGCGCGTATCGAAACGTTGCGTCGGATGATCGAGAGCGGTGGTGATCACCCAGTGGCCGCGTCCCGCGGCAGCCGCATCGATGCCGGAGAGATTGAGCGCGCAGCGGCTGCCGGCCGAAACTTTGTGTGCCGGCGAACCATGAACCTGCACGCCGCGCACCCGTACCGCGGTGCCGCCGGGGGCGACCACCAGCCGGTCGCCAGGCGCAACGCGGCCGGCGAAAACAGTGCCGGTGACCACGGTACCGCTGCCGGCGATGGTGAACGCGCGATCGATCGCAAGCCGGAAATGGCGGTTTTCAGTGTCGTGCAGCGGCAGGTGACGCGCTTCGGACAGAAGCCGATCGCGTACGGCGTCCATGCCGCCGCCGGTGACCGAGGACGCCGCCAGCACCGGCGCGCCGGCGAGCGTGGTGGCGGCGAGCAGCGCGGTGACATTGGCAACGGTGCGCGACACGTCCGATGCGTTGACGCGGTCGGTCTTGGTGACGACGGCGATGCCGCGCGTGATGCCGAGCAGATCGAGTATGCCGACGTGCTCGATCGTCTGCGGCATGATGCCGTCATCGGCCGCCACCACCAGCAGCGCGCAGTCGATGCCGCACACGCCGGCGACCATGTTGCGGATGAAACGCTCGTGACCCGGCACGTCGACAAAGCTGATGACGCCGCCCTCCGGCAATTGCCAGTGCGCGAAACCGAGATCGATCGAAATGCCGCGCGCTTTTTCTTCCGGCAGCCGGTCGGTGTCGGTCCCGGTGAGTGCCTTGACCAGGCAGGTCTTGCCATGGTCGATGTGTCCGGCGGTGGCGACGATCACGGTGTCATATCAAAAAACGGACGGCACGCAGCCGTTCCGGCGGGCCGGCATGCGTCGCGAATGGAAAACTCAGGAAGCGGAAGAGACGCGATCGAACGGCCGCGCCGTTATTCCCACAAGCCTTCCGGCAATGGCAATCCGGCGAGATCTTCGCTGCTGAGACGAACCGCCGGCTCGATGCCGAAGCGCTCGAGCACCGCGATGGTCTGGCGCACGTGCTGCGCCGAATGCCAGGCGGAACGTTCGAGCAGCCGGTGCAGCGGCTGTTTGCCGTAGTAGGTGTTGCACGAAGCCGTGCAATCGCGATCATCCGTTGTCTGCCACCAGCGTTCGATGCGCGCCCGAACTTTGGCGCCATAGTCGGCAATGTCGCGGCCATTGCGTACCGTATCGGGCGGCGGTGTGTTCGCGGTCTGATCCGCATAGTCCAGCCCGCCGTCGGCGGTTTCGAGAAACGCTTCGCCGATGCGGAAAACGTGATAGCCGAGCGCACGTATCGAACGGTCCCGATTGTCAATGACTCGTTCGCCAATGCGCTCGTCCGGAATCTGTGCAATGTCGCTGCGCGCGGCATCAAGCACGGTCAGCCACTTTACCACCAGCGCGTCGGGACGCAGGCCCGCTTCGCCGGCGGCGATGCCGACGAACTCGGCAACGTCCTCGATCGCCTGTGCGAACACATAGCGCTCGCCCTGTGCCACGACAGGAACGCTGCGCACGCCAAGCCGCATCAGCCGTTCGCGGCCGCCCGGGTCATTGGCCACGTCCACCACGGTGAACGCGACGCCTTTACGCGAAAGAAACTCTTTCGCCCTCAGACAGCTGCTTCACCCAGGCTGGGTGAACAATATGAAAGGTTCCGTGTTCATTTGTCTACATTATGCACAAATAGAAAACGCTTCGCTAGACACTCTGCTTATCCATTATAATTTGCTGATTTTATAACAAGGTTGCGGCACACCCATGAAACTGATCGGGACTTCGACGAGTCCCTATACCCGCAAGGCGCGGATCGTCCTCGCCGAAAAACATCTCGATTGCGAATTTGTCGTTGATTCTCCGTATGGGTCCGACAGCCGTGTTGCGGATTACAATCCGCTCGGCAAGATACCCGTTCTGGTGCTTGATGAAGAAGTCTTCCTGTTCGATTCCCGCGTCATCGTTGAATATCTCGACAGTGCCAGCCCGGTGGGGCGGCTGATTCCGGAAGACGTGCGTCACCGCATCCAGGTACGGCGCTGGGAGGCGCTGGCCGACGGCTGCGCCGATGCCGCGCTGGCGATCGTGGCCGAACGGCGGCGCTCCGATCCGCAGCAGCGGAGCGCGGAATGGATCGCGCGTCAGGAGGGGAAAGTGAAACGCGCGCTGAAGACGATGTCGGCCGATCTCGGCGCGAAAAGCTGGTGCAGCGGAGAACAGTACAACCTGTCCGATATCGCGGCCGGCTGCGCGCTGGGCTATCTCGATTTGCGCCTGCCCGAAATCGACTGGCGCAAGGACTATCCGAACCTGATGAAATTCGCCGACAAGTTGGCGCGCCGTTCATCGTTCAAGGAAACAATGCCTGCCAAGGATTGAGGATTGAGTGAATAATGCGGCGCGAAGCGCCGGAAACGTTCCCTCAATCCTCGTCGTCGTCGAGCGCACGATACATTACGTAGGCATCGACGCAACCCAGCGTGCGGTGCCGGAATGCACCGGGCAGCGTGCCGACGATGGCGAAACCGAGCCGTTGCCACAGCGCGACCGCTGCGGTGTTGCTGCTGACGACGAAATTGAACTGCATCGCGCGGTAGCCGGCGCGCCGTGCCTCGCGCAGACAGTGCCGCCCCAGTGCGTTGCCGATTCCGTTGCCATGGCTTGCGGGATCGACCATGAACGATGCATTGGCCACGTGCGCGCCGAGATCGCGCTGGTTGGCGGTGAACTTGTACATGCCGACGATACGGCCGCCGTCTGCGGCGACGAACGTCGTGGTTGCGGGACCGAACCAGTATGCGAATGCATCGCATCGCGGCGTATCCGGCGCAAAAACGTAGGTGTCGCCGGACGCGACGACCGCCTGAAAGATCGGCCACATGCGTTCGAAGTCGGTTTCCGTTGCGCGGCGAATTTCCATGATCGAGGTTTCAGCACGGCCGCGAAGTGTTCGCGGGACATCGGCACGATTGTTTGAAACGGATCGGCGCGAACCCGTATTTTACGCAGCAGTGCGCCGTTCGCCCATCATCCGCACCTGCAGGGAATTGGTGATGCGGCACCGCAGCTCGCGTTGCGGGATTGCCGAAAGACTGTAGTATGATCTTGCGGAAGTGGCGATCCGTCGCGATTGCGACGCCGGTTTCGGCCGGTGCAGCGGACGGATCAAGTTTGCCGGCCAGATACCGTCGCCCGCAGGAGGAGCATCGTACCGACCATGGCAGAACCGCCGCATCCGAACATGGCGGCCGACGCGGTCGCACCGTCGGGCGAAGCGCTGCTCGACGTGCGCGATATCGTGAAGGATTTCGGCGGGCTGCGTGCGGTTGATCACTGCACCCTGAGCGTGCGCCGCGGCACCATCACCGGACTGATCGGACCGAATGGGGCCGGCAAGACCACCGTCTTCAACAACATCACCGGTTTTATTCCCCCGGATTCGGGCAGCATCCGTTTCCGCGGCAGCGACATTACGGGACTGCGCCCGGATCAGATCTTCATGCGCAAGCTGTGCCGCACGTTTCAGATCCCGCGCGAACACGGCAGCATGAGCGTGCTGGAAAATCTGATGCTGGTGCCGACCGGGCAGCTTGGCGAGCAGGTATGGAATGCGTGGTTTCGCCGCGGCGCGGTGCGCCGGCAGGAAGAGGCCAATCGCGACAAGGCGCTGCGGGTGCTCGAATATCTCGAGCTCACCCATGTAAAGGACGAATACGCGGGCAATCTGTCCGGGGGGCAGAAGAAGCTGCTGGAGCTCGGCCGCACGCTGATGGCGGACCCGGAGCTGGTGCTGCTCGACGAGCCGGCGGCCGGCGTGAACCGCACGCTGCTGAAAAGGCTGGTCGCGAACATCGAGTATCTGCGCCGGGAACGCGGCATCACCTTTCTGCTGATCGAACACGACATGAACACGGTGATGAGCCTGTGCGACCCGGTGATCGTGATGAGCGAAGGGCGCAGGCTGGCCGAAGGCACGCCGGAGCAGATTCGCGGCGATCGCAACGTGCTCGACGCGTATCTCGGAGGACAGTATGCCGTTGCTGAAGGTTGATGCAATAACCGGCGGCTACGGTGATTCGGAAGTGCTGCGGCGGGTTTCGATCGCCGTCGAAGAACGCGAAATCGTGTCGATCATCGGCCCCAACGGCGCCGGGAAATCGACACTGATGAAAACGGTGTTCGGCCTGCTGCATCCGCGCGAAGGCAGCATCGCGTTCGGCGATCACGATATTTCGCAGCTGCCCGCGTACCAGATCGTCACGCTCGGCATGTGCTACGTGCCGCAGGTGGCGAACGTGTTCACCACGCTGTCGGTCGAGGAAAATCTCGAGATGGGTGCGTTCACGCTGAAGACCCGCGATCTCGACGCGCGCAAGCAGCACGTCTATGAGCTGTTCCCTCGGCTGCGCGAGCGGCGCAGCCAGCTCGCCGGCAAAATGTCAGGCGGCGAGCGGCAGATGGTGGCGATGGGCAGTGCGCTGATGCTGACACCGAAGCTGCTGCTGCTTGACGAGCCGACCGCCGCGCTGTCGCCGAAACTGGTCGACGAAATTTTCGAGCGCATCGCGCGCATCAACGAGACCGGCGTTGCGATCATGATGGTCGAACAGAATGCCAAGCAGTCGCTGCGTATGGCGCACCGCGGCTACGTGCTGGCGAACGGTGAAAACCGCCACGAAGGCAGCGGCCGCGAAATGCTCGACAATCCCGAAGTCGGACGTTTGTATCTCGGCGGGTGAAAATGAACCGGGGAGAACGTTCGTTGCAGGATCCGGGACCGGCACAGTCCGCGGTGGCGTCGGAATCCGCGCTTGCGCCGCCGCCGGCGGTGTCGGCGGGAACGACGCGGCGCAGTCGCGTGCGGGCCGTGGTCGGCAGCCGCCTGTTCGTGTGTCTCATCCTGGCCGGCATTCTGGCGCTGTTCTGGGTGATCGGGCTGGCGCGCGACGAATCCGTGTCGCGCCTGCTGTCGCTGACCGTATGGGGCATTGCGCTGGGCGGCATCATCGCGCTCGGCAGCATCGGCCTGACGCTCGCCTACGGTGTGCTGAAATTTCCGAATTTCGCGCACGGTGCGCTGATCACGACAGGCGCGTACATCGCGTTCGCAGTTGTCAACGCGATCCCTCACAGTGCGCCGCTGCGGCCGTTCTCGTTCGGCTGGGAACTGCTCGCCGGACTGGTGATCGGCATGCCGGTCACCGGCGCCGTCGCCGTGCTGTTCGATCGCATCGTCTATCGCCGCCTGCGCCGGAGCCACCCGACACTGGTGCTGTACGCGATGGCGTCGCTGGGTGTTGCGTTCGTGCTGCGCAGCATCCTCTATCTGGCGTGGGGTTCGGATTTCCGTTTCTATTACGAAGGCCGCGCCAACCCGGCGCTGCATCTGCCTTTTGACGTGCGCGTGCAGGCCGACCAGTTTTTCAATCTCGGCCTGGCACTGGTGCTGGCATATCTGGTTCACCTGCTGCTCACGCGCACGCGGATGGGCAAGGCGATGCGTGCGACTGCCGACAATCCGGATCTGGCGCAGGTGCGTGGTATCGACACCGAGCGCGTGATTGCCTGGACGTGGTTCATCGGCGGCGGCCTGGCGGCCGCCGGCGGCGTCACCTTCGGGCTGGCGTCGCAGCTGCGTCCCGAGATGGGATTCATCATCCTGTTGCCGGTATTTGCATCGGTCATACTGGGCGGCATCGGCAACCCGTACGGCGCGCTGGTCGGCTCCCTCATCATTGGCGTCGCGTGGCAGCTCACGGCGGCCGCGACCAATCCATCATATGGCCCGGGCGTCGCATTCGGCATCATGGTGCTGATGCTGCTGATACGCCCGCAGGGCCTGTTCGGGCAGGGGTAGCGGCGTGGATCACGTGAGCCTGGTGCGGGCGCTGTTGCTGGTGGTTCCGGCGGTGCTGGTGTGGCTGATCGTGTTGCGGCTGCGCGCCGCGTGGCGGCTGCTGCTGAGCATCGTGCTCGGAATCGTCAGCGCGTTCGCGCTGACGCTGATGCTGGCGCCGGGCGATCTCAGTTACCTGGTGTCGTTCGCGACGATGGGCGCGATCTACGCGATCCTCAGCCTTGGTCTCAACAGCCAGTGGGGATACAGCGGCCATCTGAATTTTGGTGTGGTCGGGTTCTTCGCGGTCGGCGCGTTCACTACTGCATTGTTCACCACCGCGCAGCCGACCGGCCTGATGGCGCAGTATTCGCAGCAGGTGTTCGGTCTGCAGCTGCCGTTTCTGGTCGGGGTCATCGCGGCCGCCGTGGTCTCCGGCGTGGTCGGGCTGTTGATTGCGGTGCCGGTGCTGCGGCTGCGTACCGATTTTCTGGCGATCGCCACGCTCGGCATCGCCGAAATCATCCGCCTGATTTTTCAGAACGAGCGCTGGATCGCGAACGGCCCGCAGCCGATGCGCGGCATTCCGCAGCCGCTGTCATGCCTGTTCGATCATCCGGCGACCTGCGGCTGGCTGCCGAAAACGGCCGCGGCTTTTTTCGCGCCTATGCAGCCGCGCGATTATATTTACTTGTATCTGCTGATCGTCGCGCTTTTTCTGGCAGCCACGTACATCGTGCTGGAAATCGCGTTGCGCTCGCCGTGGGGCCGGGCGCTGCGGGCGGTACGTGACGAAGAACAGTCGGCGGCAATGAGCGGCAAGAACGTCACCAGCTTCCGCGTGCAGTCGTTCATTCTGGGCGCGGTCGTGATGGGGATCGGCGGGGCGCTCTACGCGCATTACGTCACCAGCATCGACTACAGCCATTTCAAGCCGCTGTTCGGAACCTTCATCGTGTGGGTGATGCTGATGTTCGGCGGCAGTGGCAACAACCGTGGTGCGCTGCTCGGCGCATTCGTCATCTGGGCGGTGTGGACCGGGACGGCGTTTCTCGCGACCGCGCTGCAGCCGCTGCTGCACGCGGTCTCGCCCGAGCTGGCGGAGCGCAGTGCCTACGTGCGCTGGATGCTGGTCGGGATATTGCTGCTGTTGATCGTGCTCTATCGTCCGCAGGGCATCATCCGCGAGGAAAAGGTCGTGTCGGGATTCCTGAAGGAAAGGCGGCCGGACTGAGTCGCACATGCAAACGGGGCGCCGTTGCGGACGCCCCATTTGATGCTGCAGACGAGGTTACACCGCCGGGATCTTCTTCGCCGGCCACAGCTCCACGCTCTGGATCTGGCCGTCCTTGATGTCCCAGATGTCGTACGGCGTGATCACGTCGCCGTTCTTGTCGAAATCGTCGGGACCGGCGGCGCCGGTGAAGTTGATGTCCTTGCCGGCCTTGATCAGCTGCAGCGCCTTGGTCACGCCATCCTG
>DASSON010000033.1:0-16792 GCA_035700525.1 Burkholderiales bacterium
TCGACGCTGGGCGGCGGACTGTTTGCGCTCAAATTTCGCGAACACCTGCACTATATTCTCGGCTTCACCGCGGGCGTGCTGCTGGGGGTCGTCAGTTTCGACATCCTGCCCGAGATTTTCGAGCTGGCTCACGAACACGGAATCGACCCCACCGGCCCGATGATTGCGCTGGTGGTCGGGTTTCTGCTGTTTCACAGCCTCGAGAAATTCGTCCTGATCCACCATGCCCACGAAGCCGATTACGCGACGCACCGCCATCCGCAGGCGGGCGTGCTGTCGGCGCTGGCCTTGATCGGACACAGTTTCATGGACGGCGTCGGCATCGGTCTGGCATTTCAGGTGTCCGAAGCGGTCGGGGTCACCGTCGCGCTGGCGGTGATCGCGCATGATTTCTGCGACGGGCTCAACACGGTCAGCCTGATGCTGGTCAACCGCAACACGACGTTCCGATCATCGGTGATGCTGGTGCTCGACGCCGTGGCGCCGGTGGCAGGTGCGGCCGCCAGCCTGCTGTTTCAGGTTCCGCCGTCCTTTCTGACGCTTTACCTGGGATTCTTTGCCGGCTTCCTGCTGTATATCGGCGCCTCCGACATTCTTCCGCAAGCCCATTCGCAGAGCCACTCATCCGCTACCGGCAAGCTGATCGGACTGACCTGTCTCGGCGCGGCATTCATCTTCGTCGCGGTGCGCGTGATCGGATAAAGCCGGCAGCCGCGCTACGGACGCACGTACTGGTAGCCCTTTTTCTCGAGTTCGACAACACGGGCGACACCGGACGGCACCACTTCCACGCCCTTCAGCAGCGTCGGCATGTGGCCGGTCTTGCGCTTGATGGCTTCCATCGTATTGTGACAGGCGCTGAACCGTATGCCTTCCGTCGCCATGCTCGGCACACGATCCGGATATTTGCTCTTGGCGGTGAGCAGGCTCAGCCCCGGCCCGTAGGCCACTACCTCGACCTTCACATTGTCCATGCCCAACGCCTTGCGCAGATTGGCCGCATTGTTGAGCGCGGTGCGCTGCGTGACCGGGTCACTGGTACTGACCTGGATCACGACCTTGTACGCCGGGTCGCCCAGCGTATCCGCTGCTCGAGCCGACGCGTATCCGGCCAACAGCATCAATGCGCCGACGATCGGCGCCAGCCATGCTGCATGAATCGATCGTTTCCCGTATTTGTCCATCGCATGCACTCCTTCGATTAAACCGCCGCCGGTCGGCGGCAGCATGGTAACGTCAAGCGTAATCCTCGACGCCCGGATTGCCGCTTATACCCTTGAGTTTCGGCGTGTTGAGTTTCTTCAGTTTGACGGTCTTGCGGGCGCGCAGGTATTCGGCCACCACGTCCCACACCGGCTTCCCCGGCGCCTTCGAATTGACCGTTGCCCACCCTACCACCTTGTACTGCCTGTCCGGATCCAGCGGCTTGCCATTGTCGAGGCGCATGTCGGAGATGCGGTGCTGGATCGCCTGTGTCGGATCGCAAGTGTAATCCACGCCGCCGACGCGTACCATGTCGCCGCCCTGCTGCTTGTACGGATCCCTGTTGAACAGGTTGTCGCACACGTCTTCCATGATCGCCTTGATCTGCTGACCGCTCATTTCCCGCACATAGGTTTCCGGATAGGTGATCGCCGTTTCCGCCATCACGTTTTCCATCGTGATCGCCTGCCCCGGCAGCACCGTCGTGCCCCAGCGGAAGCCCGGCGAGAACGCAATGTCGGCTCCGAGCACCGAACGCAGCGCATCGCAAATGACCTGGTCCATCGTGCCGTTGAAATTACCGCGCCGGTACAGCAGCTCGTCGGCCACCGCCAGTTTCTCGTTCAATTTTCCGGCATACGGCGCGCGCATTTTTTCGATGAACGCCGCCATGTCGCGGTCCGGTTCGATCAGATTGGAGAACACCGGCAGCAGGCGGTACTTGAAGCCGCGCACGCCGCCACTGCCGACGTCCAGATCCAGCACCGCAACGAATTTGCCGTTGGTGCCCGCGTTGGTGACCAGCGTCTTGCCGGAACGGTTCGCGACCACGCTCGGCACCGGCACCGCATCGTGCGTATGCCCGCCGAGAATCACATCGATGCCGGTGACCCGGCTCGCGAATTTCAGATCGACGTCCATGCCGTTGTGCGACAGCAGCACGATCGCATCGACCTTTTCCGATTTGCGGATGTGATCGACCAGCGTCTGCAACTCGGACTCGCGAATGCCGAAACGCCAGTCCGGAATGAAATAGGCGGGGTTTGCAATCGGCGTGTACGGAAACGCCTGGCCGATGACCGCGATTCGTTTACCGCCGAGCGGCTTCACGGCATACGGCTTGAACACACGCCCGCTCGCCGTATCGTAAGCCGGTGCGCCGTTGAATATCGCGTCCTCCGACAGAAAGACGTTCTGCGCCAGGAATTCGCCTTTGAAGGCCTTGATGTTCGCGCGTATTTCCTCTTCCCGGTAGGTGAACTCCCAGTGCCCGGTCATGATGTCGACGCCGAGCTGGTTGCTGGCATCAACCATGTCGCGGCCGCGCGTCCAGTACGCGGTGGCCGAGCCCTGCCACAGGTCGCCGCCGTCCAGCAGCAGCGAATTGCCGGCGCCGGCCTGCGCGCGCAAGCGGTCGATCAGCGTCTTCAGATGCGCGAATCCGCCGAGTTGTCCGTAACGCTGCGCCGCCGCCGTGAAATCGAGATAGGTGAACGCATGAGCCTTGCGCGTGCCACCGCCGATGCCGAAATGATCGAGGAAATGCCTGCCGACCAGATGCGGCGCGCGTCCGCGACTGGCGCCGACGCCGATGTTGACGTTCGGCTCACGGTAATAGACCGGCAGCAACTGCGCATGCGTGTCGGTCAGATGCAGCAGCCGCACGTTGCCATAGTGCGACAGGTCATAGAGATCGTCCCGCGGCGAGTCGGCGAACACCCGTGACGGCGCGAGGCCGGCGAGCGCGGCCACGTTGACCAGCGTCAGAAATTCCCGGCGATTCATCGGTACCCCCGCACAGCCGCCCGGCGGTCTAGCGCACCACCGCTTTTTTCCATGTCTGCTTCTGGGTTTGCGCCTGATCGACTGCCAGTTGTGCCAGTGTCTTCGCCTTGCCGGCGAGCGTGGCGGCCTTGTCGTAATCGCCCTGTTTGGCGGCCGCCTGTGCGGCTTTCAACACCTTGCCGGTGGTCGTCCACTGGTTGTCCAGCGTGCCGGCCTTTTTGTGTACGGCAAGCGCCTGCTGGTACGCGGTCTGATAGTCGGCCTGCGATGCCGCGGCACTGGCGGCGAGCGGCAGACCGAGCGATGCGGTCAGTATTAAGATGGCTGCGCTGCGAAACATGCGGCTCCTCCTCGTCGATTACGGTGCGTGGTCACGAACTGCGGGACATTACGGCCGGGAGCCCGGTCCCGCCACCGGCAATCCGTTGCTCATGTAGGTCAGGAAATATTCGAGATCGCGATAGGTTTCACTCTGCGCCTTGAACGGCTTCGCGCGCACGTTGCGATTGCAGCCGCCGAAGCGCCGGTCCAGCGTTCCCATGCTGCCCCACTTCGAGCGATAAATCGGAAAGCTGGCGACAATACCGAGCGCCGGCGCCAGCAGTTGGGCGCGCACCTTCTTGCCCGCTTCCTGCACATGGCAACTGGCGCACGAAAAACCGAGCTGACCGTGCCGGCTGTAAAAGTATTCCTTGCCCTTGCGGTACGCCGCCAGTGCCCTGGGATCGTCCGGGACCTTGATGTCAAAGCGTTTGCCGCGCGACATGTACGACATGTAGGCCGAAAGCGCCGCCATCTTGCCTTTCTTGTACTGCAGCGGCTTTTCACCATTCTTTTCCCGGCACTGATTGATCGCCAGCTCCAGCGTCACGATCTGGCCGCTCTTCTTGTCAAAATACGGATAGTTCTGCCGGACGCCGACACCGCCGTTTTCGAAACAGTCGGCGTAGGTCTTGCCGTTCTTGAACGGCGTATGGAACAGCTTCTTGCCTTCGTCGAGCGCGAATGCGTAGGGCGGAAATTCCATGATCGATTTCCACTGCGCCCGCAGGCTCTTGTCCAGCGCATACGGGCCGTTCACGTAGTCGTCGAACGCAACGTCCGGGAAGCGCGTCTTGAAATAATTCCGGAACGCCTGCAGATCCTGCTGCGGAGACGCGTTGGCAGCGGTGCCGGTCGACAGAACTCCGATCACCACGGCTGCGGCCATTGCCACCCGTTTATGCATCGTCCACTCCTCCTTTCTCAAGCCATCGGCATGCAGTCCGCACGCCACCCGCCGTCGTCACATGATTTTGGCGGTCATCGAATCGGACTGCCCCTCATTGTCGACCCAGCTGACAGTCAGGGGATCGCCCTTGCTGCCGCCCTTGAACTTGAATTCCAGGTAAGGGTCTTTCGAAACCGCCGGTCCCCAGTCGGCGACGAACACGGTTTTGTCCTTCCATTTTACCGTGACTACCTTGATGTAGTGCGGCGGAATCAGCTTGCCCTTGGAATCTTTCACGAATCCGGAATCCATCGGGTGCCGGATCAGCGACTTGAAATCGGTCACGCCGTCGCTGGCGATTGCTCTGACCCTGATCGATGATGCCATCATGTCCTCCAGAAAA
Source organism: Burkholderiales bacterium (assembly GCA_035700525.1). Classification (GTDB taxonomy): domain Bacteria; phylum Pseudomonadota; class Gammaproteobacteria; order Burkholderiales; family JBDZVW01; genus JBDZVW01. The sequence goes on from DASSON010000033.1 coordinate 4,602, forward strand.
AATGTATCGATCAGCCGCCGCAGCCGCCGATCGTCACCTTGACGTTCTTCGTGGTGCTGTACAACTTGCCGCCCGACATGACCAGCGCAATCACGTCCGACGTCTTCCGCATCTTGAAGCGGTTGGACACATACGGCAGCGTGCCCTGCGGAATGTTGAACGACGCTGCAAGTGCGTAAGGATTTCCTTCAATCATCAGCGCGATCGACGTCACGTCCGGAAGCGACGTCTTCACAGCGACCGGCACCACCGCACCGTTCTCGGCAATGGTCGGCACGTTCATTTCGATCTTGTCGCTTTTCACCGCCGTCTGACCATAAAGCGCTTGGGTCGCCGCGTCGATGTTCTTCTGCTTGAACGCGTCGTCCGGCCATTGAGCCGGCTTCGTCGCGGCGAAGGCCGGAGCAGAAATCAGTCCTGCACCAGCGGCCAGACCGGCAGCGCCGGTAGCCAACGTACACTTCAACAACAACCGCCGCTTTTCATCGATCATCGAAAGTCTCCTCATTATCCAAATGAATCCTTACAACGTGTACAGAAAATCAACGATTTTCTGAATCTCCTGCTTGCTGAGAATCCGGTTGCGTCCGAACGGCGGCATCACCGTCATCGCGTTGTACTTCGCCTCGTCCCAGATATGGCTGAAAAGCTTCTGGCTGTCCGGAAACCGGGCTTTCATGCCGGACAGCGCGGGGCCGATGTTGCCGGCCAGCGCACCGCCCTTCATGTTGTGGCACGCCAGGCAATTGCCCTGCTTGCGGCCGAACGCGAGCGCCTTGCCCTGCTCGGCGCTGATCTGTGAGCCCGCGGTATCCTGCGCAATGGCAAACTGCGGCAACGCAAACAGGGCCGCCGCGAGACCGGCCGCCAGCACGTTGAAAATTCGGAACCGTTGCATCATGCCCCCTCCTGTTCGTTGGCCGATGAATGTCGCGATGTGGCTCTACCGGCTACGGTTGCTGTTCGTCCAGCGGGCCGGTGGTGCGCGGCGTCAGATGTCTGCCGGCAGCGGTCGAAACGATCTTGACGCCGGCAGCCGGCTTGCAATTTTTCATGCACGCCGTGTCATGCGTATCGGGTCGCGGATCGGGTCGCACGAATCCGTTGCGGTTCGGCATCTTCACCGACGCCAGGTTTTTCTGATCGGCAACGAAATCCGGGCCTACGACATTGCTCAGATTGAGCACGTATGCGGTCAGCGCATACACTTCGTCGTCGGTCAGCGACTGCGGCGCATAGAACGGCATCGCGCGATGAATGTAGTCCCACAGCGTGGTCGCATACGGCCAGTAGCTGCCCACCGTTTTCTCCGGCCGGTCGGCTTTCAGGCTGCCGATACCGCCGGAGAGCTTCGGATAACGCCCCATGCCTTCACCGAACGCACCGTGACACGCGGCACAGTGCGTCTGAAAAATATCGGCGCCCTTTTCGACCGAGCCGCTGCCCGGCGGCAATCCGGTGCCGTCGGGCCGCACGTCGATGTTCCAGCCGGCGATTTGTTGCGGTGTCGCCGGCGCACCGTAGCCGTAGTAGCCGGACGGTTTCGCGGACGCGGATACCGGTTTGCCGCCTGCGGGTGCCGGCGATGCCGCCAGGCAAGCCGCGGCGATCAGCATGCCGGCGGCCGCCATTGCCGCACGCGCGCGCGCTGCGGACACACGCCGCTCAGCCGAGTTGAACATTGTTCACGCTCCCGTCCGCGTTGAGTTGCCAGGTCTGGATCGAATTGTTGTGATAGATCGAGTTGACCCCGCGCAGCGCCCGCAACTGCGCGATCGTCGGCTGCACGTAGCCGGTTTCGTCGATCACGCGCGACTGCAGCAGCGCCGGCTTGCCGTCCCAGCGCCACTCGACGCCGAAGCGCGTCAGTGCTTTCGGCAGCACCAGCCCCTTGAGCCGTGTCGGACGCCAGTTGACGCCGCCGTCGGTTGACACGTCGACGCGCTTGATCTTGCCGTGTCCGGACCATGCCAGCCCCTCGATCTCGTACAGCCCGTGCTTTTGCAGCGGCTTTTCCGGGCACGGAAACGTGATCACCGACTTCGCTTCCATCACCCAGGTGAACTCGCGCGCGCGCCCATCAGGCATCAGGTCGGTATATTTCGACGTTTCCTCGCGCGTGTACCACGGCTCGGTTCCAAGCTTCAGGCGCCGCAGCCACTTGACGCAGATGTTCGCCTCCCAGCCCGGCACGATCAGGCGCACCGGGTAGCCCTGTTCCGGACGCAGCGCCTCGCCGTTCTGTGCGTAGGCGACGAGTACGTCGTCACGCGCCTTGTCCAGCGGAATGCTGCGGTCCATGCTCGCGCCGTCGGCGCCTTCGGCGAGAATCCACTTGGCGCCGTCTTTCACGCCGACTTCATCGAGCAGTGTCGACAGCGGCACGCCGGTCCACTCGCAGCAGCTCAGCATGCCGTGCGTGAACTGCACCGAATTGAGCTGTGCGCCGCGCCACTCCATGCCGCCGTTCGCCGCGCATTCCAGGAACTGGATGCGCGACACGCTCGGAAAACGCATCAGGTCGTCCATCGTCAGCATCAGCGGACGTTTGACGAGCCCGTGAATCATCAGCCGGTGCCGGTGCGGATCGACTGTCGCGCGTCCCGCGTGGTAACGCTCGAAGACCAGCCCGTTCGGCGTGATCATGCCGCGCAGATCCTGCAGCGGCGTGAAACTGACGGAGGAAGTGGTGGTCGCAGTCAGCCACGGCACGTTGCGGCGGATGACGCTGCTCTCGAACTTCGACGGCCTGCCGTACGGCCGGTCGTCGACGCCCGGACCAAGCTGGCGCTCCCACTGCGGCACGTCGGGCGGCAGCGACTTGCCGGCATCGGCGGCGAGCGCTGCGGCCGACAATCCGGACAGCATCGCACCGCCGCTTGCGAACAATCCCTTTTTCAGGAAACCGCGCCGCTGCGCAGACGCCGGAGTGCCATCTTCGGATTCGATGCGATGAAGCGAGTCGCGTTCTCCATGAGATTTTCCGGCCATCTCTCCTCCAGTGCGCTGCCACGGACACGTCGCATCACGACATACAAATTTATATCGCGAAGCGTTATATTCATATTCTAATTCACGATATCCTAATATTATAATAACGTCAACATGGCGTCGTAAAAAACCGAAAGCGAGGCAGCCGATATGTTTGAAGAACCGGGCTGTGGCCATTCAGCCAGTCATCCGCGTCACACACACCGCGTTACCGCATCGCCGTCACGTCGGGGAATGAATGGAATTCTTGCGCGTGGACGGCAACGTGGACGACATGCGGCCATTGGCGCCGGCATCGTCGCCGCGCTGTGCCTCTGCGCGGCATTGCCGGCACAGGCGAAAACGTCCGCTCCGTATCCGTCGATCGACGAACCGCTGCACGTCCAGCGCGTCGCGGGCACCGACGTCTATTACGTGCTCGGCCACCCCGCGGTGCCGGCCCAGCGCAACGAGGGCTTCACGTCGAACGCCGGATTCGTCGTGACCCAAGCCGGAACCGTGGTATTCGATACGCTTGGCACACCATCGCTCGGCTTCGCGCTGCTGCAGGCGATACGCAAGACCACCAACCAGCCGATCCGCTACGTGATTCTCAGCCATTACCACGCCGACCACATCTACGGCCTGCAGGCGTTCAAGGATCACACGCGCGCGACCATCATTGCGCAGCAGAAAGCCTACGACTACATCCACAGCCTGACCGCGGAGCAGCGCCTGGCACAACGCCGGCAGGCACTCGCACCGTGGGTGAACCAGAACACGCGGGTCGTCGCGCCCGATATCACGTTTTCGGACAGGCTCACGCTGAAACTGGGCGGTGTCGCTTTCCGGCTGATCTACGCCGGACCTGCGCACTCGCCGAGTGACATCATGATGCTGGTGGAACCCGGCAGCGTTCTGTTCGCCGGCGACATCGTGCAGAATCACCGCATTCCGGCGATGGACGGGCCGGACGTCGATACCGCGAACTGGCTGAAGGGCCTCGAAACGGTGCGCAAGCTGAATCCGCACTTCATCATTCCGGGTCACGGCGAGCCGTCGAACGACGCGCTCTCCGCAATCGACTTCACGCACGGCTACCTGGTGTACGTCCGCCGGCAGATGAAGCAGGCGGCCGACGACTGGGAAAATTTTGACACCGCCTACCAGCAGGCCGACTGGTCGAAATACCGCGGCCTGCCGGCATTCAACGCGGTCAACAAGCGCAATGCGTATCGCGTCTATCTCGACATGGAACAGGCGCTGACGCAGTAATTCTTCAACTATCCGACACCACCTTTTCTTCGCGCGGCCCCGCGGGCGGCGTGCGAGAGCTGTGCCGCGGCCGGTGGTTCTTCCTCATCTTTTCGCGCCAGAAAAAATCAGGCTGAAAAAACCGCTTTCACGATCGCGCGCCGATCCGGATAAATTACAATACGCGTTCCACTACGCGCCGCCATGCTCGCCTCCATCTTTTCGCTGCTGCTCGGCATCGGCATTCTGTTGACCGGGACCGGATTTCTTTCCACGCTGCTCGGCGTGCGCGCCGGCATCGAGGGCTTCTCGGACAGCATCACCGGCCTCATCATGTCGGCGTACTACGTCGGCTTCGCACTCGGCACCTATATCTGTCCGGCAATCATCCGCCGCGCCGGGCACGTGCGCGCGTTTGCGGCGATGGCGTCGATCGCATCGACGATACCGGTTTTTCACGTGCTGATCGTCGGGCCGGTTTCATGGGCCGTGCTGCGCGCAATCACCGGTTTGTGCCTGGTCGGGTTGTACATGACGATCGAAAGCTGGCTCAATACGCTGGCGTCGAACGAAACCCGCGGCCGCCTTTTTTCGTCGTACATGACGGTGACGCTGGTGACACAGGCGCTGGGCCAGTATCTGATCCTGGTCGGCGGCATCCGCACCTTCGAACCGTTCGGGCTGATATCGATCCTGCTGTCGATCGCGCTGGTGCCGGTGACGCTGACGCGCGTGCCGGAACCGAAGCCGGTGGAAACGCCGTCGCTGCAGGCGTCGCGGCTGTTTCAGCTGGCGCCGCTTGGCACGCTGGGCGCGTTCACGGCCGGACTGATCAACGGCGCGTTCTGGGGCATGAGCGCGATCTACGCGTTCCGCATGGGACTGTCACACGCCGGCGTTGCCGAGTTCGTGAGCGCGGCGGTGCTGGGCGGTGCGTTGCTGCAATGGCCGATCGGCCGTTTCTCGGACGGACGCGACCGGCGCCACGTGCTGACGATCGTCAGTTTGAGCGCGGCGGTACTGGCGGTGGTCGCATTCGGATTTGCCTACTGGTCGCCGATTGCGCTGATCGTCTGCACCTTTCTGTACGGCGGCCTGGCATTCACCGTCTACGGGCTCAGCGTGGCGCACGTCAACGATTTTCTGCAGCCGGAAGAAGTGCTCGAAGGCACGCGTACACTGCTGCTGCTCAATGGACTGGGAGCGATTGTCGGGCCGGCGCTGTCCGGCTGGCTGATGGACCTGTTCCAACCCGGCAGCCTGTTCCTATATTTTGCGGTGATTCTGGCGCTGTTCGGCGGCTACGGACTGATACGGCGCCGGGCGCCGATCGAAGTCGCGCGCCAGACCGAATTCGTGCCGATGGGCACCAGTTCCGCCACCGTCGTCGAGATGGATCCGCGCACCGAAACCGCGCTGGGGGATGCGGCGTAGCCGTCGCGCCGGCGGCAATCGCCGCGATGCCGTGGTTTCAGAGAATTACCGGTTTGTCCGGCAACTCATCCGGATTCCTGCCCTCGGCCGGGAAATGCTTGCCGAGCAGTTCGGTAATCTCGCGGATGCCTTCGAGCACGCCGGCTTCATAGCGGCGCGCCTTGAACGATGTTTCGATGCGGCGGCAGATGCGGTTCCACGCCTGCTCGCCGACGTGTGCGTGAATGCCGCGGTCGGCGATGATCTCGATGCAATGATCGACCAGCTGCAGATACACGAGCACACCGCTGTTGTGCTCGGTGTCCCACACCCGCAGCCGCGAGAAAAGGTCCACCGCGCGGTCGCGCGGGGTTTCGCCGGCCGCGACCGACCATACGTGCAGCGGGCCCTCGATCGCGATGCGCAGCTCGCCGGCGTGGACCTTCTCCGATTCCCGCACCGCCCGCTCGATTGCCCTCAGCGAACTTTTCGGGAAGGCACACCGCACGACCCAGTGCGGCGTAAACAGATGTCTGACAACGCGCGTCATGCCCATGTCACCAGCTCCCCGACGCACCGCCGCCACCGAAACCACCGCCGCCGCCGCTGAAGCCGCCGCCTCCGAAGCCCCCGCCCCCAAAGCCGCCTCCGCCGCCGAAACCTCCGATCGGGAATCCGCCGATTCCGTAGCCGACACCGCGACCGGCGCCGCTGAACATGTTGATCACGAAGCCGATGACGCCGGCCACCACGCCGACGATCAGCGAGCCCGCCAGCAGCCACAACGCAAGCCCGAGCACGCCACCGACAATCCCGGCGCCGAAGAACCGCCCGAACATCGCGCGCAGAATGCTGCCGAGGAACACCACGATGAACAGCGCAAGGAACACCAGATTGCCCCAGTTGCCGCTGCCGCCGGCATGCGCCTGCCGCGCCTTGGGCGGCGGCAGCGGCTCGCCGTTGACGACGCCGATCATCTTCGCGATGCCGGCCTGAATGCCGCCGTAGAAATCGCCCTGCTTGAAATGCGGCACGATGATCTCGTCGATGATGCGATTCGCGATCGCATCCGGCAGCACGCCTTCGAGTCCGTAGCCGACTTCGATGCGCACCCGGTGGTCGTTCTTCGCCACCAGCAGCAGCGCGCCGTCATCAACCCCCTTGCGCCCCAGCTTCCACTGATCGACGACACGAATCGAATACTGCTCGATCGTCTCCGGTTGCGTCGTCGGCACCAGCAGCACCGCGATCTGGCTGCCCTTCTTCTGTTCGAACGCGGCGAGCGTCTGGTCCAGGCTTTGCTGCTGCGACGGCGTCAGCGTGCCGGTGAGATCGGTCACGCGAGTCTTGAGTGGCGGCACCGTGACGTCGGCGTACGCGGGTACTGAAACCCCGAACGCAGCAACCATCCACAACAGCAGCGCAATCAGCGTCGCAAAGGTGGCACGGTTCACTCTATTCAACCGGCCGCAAATCCCCCTTCCGTCCCCCTTTTTCAAAGGGGGAAACCGAGTAAATGAACGTCCCTCACAATAATCGCCCGCAACGGCAACGGTTCCCCCCTTTGAAAAAGGGGGGTCAGGGGGGATTTCCCGCCGTATGCCAAAGCGATCAACCATCATCAAAACAGATTCCTCCCAAGGCCGGCACGCTGCATTGGCGCCCGGCAGATGCGCGTCTCATGCCTATTTTTGTGTGGCGGCGGGTGCCGGAGTACCGAAATCAACCGTCGGCGGCTTTGCCAGCGCCTTTTCGTTTTCGACCGTGAACTGCGGCTTGGTCTTGAAGCCGAAAAGTTTCGCGGTCAGATTGCCCGGGAACGAACGCACCTGAACGTTGTAATCCTGCACCGCCTTGATGTAGCGCATGCGCGCCACCGCAATGCGGTTCTCGGTGCCCTCGAGCTGTGCCTGCAGATCACGGAAATTCTGGTCGGACTTGAGCTGCGGGTAGTTCTCCGTCACCACCAGCAACCGTGACAGCGCCGACGTCAGCTCGCCCTGTGCCGCCTGGAACTTGGCAAACGCCTGCGGATCGTTGATCAGCGCCGGCGTCGCCTGGATCGATCCCACCTTCGCTCGCGCGTTCGTCACACCCAGCAACACCGATTTTTCCTGGGCCGCATAGCCCTGCACCGTTCTGACCAGGTTCGGCACCAGGTCGGCGCGGCGCTGATACTGGTTGAGCACTTCCGACCATGCCGCATTGATCTGTTCATCCTTCGACTGCAGCGCATTGTAGCCGCAGCCGGAAAGGCTCAACGTGGCAAGCAGCAAAAGCGCGTAGCAGATTTTCCGCATCGATCTCTCCCGTGGGTGCAATGGTCGTTTAAATGAGGGCAATCACGAAGTTCTCAAGCGCTTGCTCAGAGCGTTTTCATCGTGTCGCGTGCGAAGCACAGATCCGTCCAGACTTTCGATTTGTCCGGCGGATTGCGCAACAGATAGGCCGGGTGATAGGTGACGATCAGCGGTATGCCGCCCGAATGATGCACCTTGCCGCGCAAACTGGCAATGGTGGCTTCCCGCTGCAGCAGATTGACCGCGGCGACTTTTCCCAGCGCGACGATGAGTTTCGGTTTCAGCAACGCGATCTGGCGCTGCAGATACGGCGCGCAGGCCTGTGCCTCCAGCGGCTCCGGGTTGCGATTGCCGGGCGGGCGGCATTTCACGATGTTCGCGATGTAGACGTTGGCGTCACGCCGCAACCCGATCGCGGCCAGCATGTTGTCGAGGAGCTTGCCGGCCTGGCCGACGAACGGCTCGCCCTGGCGGTCTTCCTCCGCGCCGGGCCCTTCACCGATGAACAGCCAGTCGGCATCATGATCGCCGACGCCGAACACCGTGCGGTTGCGCGAGCGCGCGAGCGGGCACGCAGTGCAGCCGCCGACGCTGCGCTCCAGCTCCGGCCAGTCCATGCGCGCGATCCGTTCACTGCGCTGCTCGCCGCCATCGGCTTGCTCCGCCATCGCAGCCATCTCCGTTTGTGGAAGCTCGTCCGTCGCCGCGGCCGCGGCCCGCGAAACGGCGGCTTCCGGCTGCCGCCGGCGCAGCCGCCACTGCGGTGTGAGGCCGATTTCCTCGAGAATGTCGTCGCGCCGGCTCACGGCAACGCGAGCTCCATGACGAGCGCATCCTCGCGGCCGTCTTCGGCAGGATAGTAGCCACGGCGCCGGCCGATCTGGCGGAATCCCGCAGCCTGATACAACGCGCGTGCCGCGACATTTGACGGCCGCACTTCCAGCAGCATGCGTTGTGCGCCATCCTCCAGCGCCAGCCGCATCGCGAAACGCAGCAGGTCACGCCCCAGGCCGCGGCGCTGCCAGCTTTCGGCGATGCTCAGATTGAGCAGGTGCGCCTCGCCGGCGGCAACCGCCATGATGCTGTAGCCGACAGGGATACCGCCGCACTCCATGATCCAGCAACGGTACCCGGCAACCAGCGAATCATGGAAATTGCCGCGCGTCCACGGGAACGGATAAACAGTGTGCTCGATTTCCAGCACGTGATCGAGATCCGCGGCTCTCATCCGCCGGTAGGCGGGGACTTCCTTGAGGCGTGCGCTCATCGTTCGTCGCTCCGCAACGCGACCTTGTCGCGGACATAAAGCGGCAGTGCGTCATCCGGCGCAGTGCCGAGGCCGCGCGCAAATCCCGCTGCCGCGAGCCGTGCCATTTCGCGGGCATGCGGAACGGCGGCGGCATCGACGCGATCAAGCCGCGCGCCGCAGCGTTCACCCAGCGCATCGCGATGCGCGGCGAATCCGTTGCCGACACCGACCCAGCCGGCGCCGTCGGGCAGCGGCACTGTCTGCGGCCGATACAGCGCAGGCTCGCTGACCGTCGCCCACTGCCCGTCCCGCCGTTCATACGCCGCGTGATAGATCTCGCCCATGCGCGCGTCAACGCAACACAGCGCCCGCACCGCCGCCGAAGCTTCCGCCAGCGCCATCAGCGTCGGCACGCCGAGCACCGGCATACCGGCGCCGAACGCCAGTCCCTGCGCGACGCCGCAGGCGATCCGCAGTCCGGTGAAAGACCCGGGACCGGAACCGAATGCGATTCCGTCCAGATCGTCGGGCCGCAATCCGGCCCCCCGCAGCAACGCGTCGACCATCGGTAACAGCAATTGGGAATGCCGCCGGCCGGCCGGCGCGTCCCGCCATGCGGCCTCGCCATCCAGCCACAACGCGGCCGAACAGAGTTCCCCCGAGGTATCAAGCGCCAGAAGTTTCACAACCACCGATGGTGCGGATTCAAGGCTGGTATTCTAGCGCATCCGGACAATATCCCCGAGCGTCGGGGGGACTTACCGCGACCCGGATTTTCTTGTATCGTACCGCGTCGGTGGCGCGCCGCATTGCAACCACCGGGGGGACATAACAATGAAAAGAGCATGGGAGTTCATCGTATCGCTTGCCGCGGTGGCACTCGCCGTGATCGGCATTTTCGGGCTGTCGTGGGCATTGTTCCGCGAAGGCGGCTGGCTCAGTGATTTCATCGATCTGCAGTTTCGCCACGCGCTGATTGCGTTCCCCGCGACGATCGCCGCCATCCTGCTCGGCTACCTGTGGTTCAACGGCGAGATCGCCCGCGGCCGCCACAACATCCTGTTCAACATCTGGTTTTACTTCATCATCGGCGTCGGAATGTTTTTTGCCGTGCGCTTCGCCTGGATGGGCAGCTTCTAGGCAGCGTCGGGCAACTGCCGGCGTTTTCAATGCACCCCGCTGTCACTGCGGGATGTCTGCTCACTCCGACAACGGCTGCAGCGATATAAAACAGCCGGTTACTGGCGTGCGAGTCCGGTGTGAGTCAACACGAATGCGGCAATCGCGTCGACGTCGTCAAGATCGAACCGCGGCAGCGGCGCATCGGGCGGCGCTTCGCCGGCAATGGCAACGATCGACGAGTCATGCGGATACAGCAGCGGCTCGCCGACCGCGTCGCGATGAATTTCGATTTTCGGAATCGGCTCGCGCTTGAAGCCTTCGACCAGCACCAGGTCGCACGGCGAAAGGTGGGCGATGTGCTGCTGCAAAGCGGGCTCCGCGGCGCCGCGCAATTCGTGCATCAGCGCCCAGCGCCGCGACGACGTGACCAGCACCTCGGCGCAGCCGGCCTTGCGATGGCGCCACGAGTCCTTCCCCGGCTTGTCCACGTCGAATTCATGATGGGCGTGCTTGATCAGCGACACCGTCAGACCGTGCGCAGTAAAGCGGGGAATCAGTTTTTCGATCAGCGTGGTCTTGCCGCTGCCGGAATAGCCGGCAAAGCCAAATATTTTCATTCTGAGTAACGAAAGAGAAGTTCAACCCGGGATGATACTGTGCCGCCGCCCGACCGGCTATCCCGCATTCGCCAGCGTCCCCCGGGAATCGGATTCTGCCGTGCCGCGCGTGATGCGTCCGGCCGCCAGGTGCAGCCGCTGCATGTGCGGCAATGTAATCAGTTCGCGATCGTGGCAGGCAACCATCACGCAGTTGTCACCGGCGCACAGCCGCCCGATCAGCTCGGCCACCTGCCGGCGCCCGTCCGCATCGAGACTGGCGGTCGGCTCGTCAAGCAGATACACGGATGGCTTCAGCACCCAGGTGCGGGCCAGCGCCACCCGCTGCTTTTCACCGCCGGAAAGTTTCACCGGCGGCGTCGCGGCGAGATGCTCCACGCCCGCCCAGCGCATCGCTTCCTGCACCCGCGCCGCGCGATCGCGGCGCGAGACGCCGCGCAGCCTCAGGCCGTAAGCGATATTGTCCGCGATCGAAGTCTGGAACAGGTACGGCAGCTGATGCATGTATACCACCTCGCGCCGCAGCCAGTCCGGCGGATGGCGCAGATCAACGTCGCGATCGCGAAACCGGTAGGCATCAATTGCGGCCGGCTCCAGACCGGCAATGATCCGCATCAGCGTGCTTTTCCCCGCGCCATTGTCGCCGGTCAGTGCATACGCCTGACCGGCGTCGAGCGTGACCGTGTCGAGGTCGAACAGCGGGCGTGCGGCGAAGCGCTTGCGCACGCCGCGCAGCTGCAGCAGCGCACTCATCGCAGGCCGCCTTCGCCCTGCAGCACCGCCATCGCGATGTTGACGCCGAGTGCCACCACGATCAGCACAATGCCGAGCGCGATGCCCTGTGAAAAATCGCCCTTGCTGGTTTCCAGCGCGATCGCGGTCGGGATGTTGCGCGTAAGGCCGGCGATGTTGCCGCCGACCATGATCGCGCAGCCGACTTCGGACACGACGCGGCCGAAACCGTTGAATACCGCAGCCATGACGCCGAAACGCACCTCATGCAGCGTGGTGAGCGATGCATGCCACCGACCTGCACCGAGACTGCGCGCGGTCTCGTAAACGCGCGGATCGGCACCCTGCACCGCCGACACGGTAAACGCCACCAGGATTGGAAACGCAATCACCATGTAGCCGATCAGGATCGCCTGCGGCGTGAACAGCAGCTCGAATTGCCCGAACGGCCCGCGGCGCGACAGCAGCAGGTACACCACCAGCCCGATAACCACTGTCGGAAACGACAGCATCGCCTGCATCAGCACCACCAGC
>DASSON010000034.1:0-9627 GCA_035700525.1 Burkholderiales bacterium
GAAAGCCACAGTGTTGCGGTTTTGCTGTCGTACACCGTGAGGTCGTTGTCGGTATGCGCGGGCGGCCAGGTGCGCAGCAGCAGCGTGCGATTGCCGAGATCGATGCTGCGTTTGCCGTTGACGGTCAGCGTCGGCGGCACCCCGGTGGTGCCGGCCGCGGCGGCGCCGATTTCGCGCCGCAGCGTTCGCAGATAGTAGGCGCTGCGCGCCGCCAGCGCGCGCGGCTCGTTGACGGCGGCGACGAACTGCGGGTGGTCGGGCACGAACGCGGCGTCGCCGAACACGTGATCCGGGTGCATGTGGGTATTGATTACGTAGCATACCGGCAGCGCCGTATGTTTGCGGATCGCGGCCCGCAATGCGGCGCCGACTGCGAAACTGCCGCCGCTGTCGATCACCGCGACGCAGCGGCTGCCGACGATGAAGCCGATATTGGCGATGTCGCCGCGGTTGGCGGGCGCTGCCAGCGCAACGGCGCCGACGTGGACGAAAATCCCGGGCGCCACCTGCGTCACCGCCAGCGGCGCCGCGGCCGCTGCGCATGCACACAGCCACATGCTGCCGCCAATGGCGGCGGCAGCCAGGCCGCGTGTCGCGGCGCGGCATACTGATCCGGCAATCATTGCGTTACGGGTTTTTCATGAACGCGCAATGCCTGGTCCCATCCCGGCATTTTGCTAATCGTATTTGAGGTATTTGAACCGCGGGTCGTCGTTCGGTGTGCCTTCGAGCGCGCCGGCTTCGCGCCCCGGTTGCCACTGGATCACACTTTCGATCTTGTGCGCCAGTTCGAAATCCTTGTCGGTCACGCCGTGCGCGGCGTGGTTGACCAGCTTGACGATGACGAACGCGTACGAAACCGTCAGGTCGGGGTGATGCCATGCCGCTTCGGCCAGGTGGCCAATGGTGTTGACCACCATCAGCGTGCCTTTCCAGCCATGTGTACGATACTTGCGGCGGATCCAGCCGTCTTCGTAGTACCAGTGCGGCAATTCCCGCGCCAGCCGCTCGCGGATCTCGTCCCCGGAATAGACTTTCGATGCCTGTTCGCCGGCCACGTGACTTCTCCTCAACGGATGTGATCGATTGGAATACTGCGGTGCGTGATCGCGGCTTCGAATACCGCCACGAGGCAATATCCGTTCCACTCGCGGGTCGCTGCGCTGTGACGCATGAATACCGTCCATCTTATCGCCGGCACGGCCGGGAAACATTCATTTATGACACAGGATGTTCACACCGGAGACAGCGCGACGAGTCGATTATGACACACCCGTCCGGGCTTGGTAGCGAGACGCAAAGGCTATGAATTGATGATGGTTTTCAGTGCCCGGCCGCAGCATGAAAAGGCTCGGCATGGTCTGTGCTAAAGCAACCCTACTATCTGGGACTCGGCCCCTGTTTGTTCCAGTACTACTGGATGTCGCCTGCAGGGCGAGCGTGCGTTTTACCGTTTCAGTTTCAGTGCTAAAGGAGAAGGAGACATGCGCAAAAAGGTCTTGAGTCGATGGTTGTTGCCAGCGCTTGTTCTGTGCCTGGCTTCGGGGGGAGTGGCGCTGGCCGACGATCTGGCCAAACTGGCGTCCAATCCCGATGATTGGGTGATGCAGGCCGGCAACTACGCCAACACCCGCTACAGCGAGCTGAAGCAGATCAACAAAGAAAACGTCAAGAATCTTCAGGTCGACTGGACCTTCTCGACCGGCGTGCTGCGCGGCCATGAGGGCGGCCCGCTGATCATCGGCGACACGATGTATTTCGTGACGCCGTTTCCGAACAACGTGTTCGCGATCAACCTGAAGAATCAGCAGATCCTGTGGAAGTACGAGCCGAAACAGGATTCTTCGGTGATCGCCGTGATGTGCTGCGACGTGGTCAATCGCGGCGTCGCTTACGCCGACGGCACGATCTTCCTGCACCAGGCCGACACTACGCTGGTGGCGCTCGATGCCAAGACCGGCAAGGTCAAATGGTCGGTGAAGGATGGTGATCCGAAGAAGGGTGAAACCGGCACCGATGCGCCGCACGTGTTCAAGGACAAGGTGATCATCGGAATTTCGGGCGGCGAATTCGGTGTGCGCGGCTACATCACCGCGTACGACGTCAAGAGCGGCAAGAAGGTATGGCGCGCGTACAGCACCGGGCCCGACGACGAAATGCTGATGGATCCGGAAAAGACGATGACCTGGACCGACGGCAAGATGGCGCCGGTGGGCAAGGATTCCAGTCTGAAAACCTGGAAGGGTGATCAGTGGAAGATCGGCGGCGGCACTACCTGGGGCTGGTACAGCTACGATCCGAAGTCCAACCTGATGTTCTACGGCAGCGGCAACCCCGGCACCTGGAATCCGACGCAGCGCCCGGGCGACAACAAGTGGTCGATGACCATTTTCGCGCGCGATCTCGACACCGGCGAAGCGAAGTGGGTGTATCAGATGACGCCGCACGACGAATGGGATTATGACGGCATCAACGAAATGATCCTGGCCGACATCAAGATGGACGGCAAGACCCGCGACGTGCTGGTGCACTTCGATCGTAACGGCTTCGGCTACACGCTCGATCGCAACACCGGCGAGTTGCTGGTAGCGAAGAAATACGACCCGTCGGTCAACTGGGCAACCGGCATCGACATGAAGACCGGCAAGCCGGAACGCGTCGCGAAGTACAGCACGCAAAAGGCGGGACCGGACGTCAACGTCAAGGGCATCTGCCCGGCGGCGCTCGGCAGCAAGGACATGCAGCCTGCCGCGTATTCGCCGAAGACCCATCTGTTCTACGTGCCGACCAACCACGTGTGCATGGACTATGAGCCGTTCCAGGTGGAGTACACCGCGGGACAGCCGTACGTCGGTGCGACGGTGTCGATGTTCCCCGGCCCCAACGAGCATGGCGACATGGGCAACTTCATCGCGTGGGATGCGGCCAAGGGCAAGATCGTATGGTCGAAGCCGGAGCGCTTCTCGGTGTGGAGCGGCGTGCTGGCGACTGCGGGTGACGTCGTGTTCTACGGCACGCTCGAAGGCTACATCAAGGCGGTTGACGCGAAGAGCGGCAAGGAACTGTGGAAGTTCAAGACCCCGTCCGGCATCATCGGCAACGTCACCACCTGGAAGCGCGACGGCAGGCAGTACGTCGGCGTGCTGTCGGGCATCGGCGGCTGGGCCGGCATCGGTATGGCGGCCGGACTTCACGGCGCCACCGAAGGTCTGGGTGCGGTCGGCGGCTACAAGGATCTCGCGCGCTACACGGCGCTGGGCGGCGTGCTGACGGTGTTTTCGCTGCCCGAGCACATGGCCTCATCGAAGTAAGTCGTTTCTCCTCGTGCAACACCACGTTGACCGACATTCCGGCGTCAGCCGGAATGTCGGTGTTTTTCAACTATTCTCCAAGGGTTCGGGATGAAGGTCTTGACAGTCGTGGCGGGTGCAATCTCGCTGTGCATCGCGGGAGCGTGCCTCGCCGCCGATGCGGGCGCCGGGCATTCAAACGCTGCACAGGCGGCGGCCGAAGCGGCAACCCAGGCGGCCAAGGCGGCGAAACAGGCGGCGGACGAAGTTCAGCAGGCGGCCTCCGCGGCGACCGAGGCCGCACAGCAAGCCGACAAGGCGGCGCAGGCGCCGGACAAGGCAGCCGCCGGCGAGGCCGCCAAGGCAGCGGATAAAGCGGCAGGCAAAATAAACTCGGCGGGCTCGGCGGCGAACCATGCCGCGGCACTGGCGGACAAGGCAGCGCAGGCGGCGCAAGCTGCGGCGGCGGCCGCCACGCAGACCGCAGCCGCTGGCGGCGGGTCGGGAGCGGCGGCTTCCGGCACCGCAGCGGAGGAAAACAAATCTTCCGCGCCGTTATATACTGTGAAAGACGGCAACAAGGTCGACCACAACACATTAATGGGCTGGAAGACGTGGCGCGCACTGGACTGTGCACGCTGCCACGGCAACGAACAGCAAGGCCTGGTCGGACCTTCGCTGGTCGAAGGCCTGAAGACACTGACCAAGGACCAGTTTCACACCACGGTCATGAACGGGCGGCCGGGCACGGTGATGCCATCATTCAAGGCGTCGAAGATGATGCAGCAAAACTGGGAAGGCCTGTATGCCTATCTCAAGGGACGGTCGGACGGCAAGATCAAACCCGGACATCTTTATCCGATCGATGAGGCGAAGAAATAAAAGCAGGCGGGTGGCGGGCGGTCCGTCGTCCGGCACGAACACAAGGAGTTGCAGCAGATCGATGGCGGAAACAACTGTGCGCGCGGTGCGGCTGATCATCCTCATGCTGGCGGCCGGACTGTTTTGTCTGCCGGCCGCGGCGGCGCCATCCGCCAATGGCGACCAGCAGACGCTGCGGGTGTGCGAGGATCCGGACAATCCGCCATTTTCGATGCGCGACGGCTCCGGGTTCGAGAACAAGATTGCCGAACTGCTGGCGAAGTCGCTGGGCCGCAAGCTCGAGTACACGTGGTTTCCGCAGCGCTTCGGCTTCATCCGCCATACGCTGCGCGCGAAGGACGAGCACGGCCACTACAAGTGTGACCTCGTGATGGGCGTGCCGCCGGGATTCGATCAGGCGGCGACCACCCAGCCCTATTACCGTTCGGTCTATACGCTGGTCTACGTGAAGGGCGGCAAGCTGGACGGCGTCAAGAATCCGGACGATCTGCTCAAGCTGCCGCCGGCTACGCGCGACAAGTTGCGGCTGGGCACGTTCGACCAGACGCCACCGGTCGACTGGCTGCTGAAGAACGGAATGATCGACCGCATGGTGCCGTATCAGAAGATGTCGAGCGATCCGAAGAACTATCCGGGACGGCTGCTGCAGGATGATCTGGGCAAGGGCGAGCTCGACGGCGCGTTCATCTGGGGACCGATCGCCGGCTATTTTGCGAAGAAGATCACGACCGAAAAGCTGGTGGTAGTGCCGTTCAAGCCGGAGCCCGGCATCAAGTTCGATTTCTCGATCGCGATGGGCGTGCGTTTCGGCGAAAAGGCGTGGCAGCAGCAGGTTGGCGAGCTGATCAAAAAGAATCAGAGCGGAATCAACGAAATTCTCACCGAATACGGGGTGCCGCTGGTGAATGAGCACGGCAACCTCATCAACTGAATCGCGGTAACGGCACTCCGGCGGGGCGGCGCCCGCGCCGGTCAGCAGCGCGGACCGGGTCGCCGGCATGGCTGGTAAGATTGACCTTCCATGGGCAGTTCCGACGGCCGCGGATATCGGCGGACACATCAATTGCACGACGGTTACCGGCGCAGAAATGATGTTTTTCTGATCGCGCTGCTGGTTTCACTGGCGCTGCATGCGGCCACCATCCTGCTGGCACCGGGATTCCGGCGTCCGGCGTTCAAAATGGTGCAAACGATGAACGTGCTGTTGATGCCGCCGGCGCCAGCGCCGCGGCCGCCGGCCACACCGGCACCGCCTGAAGTGGCTCCGCCCCCGCCATCGCCTCCGCCACCGCAAGCCCGGCCGGAGAAACCGGTTCTGCCACAACCCCAACCGGACGTCACACCGCAAAATGCGCCGGAAGCGCAGTCGCCGCAGCTGGCATTGAAACCGGCGCCTGTACTGAAGTCCGCCCCCATCCCAAAACCGAACCCTGAGCCGAAGATCAAAGTTGCGCCAAAACCGAAAGCCGAACCGAAGCCGGAGCCGAAACCCGCGCCCAGGCGTCCTGAAGCGCCACGCCGCCACCGTGCGGCTGAGCCGCCGGTGCATCGCCACGCCGCGCCGGTGACTGCGGCGCCACCGCCTGCGACAACGGTTTCGCCGCAACCCTCAACGCCGCCGGTAACGGCGACCCCGCCACCGGCACCACCGGTCGACGACCTGCTCGACCGTTACGGCAAGCATCTGGCGCAAATCGTCGCCGGCGGACAGCACTATCCGCGGATTGCACAGATGCGCGGCTGGCAGGGCACGGTGGAAATCGAGATCACGGTAACGCCGCCGGGGAGGGCCGACAGGATCACGATACAGCGCTCGAGCGGTCATCAGGTTCTCGACGACGAGGCGCTCGACATGGTCAAACGCGCGCTGCCGCTGCCGCAACCGCCGACACTGCTGCGCGATCACCGGTTCACCGTCGTGGTGCCGATCGTGTTCCGGCTGCGTTGAGCGTGGCAGCCACCGACTTGATGACGAGACGCGATTCGTTATCCGGCGCACGGCGGCTGATCGGGATCGCGCTGTGCGCGCTGGCGCTGCCGGCTGCCGGCCTCGCTCACGCGTGTGCGCTGCATCGGCAGCAAGTGACCGGAGGCGTCTATGCATTGATCGGCGTGGCGCAGGAAGCCGCGCCGGCGAATTGCGGCAATGTGATCAATACCGGCTTCATCATCGGCACGGGCGGCGTGATCGTGATCGATACCGGTGCCAACCGCGCACATGGAGAGCGCATTTTGGCGGCGATTCGCACGCTCACGCGCGAGCCGGTTGCCGCGGTGTTCGATACCCAGGCGCGCCCGGAAAACGTGCTGGGCAACAGTGTGTTCGCCACACTCGGAGCACCGATATTCGCATGCGCGCGGACGGTCGCGACGATGCGATCGGAGTGTCGGAACTGCTCCCGCAACCTGCGCTCGGTGCTGGGCGCGAAGATCATGGCCGGAACGCGTATCGTATATCCAACGCGCACACTGCGCGGCACCACCGAAGTGCAAATCGCCGGGCGCAGGCTGCGGCTGATCTGCCATCGCGGCGGGCCGGCGGCGGGTGGTCTCGCGCTGCTGGATCGCAACAGCGGCGTGCTGTTCGGCGGCGGGCTGGTGGCGGTGGATCGCATCCCGGCGCTGGGGCAGGCGGATACCGCGGCCTGGATAGCGGCGCTCGAGGCATTGCGCAGTGAGCGCATCACGCGCATCGTTCCCGGTGTCGGGCCGGTCAGTGCACCGGCGCGCATCGCCGGTCTGATCGGCTATCTGAAGGGACTGCGCACGATCGTCGCGCAACGCTACCGTGCCGGCCAGGATGTGCTGGAAACACTGCATGACGCCGATCTGCCGGCGTGGCGCGATTGGGCACTCTACAATAGCGTTCATCCGCTCAACATCCAGCACGTATATTTCGAGATCGAGCGAGAAGATCTTGAGAAGTAAGGGATCAGAAACGACATGCACCGCACGGCGTGCAGCGGCGGCTTTACGCCGTTCGGGGGTTCCGAGTCCCGAGTCCCCGGTCCCCGGTCCCGGATTCCGAGTCCCGGGCCACGCCCCATGAGCCTGCGATTCCGGATCAACCTCCTGATCACCGCGCTGATGCTGATTTTCATGCTGGCGCTGGCGGCCGTCATCATCGACGGCACGCGCAGCTCGATTCACGAGGAAGTGACCGCGAGCACGCGCATCACGATGCAGCTGCTGGGTACGGTCGTCTACACCAGCCAGTTCATTCCCGGGCATCGTTCGTATCAGGGGCTGATCGTGGATTTTCTCGATCGCGTCGGCCGCGTGCGGGCATCCGAAATCCGCTTGTATGACGTGCTCGGCAACCTGATCTACCAATCACCGCCGTCGCCGTACAAGGCGGGGCGCTACGCGCCCGGCTGGTTCGCGGCGCTGGTGACCCCGAAATTTTCGGCGATGCGGCTGCGCATTCCGGGTGGCACGCTGCTGGTGGTGCCGGACGCGTCTCGTTCGACGCTCGATGCGTGGGACAATCTGGCGCGGCTGTTCTGGGTCGCGCTGGCGTTCTTCGTCGTCGCCAATGCGCTGATCTTCTGGCTGATCGGCCGCTCGCTGCGGCCGATTACGGCGGTGCAGAGCGGTTTGCTGAACATTGCGCAGGGGCGGTTCGATACGCGCCTGCCGCGGCTGTCCCCGCCGGAATTCGATGCCATCGGCAGTCATTTCAACCGCATGGCGCAGACGCTGCAGCACAGCGTCAGCGAAAACCAGCGCCTGGCGCTGATCGTGCGGCAATCATCCGATGCGATCCTGATCCACGATCTCGACGGCCGCATCTCGTTCTGGAATCCGTCCGCCGAGCGCCTGTTCGGCTATTCGCTGCAGGAGGCCGTTGGCCGGCCGGTGATGATGCTGGTGCCGCCGGGACGCGAGCCGGAGATCACGCGGCAGATCGACGCAATCCGGCGTCATGACGTGGTGAACGATGCCGAAACGCAACGCGTGGCGCGTGACGGCCGCATCATCGACATCGCGCTGTCGGTGGCACCGCTGGTCGATCCTGACAGCGACGGGGTCGCCGGCTGTATCTGCAGCATGCGCGACATCACCGAACGCAAACAGGCGGAGCACCGCGCGCTCGAACTCGAAAAAAGGCGCCAGATCACGCAGCTGCTGCAGAGCCGCCTGGAAGAGGAACGACGCGGGCTGGCGCGCGAGCTGCACGACGAACTCGGTCAATGCATTACCGCAATCAAATCGATCGGCACGTCGATCGCGCGCCAGTCGGCGCCTGACACACCGGTCCACGCCAGCGCCAACACCATCGTCAGCGTCGCCGGCCACATCTACGACGTGGTGCACGACATCGTCGGCCGTCTGCGGCCCGGCGCGCTTGATACACTGGGGCTGGCCGACACGCTGAAGGATCTGGTCGCGGTGTGGGCGTCGCGGCATCCGGAAATCGAATTCCGCTTCGAGCTGTCGGGTGACGTCGCGAATCTGGGTGAGGCGATTGACATCGCGGTCTATCGCGTGGTGCAGGAGTGTGTGACCAATACGGTACGCCATGCCGGCGCCAGCCGGGTCGCGATTCACGTGATGCGCGCCACGGCGGACGGCGAACCGAGTGCGGCGCTGACCATCGCGATAGCGGACGACGGCAAGGGAATGGACGTGCACGCCGCGGTGGACAGTACACGCTTCGGCTTGGCCGGCATCCGCGAACGGGTCGAGGCGCTCAACGGACATTTCGATATCGACAGTGCGCCGGGCAGCGGCGTGCGCGTGAACGTCACGCTGCCGCTCACGGCCGCTGCCGGAGCATCGTTAATGAAGGATTGAAGCGATGGCGACACGAATTCTGCTGGCCGACGATCATGCGGTGGTGCGCAGCGGATTCCGGCTGCTGCTCGAAGGCTCCCCCGACATCGAAGTGGTCGCCGAAGCGGCGAGCGGCGAAGACGCCTATCGTGAATATTTTCAGTGCCGCCCGGACATCGTGCTGATGGATCTGTCGATGCCTGGCATGAGCGGACTGGAGGCGATGTCGCGCATTCTGGCGCGCGATCCGGGTGCGCGCATCCTCGCGCTGTCGGCGCACGAGGACACCGCGCACGTCAAGCGCGCGTTGAAGATCGGTGCTGCCGGCTATCTTTCGAAACGCAGCGCGCCGGACGAACTGATCGAAGCGATCCGCCAGGCGAGCGAAGGAAAAATCTACATCGAGGCCGGCATCGCACAGCAGCTCGCGGTGCAGCAGCTCACCGGCGCCGCCAATCCGGTGGAGGTGCTGAGCAATCGCGAATTCGAGGTGTTCCTGCATCTCGGGCGAGGAAAATCGGTGGCCGAAACGGCGGATCTGCTCAACCTGAGTCCGCGCACGGTCGGCACCCATCTCTACAACATCAAGCAGAAGCTCGGTGCATCGAATGCGGCGGAAATTGCGCTGGCGGCGATCCGCGCCGGTCTGATCGAGCCGTGAATCATGAAAATCATGAAC
>DASSON010000035.1:0-35140 GCA_035700525.1 Burkholderiales bacterium
TCGAGGCTGGCCATCAGCGCGGCCAGCTCGCGCGCACCCTCGACGATCTGCGCGGCATGGTCATTGAAATAGTCAAAAAAACGACCTTCCTTCGGCAACATGCGACCAAACATGGATTTGTCCTTGAAACGGAATCGGCGAGGCGACGTTTACCGTACGACCGGCGCGGACGCTATTTTACAAGGCGTCCCGATTCACACGAAATTTTTTTCGTTCACGCAGCGGCCCGCCTCGCACACGCCGCAAAAAATCGTGCCCGCGAGACGGCGGCTCGCAGCGGTGTTGCATCAAAACGACACGTCCGGCAGCGCGCAATATCCGGGTAAACTCCGCTCATGAAACAGCTTGTCCTGCTCGGCGGCGGACACAGCCACATCGAGGTTCTGCGGCGTCTCGGCTACGGACGCCCGGCCGCCACGCGCGTCACGCTGGTGAATCCGGGGCCGCACGCGATCTACTCGGGCATGCTGCCGGGATTGATCGCCGGGCATTATGCGCTCGACGATTGCCGTATCGATCTTGCACGCCTGTGCCGCTTCGCCGGTGCCGAATGCCTCATTGCCAGCGCCATCGCGCTCGATCCGGCGCGACGGCGCGTCAAGCTGAGCGGCGGAAAAACGCTTGAGTACGACGTGCTGTCGCTCGACATCGGCTCGGTGCCCGACGTGCACGCAATACCCGGTGCCGCCGAATACACGATCGGCGTCAGGCCGGCGGCACAATTTCTGAAAAGCTGGAATGCGATCTGCGCGGCCGTCATCGCGAGCCGTCATGTGCCAGCGATCGCGGTGGTCGGCGGCGGCGCCGGCGGCGTCGAACTGGCGCTGGCGATGCGGCATCGGCTGGCCGCCGCCTTGCGCGGCAGTTCGCGTGTGCCCGACATTCACCTGATCACGGACAGCGCGACGGTCCTGCCGCACCACCCGCGACGGGTGCGGCGCATTCTAACCGCAGTGCTGCGGCGGCACGGCATCACGGCGCACACCGGCAGCCGCGTCGCAGCCGTCACGCGCTCGACACTTCACCGCGAATCCGGTGCGCCGCTGCGGGCAACATTCATCATCTGGGCGATCTCGGCCGGTGCGCCGCCGTGGATCGCCGAAAGCGGGCTGGCCAGCGATCGCGGCGGCTTCATTGCGGTCAACGACGCGCTGCAATCGGTGTCGCATCCGGACGTGTTCGCGGCCGGTGATATCGCCAGCATGCTGAATCATGCCACTCCGAAGTCCGGCGTCTACGCGGTGCGCCATGGGCCGCCGCTTGCCGAAAACCTGCTGGCGGCGCTGACCGGCCGGCCGCTCGCCGTTCACCTGCCACAGCGACGCGCACTGGCGCTGATCAGCAGCGGCGGCCGCCATGCGGTCGCATCGTGGGGACCCTTCACGTTTTCCGGCAACTGGGTATGGCGCTGGAAGGACCGTATCGACCGCCGCTTCGTTGCAAAGTACCGCGCGGCGGTCTGAATCGGCGGCTGCCGCTATACGCCGATTCATTGTCGTTCTATTGAGCGGCTTTTTCGGTGGCACCGGACGTTTGCTGCTTCTGCTGCGTCATCGCGGCGGCGGCATCGAGCGCCTGTTTCGTATCGGCCGGCAGATTTGCAAGCGCGGCGGCAGCGGCTTCATTCGCCTTCTGAATGTTCTCGTTCGATTTGGCCGCCGCGTCGCCGGCGGTTTTGCCGGCCTGCGCCGCCGCCTCTTTCGCGTGCTGAATCGCCTGCTGTATTTCCTGTGTGGTCGCGGTGTTGGACTGCGCCGGCTCCGGCTTGCCGGAGCACGCGGCGAGGATCGCGGCCATTCCCGCTGCCATCAGAATTGGATATTTCATGTCGTTCTCCCTGGTTGGAATATCGGGTGATGCGGACGCTCAGCGCACGACCACCCGCGCGAAGCGGCGCTTGCCCACCTGCACCACGAATTGCGCACCGCGCGTGAATTTCAGCGCATGGTCGCTTACCCGGTCGCCGTCCACCCGCACCCCGCCCTGATCGATCATGCGCAGCGCATCCGACGTGCTGGCGGTAAGGCCCGCCCGTTTCAGCACCTGTGGCAGCGCGATCGCGCCGCTGCCATCGGCATCGAGCCCGATCTCCGGCACGTCGTCCGGAATCCCGCCTTCCCGGAAACGCGCGTCGAAGTCCTCAATCGCGCGTTCCGCAGCGGCCGCGCCGTGAAAACGTGCAACAATTTCCCGTGCCAGTGCGACCTTCACGTCACGCGGATTGCGGCCGGCCCGCACCTCTTCCTTCCAGCGCGCAATGGTGGCGAGCGGCTCGAACGACAGCAACTCGATGTAGCGCCACATCAGTTCGTCCGACACCGACATCAGCTTGCCGAAGATCTCCCGCGGCGCCTCGTCGATGCCGACGTAATTGCCGAGCGACTTCGACATCTTGTTGACGCCGTCCAGCCCTTCCAGCAACGGCATTGTCAGGATGCACTGCGGCGGCTGACCGAAATGCTTCTGCAGTTCGCGCCCTACCAGCAGATTGAATTTCTGGTCGGTGCCGCCCAACTCGAGGTCGGCCTTCAGCGCAACCGAGTCATAGCCCTGCACCAGCGGATAGAGGAATTCGTGAATCGCGATCGGCTGTTCGTTGCGGTAGCGTTTCGAAAAATCGTCGCGCTCCAGCATGCGGGCGACGGTATGGGTCGCCGCCAGCCGGATCATGCCGGCCGACCCGAGTTCGTTCATCCACGACGAATTGAATGCGATTTCGGTTTTCTCGCAATCGAGGATCTTGAACACCTGCTGCGCATAGGTGTCGGCGTTGCGCAACACTTCGTCGCGCGTCAACGGCGGCCGCGTCGCGTTCTTGCCGCTGGGATCGCCGATCATGCCGGTGAAGTCGCCGATCAGGAAAATGACGTGGTGGCCGAGTTGCTGCAGCTGGCGCAGCTTGTTGATCAGCACCGTATGACCGAGATGCAGATCGGGTGCGGTGGGATCGAAGCCGGCCTTGACGCGCAACGGCCGCCCCGCTTTCAACTTGTCGATCAATTCCTGCTCGACGATCAGCTCGTCGCAGCCGCGTTTGATCACCTGCAGCGTTTCCGCAATATCCGCCACGAAAATCCCGTAATATCGTCCGTAAATTGGCCGCTTTTCTCATTGCCGCGGCCGTTCGACTTCTGCTAAGCTCTCGCCCTTATATATTCCTGTGCCAGCCAGGCTCGGATTACAAGGGTAAGGGAGAGGCAATGCCACCACAGCAGACGGAAGGGATTCTAACGCAAAACATTCTTCCACTGCTTCGCAGCACCCGATTTCGCCGCCTCGCCGCCGCCGTCGTGCTGCCGTTTCTCGGGGTGGTCGCGGCGTTCGCCATCGCACCCAACACCGTCACCCAAACGATTCCCGTCACCGACGTTGTACAGCAGATCACGCTGCCGGCACCCGCCGTGATCGCGAATACCGACTCCGGCTACTGGCACGACGCGGCGATCCGCAGCGGCGATACCATCGGCGACGTGCTGACGCGGCTGGGCGTCGATGACTCGGACGCGTCCGATTTTCTGCGCAGCGCAAAGGACGCCAAAGCGCTGTACCGGCTGATTCCGGGCAAGGTCGTACGTGCGCGCACTACTGCGGACGGCAAACTGCTGGCGCTGCGCTATCGCAACGGCAGCAACGTGTTCGCCGTGAACCGCAACGGCGACGGCTTTGCCGTCAGCGATCATCCGGCCCGGCTCGAGCGGCGCGTGATCGTGAAAGCCGGCACCATCGTCAGCTCGCTGTTTGGCGCCACCGATGCCATCCACGTGCCCGAGGCCGTCGCGCTCAAGCTGGCCGACATCTTCGGCACCGACATCGATTTCCACAAGGACCTGCGGCGCGGCGACCGCTTCGCCGTCGCTTATGAAGCGTTCTACAACGACGGAGAATTCGTCAAGAGCGGCCGCGTGCTGGCGGCCGAATTCGTCAACGACGGCCACACCTACCAGGCGATCTACTTCGACAACGACGGTCACGGCGGCTATTACGCGGCCGACGGCAAGAACATGCGCAACGCATTCCTGCGCTCGCCACTGCCGTTCACGCGCATCACGTCACGCTACTCGGACGCACGCTACCATCCGATTCTGAAGAAGTGGCGCCGCCATACCGGCGTCGATCTGGGTGCGCCGATGGGCACACCGGTGAAGGCAACCGCCAACGGCACCGTCGAGTTCGATGGACGCCGCGGCGGCTATGGCAACCTGATCATCCTCAAGCACATGAAGCACTACGAGACCTATTACGGCCACCTGTCGCGCTTCGCAAAAGGCCTGCACCGAGGCGAAAAGGTGCAGCAGGGCGAGGTGATAGGCTACGTCGGCATGACCGGGCTCGCGACCGGCCCGCACCTTCATTACGAATTCCGCATCAACCACGTGCCGCACAATCCGATGAAAGTCGCATTGCCGACCGCGAATCCAATCACCGCACAGGAAAAGCCGGCGTTCCACAAAGTCGCCGCGACGATGGAACAGCGCTTCGATCTCGTCAAGCGCGCGACTCAGGTCGCAAGCATCGGAACCAACGACTGAACGCGGGATGAGGGATGGTTGGCGTAGGGTGCGCCCCGCGCACCACAATCATTTAAACTAATCCCTGATCTCCAATCCGCTCTTGTAATGCCTCAGTACTACGCCGGACTGATGTCCGGGACCAGCCTCGACGGCATTGATGCCGTCCTGGCCGATTGCGACGCGACGCCGATTCATGTGGCGCATACCCGTTTCGACGCTTTCGCGCCAGACTTGCGCGCGGAGCTGCTGGCGCTGAATACTGCGGGCGGCAACGAAATCGATCGCGCCGCGCGTGCCGCCAACAGTCTGGCGCGAGCCTATGCGGCGACGATCAGCGCACTGCTGCGGGACGCCGGCATTGACGCCGCTGCAGTGGCGGCAATAGGCTGCCACGGCCAGACGGTGCGCCATCGTCCCGACGCCGGCTACACGATACAGCTGGTGAATGCCGCACTGCTCGCCGAGCTTGCCGGCATCACCGTGGTAAGCGACTTCCGCAGCCGCGACGTCGCAGCCGGCGGCCAAGGCGCACCGCTGGTGCCGGCGTTTCACGATGCCATGTTCCGCGATCGTTCACGGCATCGCGTCATCGTCAACATCGGCGGCATCGGCAACATCACCGATCTCGCGCCCGGCCGCGAAACCTGCGGTTTCGACTGCGGCCCCGGCAACCTGCTGCTCGACGCCTGGGCCGGGATGCACACCGGCAAGAGTTTCGACGAGAACGGTGCATGGGCAGCCGGCGGAACGGTCGATCAGCGGTTGCTCGAACGCATGCTGGCCGACGAATTCTTTCACCGGCCGCCGCCGAAAAGCACCGGGCGTGAACATTTCAACAGGGACTGGCTGGAACGGCTCGGCACCGGTTCGCTGACGCCGCGCGACGTGCAGGCAACGCTGCTCGAGCTCAGCGCGCGCGCCATCACGCAATCAATCGGCGACTACTGCGGCGCGCCGCACGAGATCTACCTGTGCGGCGGCGGCGCGCACAACGTGGCGCTGAGCGGACGGATAGCCGCGCTGCTGCCGCAATGCCGCGTCGCACCGACCGACACGCTCGGCATCGGTGCCGACTGGGTCGAAGCCTGCGCGTTCGCGTGGCTCGCGTGCCAAACGCTGAGGCACGAGCCGGGCAATCTGCCGGCAGTCACCGGCGCCCGCGGCCCGCGTGTGCTGGGCGCGATCCACCCGGCATGAAAAACGGGGGCCGCAGCCCCCGTTTTTCGTCTGAACCGGGACCGATCAGGCCGAAAACGACGAGCCGCAACCGCAGGTCGACGTCGCGTTCGGATTCCGGATCACGAACTGCGCACCTTCGATGCCTTCCTGATAATCGATTTCGGCGCCCATCAGGTATTGCAGGCTCATCGGATCGATCAGCAATGTCACGCCGTTTTTCTGCATCTCGGTATCGTCTTCGCTGACGGCCTCATCGAACGTGAATCCGTACTGGAATCCGGAACAACCGCCGCCGGTCACGAACACGCGCAGCTTGAGATCGGCGTTGCCTTCCTCATCGATCAGGCTTTTGACCTTGTCGGCCGCGCTGTCGGTGAACACCAGCGGCGTCGGCATTTCGGTGACTGCGTTCATTCGCTGCTCCTGCATCAAAGCTTGCTAATATTATCCGCTGCGCTCACCGACGGGTCAATCGCGGGGGCAACGTCACTGCCGGCGGATTTGAGCGGGATCACCCGTTCGGCGGACGGCTGCACTTCATGCATCAGCCGGCCCTGCACCACCGCACCCAGCCGGATCTCAAGCGCCTTGTAATGGACGTCGCCGGTAATCCTCGCGTTGCGCTGAAGCTCCACTTCGGTGGCACGGATCGAGCCGGCCACGGTGCCGTCGATCATCAGGTGCGACACCGCAACGTCACCGGCGATGCGGGCGCGCGACGACAGCACCAGCATCGCCGGTTCGTCGCCGACCGCCGCGACGTTGCCGATCACCGTGCCGTCGATGCGTATGCCGCCGCTGAACGTGATGTCGCCGGTCACCTTCGTGTCGGTGCCGATCAGCGATTCAATGTGGTTGCGCGGCTTGCTGCGCTTTTTTCCGAACATGAGCGCTCCTTACGAAATTTTCACCGTCTGTGTGATCTTCGGGTCCTTGCCGCCGGTTTCGTAAACCTTGACCTCCACACTTTTTACCCGCGCCTGAGGTGGCACGTGAAAGATGCCCTCGACGCGCTGGTAGAACTTGAAATTCACGTGCAGCGCCGGCGCCGGGTCATCGTTCTGCGGCCAGTCCATTGCCGCCGCCTTGCCGTTTTTTTCGATATTTATCACGAACCGCACCGTGCCGTCGAACACCTTGTCGTGCAGCCCCGATTGCAGCAGCAGCAATTGATAACGGTATTGCCCGGGCGCTGCGGCGCGCGTGATCTGCAGGCGGTTGATCGTCAGCCCGGCCTTGCCGCTCGCCGGCATCAGCGTCTGGAAAAACGCCAGATCCTTCTTCAGCTCGGCATTTTCCCCGGTCAGCGCCTTGATCTGCTGCTTCAGGCCCTCGGCCGTGGAGCGCTCGAGATCGGCCGTGTGGCCGGCATCCGCCAGTTGCCGTTTCAGCTGCGAAATATCATCGTGCTGCCCGGCAAGCCGATCCTGCTGCTGCGCGATCGTCACCGCCAGTGCGTGCAGCCGCGTGTTGTGCTCGATCAGATTCACGTGGAATGTCCACCACGCAATCGCCAGCGCCAGCGCGCAACCGGCGAGCACGATCAGCAGACGCCCGTACCATGGCCAGCGCGGCCGCACCGCGACGCGCGCCGCCGTCACTCCGAACCTGCGCCTGAATCTACGCCATCGCATCGCCGTCTCCGTGGCCTGTTGCCGGCGACGCACCCTCAGGGAAGCAGCGCCACCTGCGCGATGCCGGTGGTTTCGGGCAGGCCGAACATGATGTTCATGTTCTGCACCGCCTGTCCCGCAGCCCCCTTGACCAGATTGTCCTCGACCGCCAGGATCACCGCCGTGTCGCCATCCTGGGGCCGGTGCACCGCGATACGGCAGACATTGGCACCGCGCACCGAGCGCGTATCGGGATGGCTGCCCGGCGGCATCACGTCGACGAACGGCTCGTCGCGGTAGCGGCGTTCGTAGAGCGCCTGCAGATCGCCGGCACCGTCGGTGAGCCGCGCATAGAGCGTGGCATGGATGCCGCGAATCATCGGCGTCAGATGCGGCACGAAAGTGAGCCGCACCGGCTTTTCGCTGCGCTGCTGCAGGCCCTGCACGATTTCAGGATGATGGCGGTGGCCACCCACGCCGTAGGCCTTGAAATTGTCGGAGGCCTCGCCCAGCAGCAGATGCGTTTCGGCCTTGCGTCCGGCACCGCTGACGCCGGATTTCACGTCGGCGATCAGGTGCCCGGAATCGACGATTCCCGCTTCCAGCAGCGGCAGAAAGCCGAGCTGCACCGCGGTTGGATAGCAGCCGGGATTGGCCACCAGCCGCGCGCCGCGCACCGCGTCACGGTTGACCTCGGGAAGTCCGTAAACGGCTTCCCGCACCAGATCGGGACAGGCATGAGTCTGGCCGTACCATTGCTCCCATAACGCAACATCCTTGATGCGAAAATCCGCCGCGAGATCGATCACGCGCGCGCCCGCTTCCAGTGTCTGCGGCACCTGCCGCATCGCGACGCCGTTGGGTGTCGCAAAAAACACCACGTCGCACTGCGCCAGCGCGGCATCGGCCGGTTCGCTGAATTCGAGCGCCACGTGACCGCGCAGATTCGGAAACATGTCGGCCACCGCGCTGCCGGCATGCTGGCGCGACGTGATCACCGCCAGTTCGCAGTGAGGATGCTGCGCCAGCAGCCGCAGCAGCTCGACGCCAGTGTAACCGGTGCCGCCGACGATTCCGACCCTGATCGTTTTCGTGTCCATTTCCAGTCGAAGCAGTTGAGGCGTGACTCCGCCGGTGATTTTCCGGGCGGAGAGCCATTGATTATACCGTGGTGCAATAAAAAAGCCGCCCGCAGGCGGCTTTTCCATATTCGTTCGAAATCAGCGTTTCGAGAACTGCTTGCGCCGCCGCGCCTTGTGAAAGCCGACCTTTTTTCGTTCGACTTCGCGTGCGTCGCGCGTCACCAGTCCGGCCTTTTTCAGCGCCGGCTTCAATGACGCGTCATAGTCGATCAGCGCGCGCGCAATGCCATGACGCACCGCGCCGGCCTGGCCCGATTCGCCGCCGCCGTTGACGTTGACCGTGATGTCGAACTTGTTCAGCGCATCGGTTGCCGCCAGCGACTGACGCACGATCATGCGCCCCGTTTCGCGCGAAAAGAATTCATCGACCGGCTTGTCATTGACCACAATGACACCGGTGCCGGGCTTCAGAAAGACGCGCGCTACTGCGCTCTTGCGCCGGCCGGTGCCGGTTTTATACTGTTGTGCCTGCTGTGCCATGATCGACTTCAGATCTCCAGTGTCTTGGGCTGCTGCGCGCTATGCGGATGAACGTCACCGGCATAGACCTTGAGCTTTTTCAGCATCGCGTAACCGAGCGGTCCCTTCGGCAGCATCCCCTTGACCGCCAGCTCCAGCACCCGCCGCGGCTTGCGCGCCTGCAACTTTTCGAAACTGGTGCTGTAGATGCCACCGGGATAGCCGGTGTGGCGGTAATACATCTTGTCCCTGGCCTTGTTGCCGGTCACCCGCAATTTTTCAGCATTGATCACCACGATATAATCGCCGGTGTCCACGTGCGGTGTATATTCCGGCTTGTGCTTGCCGCGCAGCCGGTGCGCCAGCCCTGAGGCGAGGCGCCCCAGCACCTTGCCGGACGCATCGACCACGAACCAGTCGTGTTCGACTTCCAGGGGCTTGGCAGAAAAGGTTTTCATGTTGCAATTCCGCTTGAATGCTGAAACGAAGAAAGTCGGTGATTTTAAGGTGAATCAGGCCGCCGTGTCAAACCATACGCCGCCGTTCGGACGCCCTGTGTGGGCCGAAATCCGTGGGACCGCGCCGTGAGCTGGCTCGGCCATCACGCGCTCGGAGCGCTGCTCACGCCGCCCGGCAGCCTGATCCTGCTGATCGCGGTCGGCCTGCTGCTGAGCATCCGCCATCCGCGCAGCGGGCGCACACTGGCGTGGGCCGCGCTGATCATCCTCTACCTGGTGTCGACACCGCTGGTCAGCACCGCGCTGCTGCAATGGTGGGAACCCGCGCCCCTCGACGCCGGCACGGCGCAGGCGGCACAGGCGATCGTGGTCCTCGGCGGCGGCACCTATTTCCGCGCGCCGGAATATGGCGGCGGCGACACGGTCAATCGGCGCACGCTGGCACGCCTGCGCTACGCCGCACGGCTGCAGCGCGATACGCATCTGCCGGTGCTGGTCAGCGGCGGCGCGCCCGAAGGCAATGCGCACCCCGAGGCAATGATGATGAAGGCGGTGCTGGAGCAGGACTTCAACGTCCCGGTGGCGTGGGTCGAGGACCATTCCGATACGACGCTCCAGAATGCGACCGACAGCTACGCCATCCTGCATGCCGCCAACATCGATACCGTCTATCTCGTCACCAGCGCCCGCCACATGCCGCGCGCGGTGCTCGCGTTCACGCGCGCCGGGTTCCACGTCGTCGCAGCGCCGACCCAGTTCACGACGCGTTACCGCACCACGCTGCTTTCCGTGCTGCCAAATGCCCGGGCGCTGCGCAACAGCGCGTCACTGGCGTGGGAAACCCTCGGCGTCGCCTGGTATCAGCTACAATTTTTCCTTTCCGATCACCAATCGAAACCATGATGAACGCACGCATCAAATGGGTTGAAAACGTCAGTTTCATCGGCGAATCCGGCAGCGGCCACGCGATCGTGATGGACGGCGCTCCTGAAGGCGGCGGACGCAACCTCGGCCCGCGGCCGATGGAAACCGTGCTGATCGGCACCGGCGGCTGCACCGCCTATGATGTCGTGCACATCCTGCGCAAGGGCCGCGCCGCGGTCACCGACTGCGTGGTCGAAATCCAAGCCGAACGCGCCGTAACTGAGCCCAAAGTGTTCACAAAGATCCACTTTCACTTCATCGTCAGCGGCCACGGTCTCAAGCCGGAACAGGTCGGGCGCGCGATTCATCTTTCGGCCGAAAAATACTGCTCGGCATCGATCATGCTCGGCAAGAGCGCGGCAATCACGCACGATTTCGAGATCGTGGACGCGTGATCGAGGTTCAGCCGACTTCGAGCATCAGCAGCGGATCGAACAGCGCGTTCTCGTTGATGCCGCCTTTGGCATAGCCGCGCGGATTGCAGACGACGCGCGTGCCGTTTATCCGGTAGTCGAAACTGTCGTGCGTATGGCCGTGCAGCCACAGCGCGGCATGCCGTCCGTCCATCAGCGCTTCGACGTCCGAAACAAAGGCCGGGTTGATCGGTGAACCGGCGAAACGGGGATGGGTGCTGCCGCGTGACGGCGCATGGTGGGTGATGACCACGGTGGCACCGTCAAACGGCTGCGCCAATTGCGTTTCAAGCCACGCGCGGTCGCGCCGGTGCAGTGCGATGCTCATCTGCGGCGTGAACGGTTCTCCGCTATTATCGTCCGTGATGCGCGTGAAATCCCGAACGTAGCGCAGCGCGCTCGCCAGTGCCGCGGCACGTCGCTCCGGTTCCGGATAAAGCTCGAAATCGGTCCACAGCGTGGCGCCCAGAAAACGCACGCCGCCCACCACCACCGCGTCACCCGACAGAACATGGATGTTCGAATGCTGTGCGAGCTTGCGCAGTTCGTCGATCGTGCCGGCAATCGAACTGCCATAGAACTCGTGGTTTCCCGGAACGTAGAGCACCGGCTGCTCGAACTGCCGCGCCCACTCGATCGCATTCGCCGGACGCGCGATGTCGCCGGCCAGCACCACGACGTCGGCGTCGGTGCGCGGCACCGGCATACCGGTGACGTTCAGATGCAGATCGGACAGAAGCTGCAGTTTCATGCGCCGAATCCATTCACGCTTGCCGGCCGCGATAATCGCGTTCGCCGGTGTGCGGATTGTAATACACCTCCAGCCACTGTCCACCGGCCGGATCCATGAAACGCTCGCCGGTCGGCTGCCAGTCACCATCGAAAACCTTCTGCTCGCCCCGCCCGCCGGCGCCGGTATAGCGCCAGCGTTCGAGCGGAATCCCGACAGCGAGCGCAATGCCGATGACGAACAGGTATGCGGCCACCTCCCAGGCTCCGTCCAGCGCGCAGGCAAGCGCCGCCAGCAGCGCGGCAACGCCGACGGCAATCAGGACACGGCGCAGCATGTCAGGCGGTTTTTTCGAGCACCACCGCCGTGCCATAAGCGACAATCTCGCTCATCGTCTGGCCGATTTCAGCCGAATCGAAGCGCATCATGATGATCCCGTTGGCCTCCATCGCGGTGGCGTTACGCACCATGCGATCCACCGCGTGCCGGCGCGCCTCCTCAAGCAGCTCGGTATATTCGGTGATTTCACCGCCGGCCAGCGAGCGCAGTCCCGCCATGATGTTGCCGCCGATGCCGCGGCTGCGAACCACCACTCCGAATACCTGGCCCTTGCTTTCGGTAACCCGGTATCCGGCCACGTTTTCGGTCGTCACGACAATCATGTGTTCCCCCTTTGGATGTCATTCGGGTGCCGGCGATTCGCCCCCGGTCAGCACAGCGGCAGCGCGGCGCGCAACAGGCCGAGACGGTTCATATCCAGAACGCCGTGCCCGTCATCACTTTCGATGCCGCACGCATCACGAACCGTACCGGCAGCGGCAGCTTGACGCCGCCGTGCTTCAGCGCACCGGTTGCGTGGCGCGCTTCGTCGGCTTTCATCGCGCTCAGCACGGCACGGCTTTTTTCGTCGCCTGCCGGCAGCCGCGTCAGATGGCTGTCGAGATGATGCACGACCTGACGTTCGGTTTCGGCCAGAAATCCGAAATTCCAGCGGTCGCCGAGCAGTCCGGCTGCGGCACCGATTGCAAACGAGCCGGCGTACCACAACGGGTTCAGCACGCTCTTGCGGCCGCCCAGTTCGTTGATGCGGCTTTCGGTCCACGCCAGATGCTCGGTTTCCTCGCGCGCCGCCTGCTCCAGCGCATCCCGTACCGGCGGTCGGCGCGCGGTCAGCGCCTGCGCCTGGTAGAGCGCCTGCGCACAGATTTCACCGGTATGATCGACGCGCATCAGCGCCGCCGACAGCCGGCGCTGCGAATCGTCGAGCCGCGTCTCTTCGAGGGCCTCGCCCGGTACCGGCCGCAGCGATTGCGGCATGCCGAACACCGCGCGCAGGCCGCGGTCGAACATCACGATCAGATCATCAGGCTTTAACATGTCAATTCGCCTCCATCATTCCCGCGCGGTCGAAGCGGCCGCTCCCGTTGCATCGGCGGTTCCAAACAGGCGCGCAAGTTCCACGCCCGGATCCGGCGCCCGCATGAACGCCTCGCCGACCAGGAACGCGTGAACGTCACGTTCGCGCATCCGTGCCACGTCCTCCGGCCCGAGAATACCGCTTTCGGTGATTACCAGCCGCTCGTGCGGAACGCGGTCCAGCAACTGCAGCGTGGTATCGAGCCGCGTTTCGAAGCTGCGCAGATTGCGATTATTGACGCCGATCAATCGCGTGTCGAGTTCAAGCGCGCGATCCAGTTCGGCGCCATCATGCACTTCGACCAGCACCGCCATGCCGAGCCCGCGCGCCGTCGCTTCCAGCTCGTGCATGCGCACCGAATCGAGTGCCGCAACGATCAGCAGAATGCAATCAGCGCCCATCGCACGCGCTTCGTACACCTGGTACGGCTCGAGCATGAAATCCTTGCGCAGCACCGGCAGCGTACACGCCGCGCGTGCTGCGGCCAGATACTCCGGCGCGCCCTGGAAAAATCCGCGATCGGTCAGCACCGACAGGCACGCGGCGCCGTGCGTCGCGTAGCTGCGCGCAATCTCGGCCGGCACGAAATGCTCGCGCAGCAGACCCTTGCTGGGGCTGGCCTTCTTGATTTCGGCGATCACTGCCGGCTGCCCGGCTGCGATTTTCGCCCGCAGCGCCGCCTCGAAATCGCGCGCCGGCGGTTGCGCGTCGGCCTGCGCCCGTACCGCATGCAGCGGCTGCGCCACTTTCGCGGCGGCGATTTCCTGCGCCTTGGCAGCGACGATGCGATCGAGAATGTCAGCCATGAGTGAATGCCACGAATTCGTCGAGCTTGCGCCGTGCGGCGCCGCTCGCCAATGTTTCAGCGGCCAGCCGCACGCCATCCGCAATCGACGCACACACATCCGCCGCGTAAAGTGCGGCACCGGCGTTGAGCGCGACAATGTCGCGCGCCGGCCCCGGCTGATTGTCGAGCACCCGCAGCACGCACGCCTTCGACTCCGCGGAATCGCCGACACAAATGCTCTGACGGTCTGCCAGCGGCAGGCCGAAGTCCCCGGGACGGATCGTGTATTCCCGCACCTCACCGTCTTTCAGCTCGCCGACCATGGTTTCAGCTGAGATCGAAATTTCGTCGACACCGTCCATTCCATAGACGACCAGCACGTGATTCGATCCCAGGCGCTGCAGCACGCGCACGTCGATGCCGACCAGATCCGGATGGAACACGCCAAGCAATTGATTGGGTGTGCCGGCCGGATTGGTGAGCGGCCCCAGGATGTTGAAGATCGTGCGCACGCCGAGTTCCTTGCGCACCGGCGCCGCGTGCTTCATCGCGCTGTGATGATTCGGCGCGAACATGAAGCCGATACCGGTCGCTTCAATGCCGGCCGCGATTCGTTCCGGCGGCAGATGAATGTCGGCGCCCAGCGCTTCCAGCACGTCGGCGCTGCCCGAGCTGCTGGACACCGAGCGGCCGCCGTGCTTCGCGACGCGCGCGCCGGCGGCTGCCGCGACGAACGATGCGGCGGTCGAGATGTTG
Organism: Burkholderiales bacterium; assembly: GCA_035700525.1. Taxonomy (GTDB): domain Bacteria; phylum Pseudomonadota; class Gammaproteobacteria; order Burkholderiales; family JBDZVW01; genus JBDZVW01. Next base: position 14,390 of record DASSON010000035.1, read on the forward strand.
AACGTGTGCGAGCCGTCGCCGCCGGTACCGACGATATCGACCAGGTGACGGGTATCCTGCACGTCGACCATCGTCGCGAACTCACGCATCACCTGCGCGGCGGCGGCGATCTCGCCGATGGTTTCCTTCTTTACGCGCAGCCCGATCGTGATCGCGGCAATCAGCGTCGGCGACAGCTCGCCGCGCATGATCTGGCGCATCAGCTCCAGCATTTCATTGTGAAAGATCTCGCGGTGCTCGATCACCCGCGCCAGCGCCTCCTGCGGCGTCACGATTTTCTCTCCTCCAGGAAATTCTTCAGCATGCGGTGACCATATTCGGTCAGGATCGATTCCGGATGAAACTGCACGCCCTCGACCGCCAGCGTGCGATGGCGTACGCCCATGATCTCGCCGTCCTCGGATTCAGCCGTCACTTCCAGGCATTCGGGCAGGCCTGCGCGTGCGATCGCCAGTGAATGATAGCGCGTCGCGGTGAACGGATTGGGCAGGCCGTTGAACACACCGGCGCCGGTATGTTTCACCGCCGAAGTTTTGCCGTGCATCACCTGCGCGGCATGGACGACCTTTCCGCCGAATGCCTGGCCGATGCTCTGATGGCCGAGGCAGACGCCGAGAATCGGAATTTCGCCGGCGAAACGCTTGATCAGCGGCACCGACACGCCGGCCTCGTTCGGCGTGCACGGTCCGGGCGAAACAACGATGTACGCCGGCTTGAGCACCGCAATTTCATCCAGCGTGATCTCGTCGTTGCGCGCGACCTTCACCTCCTCACCCAGTTCGCCGAAGTACTGCACCAGGTTATAGGTGAAGGAATCGTAGTTGTCGATCATCAGCAGCATGGTAAAAACCTTTCACCACAGAGACACAGAAACACAGAGCAAAAGCAAAAAAAACGAAAGGCGATAACCATCAGGATGCCAAGAGCGCCAGGAAAACCATACCGCACGGAAATTTTTTGCGCCGTTTCCTGGCGCCTTGGCGGTTCAGATCTTCTGTGCCTTTGTGGTTCATGTTTTTTATTCCATCCGGCTGTCCAGCCCGCGTTCGGCGATCTCCGCCGCGCGCAGTACCGCGCGCGCCTTGTTGCGCGTTTCCTGCCATTCGTTTTCGGGCACTGAATCGGCGACGATGCCGGCCGCCGACTGCACATAGAGCGTGCCGCCCTTCACGATCGCGGTGCGGATCGCGATCGCCAGATCCATGTCGCCGTGAAAGCCGAGATAGCCGACCGCGCCACCGTAGATGCCGCGCTTCGTGGCCTCCAGCTCGTCGATGATTTCCATCGCCCGCACTTTTGGCGCGCCGGTCAGCGTGCCGGCCGGAAACGTCGCGCGCAGCACGTCGAGATTCGACATGCCCGGTCTGAGCTGCGCCTCGACATTGGACACGATATGCATGACATGCGAATAACGCTCGATCACCATCTGGTCGGTGACCTTGACGCTGCCGGTTTCCGCGATGCGGCCGACGTCGTTGCGCGCGAGATCGATCAGCATCACGTGTTCCGCGCGTTCCTTGGGGTCGGCCAGCAGCTCCGCGGCGAGCGCCTGATCTTCTTCCGCTGTCGTGCCGCGCCGGCGCGTGCCGGCGAGCGGGCGAATCGTGACCTTGGTACCGGTCGCAACGGCTTCCTGGCGCACCAGGATTTCGGGCGACGCGCCGACCACATGAAAGCTGTCGAAATTGAAAAAATACATGTAGGGCGACGGATTGACCGAGCGCAATGCGCGGTACAGCGCCAGCGGCGACGCGCCGAGCGGTTGCGCGACGCGGTTGCCGATCTGCACCTGCATCATGTCGCCGTCGTAGATGTAGCGCTTCGCGCGCTCGACCAGCCCGCAATAGGCGTCCTCTTCGACTTCCGAGTGCGAATCGGCCGGGGCGGCGGGCGTCTCATGTGGAATCTCGACCGGCTTGCGCAGATCCGCCAGCAATTCCTTCAGCCGCTCGTGCGCGCTGCGGTAAGCCCCGGATTCACTCGGATCGGCATAGACCACCAGAAACAGCTTGCCCGCGAGGTTGTCGACCACCGCGAGCTGGTCCGATTCGAGCAGCATGATGTCGGGCGTGCCGAGCGGATCCGGCTTCGCAAAACCCGCGGCCAGCCGTCGTTCAATGTAGCGCACCGTGTCATAGCCGAAATAGCCGACCAATCCGCCGCAGAAGCGCGGCAGCTCGGACACCGGGGCTGCCCGATAACGGGCATAACAGGCATTGACGAAATCGAGCGGATCGGCAACTTCGGCATCGTGCACCTTGTTGTCGCCGCGGTATTCGACGCAGCGGTTCGCGAACACCTCGATGCGGTTGCGCGCCGGAAGCCCGATGAACGAATAGCGGCCGAAGCGTTCGCCGCCGACCACCGATTCGAGCAGGTAGGTGTAGGGCCGGTTGGCCAGCTTCAGGTAAACGGAAAGCGGCGTGTCGAGATCGGCGAAGGTCTCAAGTACCAGCGGGATGCGGTTATAGCCGGCCGCCGCAAGCCGGTTGAATTCGGCTTCAGTCATGAATCACTCCAGAAAAAACGGAGAAGCGGTGAAACGAAAGCGGATCGTGCGATCGTTACGCACGCCAGCGCGCGAACCCACGGCGCCAGAGGGCCCGGGCGGGGATCGTTTGCGTTACAGCTCTCCGATTCTGATTCTGGTAGCTCATGACGGTGCTTTTTGAACGAGTCTCGCAGCAGCGGCAAGGGTCGGTACTATAGCATCAACGTCGAGCTCGCGCACATTCAGGCCTTCGCTGTAGCCGTACGGTACGCAGAATACCGGGCAGCCGGCGGCGCGCGCCGCGACCGCGTCGTTGGCCGAGTCGCCGATCATCAGCATGCGCGTCGGCACGATGCCGAATTGGTCGCACGCGTGCAGCAGTGGCAGCGGGTCCGGCTTTTTTCTGGCCAGCGTATCGCCCGCCACCACCAGCGAGAAATACGGCGCCAGTCCGGTGCGCTCGAGCAGCGGCAGCGTGAAACGCTCCGATTTGTTGGTCACGCACGCCAATGGCAGGCCCGCAGCGCGAAACGCGTCCAGCCCGTCGATGACACCGGGATAAATGGTGGTCCGCTCGCCGTTGGCGGCCGCGTAGCAGTCGTTGTAAAACGGCAGTATGCGATCAAGCAGGCCGTCGTCGTTGTGCTCCGAAGTCGCGGCGAGCGCGCGTTCGACCAGTACCTTGATGCCCTTGCCGACGAAGGTTCGTACCGTCTGCACCGGCAGCGGCGGCCGTCCGAGATGTGCCAGCATCTGGTTTACCGCGGCCGCGAGGTCGGCAATGGTGTCGAGCAGCGTGCCGTCAAGGTCGAACATGACTGCACTGATCGGCAACAGGGTTTCCGTGTCGGCTTGAACGGCGCGACTCTCCATCAGTCTTTCTCCAGTTCCGCACGCATGCGGCCAATGACTGTTTTGTAATCCCCGGCGCCGAAAATGGCCGAGCCGGCAACGAACGTATCGGCGCCGGCGCGTCCGATTCCGCCGATGTTGTCCACCTTGACGCCGCCGTCGATCTCGAGCCAGATATCGCGCCCGCTGTCATCGATACGGCGCCGCACCGTCCGCAGCTTGTTGAGCGCTTCCGGAATGAACTGCTGACCGCCGAAGCCGGGATTGACCGACATGATCAGCACCAGATCGAGCTTGCCGAGCACATGATCGAGATAATCGAGCGGCGTTGCTGGATTAAACACCAGCCCCGCCTTGCAGCCGTGCTCGTGGATCAGCCCGATCGTGCGGTCGATGTGCTCCGACGCCTCAGGATGAAACGAAATGATCGACGCGCCGGCGGCGGCGAAATCGGGAATAATGCGGTCCACCGGTTTCACCATCAGGTGGACGTCGATCGGCACTGTCGCGTACGGCCGGATCGCCGCGCACACCGGCGGTCCGATCGTCAGATTCGGCACGTAATGGTTGTCCATTACGTCGAAATGAATCAAGTCGGCGCCCGCCGCAATGACGTTGCGGATTTCATCGCCAAGGCGGGCGAAATCGGCCGACAGGATACTGGGTGCGATGCGGTGCATGTGTGCGAGATCGACGAAATCCGTTGATATCGTCATTTTACATGCGATCATGCGCGGCGCCCATCATCGGCGGCCCGCATGCGGCTTGCCTCGTTGTGCGAAATGTTGTGCAATAGCGCTGCGAGCCGGATTGTCACCGGCACGCTGCCATCGGATTCACGGATCGATAATGAGCGACGACAATCACAACATCACGGTAACCGCGCACAGTATTTTCATTCCGGAGCAGTCCGACGCCGAGAACGAACACTACGTGTTCGCGTACACCATCACGATCACCAATACCGGAACGGTTCCGGCGCAACTGGTGAGCCGCCACTGGGTGATCACCGACGCCAACAGCCAGGTGCAGGAAGTGCGCGGGCTCGGCGTCGTCGGCGAGCAGCCATATCTGAAACCCAACGAAAGTTTCGAATACACCAGCGGCGCGGCAATCGCCACGCCGGTGGGCACGATGCGCGGCAGCTACCAGATGGTAGCCGAGGACGGCCTGCATTTCGACGCGGCGATTCCGGAATTCACGCTCAGCATGCCACGGGTATTGCACTGACGCAGCCGCACACAGACGACGCGATGCTCAGGACGAGCGGCTTCCGTCGTCTCCATTGCCCTGCTCCGGCTTCCGCCGCGGCAATGTCCACCACACCAGCAGCGCGCCCACTGCGGCGGCCGCAAGAATCTCCAGAAATACCCACACCATCAGACTTCACCGTTATCGTTGCGCCATCAGGGAATGCCGGACTTTAACCGAATACCGGGAAAAAGCAATTTGCGGCTGATCGTGCGGGCGGCGATCATGGCCTGCACGATGGCGCTGACCGCCTGCCAGAGCGTGCCGCAGCAGCCGCCGGCGCCTGCCGGCAAGGCAGCGACCGCAACAGTGTGTCCACCGTCGCAACAGCCGCACCAGCCGCCGGTGGTTACGTTTTCGCGTGTCGCGTGGAGTGCGCTGCCGGGCTGGCGCAGCGACGCGGTGTCGGCGGCGTGGGGAGCCTGGCTCAAGAGTTGCGGCACGCTGAAAAGCAAGGACCAGTGGAAAGCCGCGTGCACGGCAGCGCAGCGGGTCGACGGCAGCAATGACAACGCCATTCGCAGCTACTTCGAATCCAACTTCGTCGCGTATCAGCTGTCGAGCAGTGAAGATGGAGAAACCGGCCTGGTCACCGGCTACTACGAACCGGTGCTGCACGGCAGCCGCACCCGCTCCGCGCGCTACCGCTACCCGGTGTATGGCGTGCCGGACGATCTGCTCGACATCGATCTGAGCTCGGTCTATCCGCAGCTCAAGCACCTGCGGCTGCGCGGACGTCTCGACGGACGCAAGGTCGTACCTTATTACGATCGCGCCGGCATCGAGCAGGGCAAGGGTGATCTGGGCGGCAAGGCGATCGCATGGGTGGACAACGCGGTTGATCTGTTCTTCCTGCAAATCCAGGGGTCGGGACAGATCAAGCTCAACGGCGGCGGACGCATCCGCGTCGGTTACGCCGATCAGAACGGCTATCCGTACCGCTCGGTCGGCCGTTACCTGATCAAGCGCGGTGATCTGACACTGAGCAACGCGTCGATGCAGGATATCAAGGCGTGGGCGCACAAGCATCCGCAACAGCTCAACGCGGTGCTGAACCACAACGAATCGTACGTTTTTTTCCGTGAGCTGCCGATCACGCTTGCCGGACCGCTCGGCGCATTAGGCGTGCCGCTTACCGCGCGCCGTTCGATCGCCATCGACCGGCGTTACATCCCGCTCGGCAGCCCGGTCTATCTCGAGACAACCTGGCCGCACAGCGACCGGCCGCTGCAGGAATTGACGCTGGCGCAGGATACCGGTGGCGCGATCAGCGGGCCGCTGCGGGCGGATTTCTTCTGGGGCTCGGGCGCCGCGGCGGGTGCCGAAGCCGGCAGGATGAAACAGCAGGGGCGTTTCTGGGTGCTGCTGCCAAATGGCTATCCGGTGCCGCAGACCGGTTCTGCGGAACAGGCACAAGCCGATCCGTAAAAAGCCGGATTCGGCGACGATTGTGACCGCTGCCGGTTGCGCCGAGGCGGGCTACTTCGATACCGGCGGCGCGGCGAAATGCGCTTCGAGTTCGGCGACCGATATCGCGCCGGTCACGCGTTCGCCATTGGCAAAAATCAATGTCGGCGTGGCGGTCACGTTCAGCTTGTGGCCCAGCGCCAGGATCTGCCCGATCTGCGCGGTGTCACAGTTGCCTGCGGCCGGCAGCGGAACACCGCTCAGCATCCATTCGTCCCACACCTTCTGCCGGTCGCCGGAGCACCACACCGCCTTCGCCTTCTTCACCGAATCCTTGCCCAGCACCGGATAGAGAAAAGTGTAGATCGTAACGTCATGCAGGCCGGCAAGGTCATGTTCGAATTTCTTGCAGTACGGGCAATTGGGATCGGCGAAATAGGCGAGCTTGTGATCGCCGTTGCCGACCACCTTCTTCATCGCCAGACCCAGCGGCAACTCGCTGAAATTGACCGCCGTCAGCTGGCGCAGCCGCTCCTCGGTCAGGCTCACGCGCTTGTTGATGTCGACCAGGTTGCCACCGATGATCGCGTAATTCGCATGGGCATCGGTATAGAAGATCTGCCCGTTACTGAAAACCTCGTAGAGCCCCGGCAACGGCGTCGGCGTGACGCTCTCGATGTCGGTCTTCGGAAACTTGGCCTGCAATTCCCGTTTCAGCGCCGCTTCATCGGCGTGCGCGACCAGCGCCACCAGCGCCAGCGCCGCCCCCACCCCCGCAAGCATCTTCTTCAGCATCACCAACCGGTCCAGTTAATGTAATCGTCCACGCGACGTTCCACTTACGCCGCATCCGGCGTTCCACTCACGCCGCCGCGTGGCGCGCCAGCAACCGTTTTACCGATGCCCACTGGTCGACGCAATCGACTCCCAGATTACGCACCCCTGCAGCAAAAACACTGCGGCTGCCGAACAGTTTCTGCAGACCGTCAGTCATGAGTCCCACCGCCAGCACGTCTTCCTTGCGGGACCGCTCGTAGCGACGCAGCAAAAAGTAATCGCCGCAATCCCGCCCCGGCTCGCGTTCCGTCAGCACCCGCGCCAGCGCGCGCGCATCCCGAAACCCGAGATTGACGCCCTGTCCGGCCAAGGGGTGCACATTATGCGCGGCATCCCCGATCAGGGCAACGCGCGGCCGGATGAAGCGCGCGACGCGCTGCAATCGCAGCGGAAACGCTGCCGGCCGCGTCAGCGGCTCGAGCCGACCCAGTTCCGCGCCGCTGGCGGCAGTAACCGTTTCGCCCAGTGCGGCATCATCAAGCGCCAGCAGTTGTTCCGCATGAGCGTCGCCGGTGGACCACACGGCACTGACGCGCTGCCCCGGCAGCGGCAGCAGCGCCAACACGCCGTCGCGACGAAACCACTGGAACGCGACACCATCATGCGGGCGTTGCGTGGCGAAATTGGCAACGATCGCGCGCTGGCGGTAGGCATGGCGGACGGCCGGCAACTGCACCCGGGTGCGTACCCAGGAATCCGCACCGTCGGCACCCACCACGAGCGCCGCGGTCAGTTGCCTGCCGTCGGACAGCGTCAATCGTGCAGCATCCGACGTCCATTCGAGCGCGGCGCAATGCGCCGGACACAATATCCGAAGATTGCGCTGTGTCGTCAGGCGCTGCCACAACGCGCGCTGCAATTGGCGGTTCTCGGCGATGAACGCGAGTTCCGACAATCCTGCGTCGTAGGCATCGAATGTGATTTTTGAACCGCGGGCGTCACCGAGAATGCGCATCTCGCGCACCGCTTCGATACGGCCGGACGGGAACGGCCATGCATCACAGGTTTCCAGGAATTGCGCCGATCCCGGGCTTACCGCATAGATGCGCCTGTCCCAAGTGCCGTCGTCGGGCGGCACCGGCGGCGCAGCGGGCGCAATCAGCGCCAGCCTGAGATCGGCATCGGCCAGCGCCGCGGCGAAGCTCGCACCGACCAGTCCCGCGCCGGCGATGATGACATCGAATTCCATGACCACTGCACTCCGAACGAGACTGCAGTGTAATGCGCGCTCGAAGCGGCGGCAAACGCGCCTCCGGCGCAACCGCCCCACTGGCGGATGCAGGCGCCGGAAGCGCTGCGCGCCGCCGCGTCAGGCCGCTTTCCGGTGCCCTTTCACGTACATGCTCTCGTCGCGCAACTGCTTGTCGAGCAGCTTGACGCACGCGTACATCGCATCGATATGCGGCGTCGGCGTTTCGGTAAGCCGCCCCAGTTCCGCCACCGATCCCACCAGCGCATCGACTTCCAGCCGCCGCCCCGCTTCCACGTCCTGCAGCATCGACGTCTTGTGCTTGCCGACTTTTTCGGCACCGGCGATGCGTTTCTCGAGCGACACGCGGAATTCGATGCCGAGCTTGTTCGCGACAGCCTGCGCTTCACGCATCATTGCTGCCGCCAGTTCACGCGTCAGCGGGTACTGGCAGATATCGACCAGTGTCGCATGCGTCAGCGCACTGATCGGATTGAAGCTGAGATTACCCCACGCCTTGAGCCAGATTTCGGAGCGGATGTTGGACAAAACCGGTGATCTGAAACCAGCATGCGTCAATGTGTCCGATACCAGTTTCACGCGCTCCGATGCGACGCCGTCGAGCTCTCCGACCGGAAAGCGGTCGCCCTCGTGCTGGTGCACGACACCCGGTGCCGGGACCTCGCCTGCCGGATAGACGACGCAGCCAATGATGCGTCCGGCATCGATGTGACCGGCGATCACGCCGTCCGCGTCGAGCGTCTCGAGGCGCCGGCCCTCGAACGGTCCGCCGTGTTTCTGGAAGTACCACCACGGCAGCCCGTTCTGCACGGTGAGGACCATCGTGTGATCATCGAACAGCTTCGGCATCTCGTGGACAACGCTGCTGATGACGTGCGCCTTCAGCGCCAGGATCACCAGATCCTGTTTGCCGGCTTCGTCAAAATTGTCGGTGGCGCGCACATTCTTTGCCAGCCACTCGCGGCCGTCATATGAAATCAGCTTGAGACCGTTGCGCCGGATCGCGGCGAGATGCTCACCCTGATCGATCAGCGTGACGTCCTCACCGGAAAGCGCCAGTCGCGCGCCGAGCAATCCGCCGATGGCACCGGCACCCGCCACACAGATTTTCATGCCACGTCCCTCCACGTGTATGCAATGTGTTCATCAAACGATTATGGTTATGGTTGCAGCGACTCGTAACGATTGCTCAAAGTTCCAACACCGTCTATGGTTACTTCGATCGTGCTGCCCGGTTTCATTGACCCCACGCCGACCGACGTGCCGCAGCAGATCACGTCACCCGCCATCAACGTCATGTCCTGCGAAATCATGCTCACCAGCCGCAGCGGCGGAATGATCATATCGGAGGCCGGATAATTCTGCCGCTCCTGCCCGTTCAGCACCGTTTTCACGCTGAGCGTCATTGGATCGAGTCCGGTCGCCACCACCGGACCGAAAACGCCGAACGTGTCATAGCTTTTCGCGCGGACCCACTGCGCAAACGACGCATCGCGGTTGATGATCTCGGCCGCGGTCACGTCGTTGATGCAGGTATAGCCGAATATGTATCGCGCCGCGTCAGCCTCGCTCACCGCCTTGCAACGGCAGCCGATCACGATGCCGAGTTCGCCTTCGAACACCACCTTGCCGTCGAATGACGCCGGCTGGCGGATAACCTCGTTGGACGCAAGGAATGAATTGGCCGCCTTCAGCAGATAGAGCGGCTCCACCGGAATCGCTGCATTCAATTTCGTGGCAAGTGCCCGGAAATTGTTCCATAGCGCGAGCATCTTGGTCGGAACGGTCGGCGTCAGCAGCTTGACGTCGCCGAACGCAAGCGTCTCGCCGGTGGGCACCGGACTATCGAACATGTCGCCGCGATGAACGCTGATGGTGTCGCCCTGCAAGGTTCCGAATCCGGCCTTGCCTCCATGCTCGAATCGCAGCCAGTGCGCCATCGCCTATCCTTTTTTATATTGCGAAAACAAAATTCATATTGAAAAACAGTGTAATGCCGCCCCGAGGGAATTGCAAACCGGTTTTAACAGCATGATTAATAATGTATAAGTATCGTCTCCACAAATCCAGAATCTTGACAACATTCCCCTCTGACTTTAGACTTCGACGCCTTTCGATGGCGAATTAGCTCAGTGGTTAGAGCAGCGGAATCATAATCCGTTGGTCCGGGGTTCGAATCCCTGATTCGCCACCATCCATTCTGATTCGACAGGGATTTCCTGTTATCCGAATTCCGGCCGCGCAATACGCAGCCATGTCCGGTTCCACAAGGCTGGAACAGGAATAGGTTCACACCCGATTCCATCGCGAGTGACGCAATCACCAGCCGTATTTACCGCATCCGGCCCATGCGGCCATTCCGCAACCGTATCTTCACACCAACGTGAGATTCACGGTCAGCAGCGATTCGATTTATTAAAACTAATCATTTGTTGTATTACATTTCACGCTTTTGTTCGTGCGTTCAGTAGGAGTAAGCGTATAATTGCTGCATCGCAATAACAAACATGAGTAACGTGAAATGGCACTCATCAAAAAAGTTTTCCATGCAGTAAGCGCATATTTTGCGGACAACGGTCCCAGCGAAAAAGAGCGCTACATCGAATGCCGCAAGCGGCTGATTGAGGCCGGCATCCTCGATACGCGGCGTCTGTACCACTGAAACACCGTATTCGTTCAACCTCGTTATACGAAAGTCGCAACATGAAGTTATTGGTCAACGCCATCAAGGCAATCCGCACTTATTTTTTGACCCCTGCGCCAAGCGCCTGGGATCGTTACCTGGCACAGTCAGCCGATTTGTCAGAGCTGGAGGCGCGCTACCGCCGCATCGAGCGCTACGGCCTCGATCCGAAGTTCTGGCCGTGAGTCTCAAGCCGGTCGTCGGCTCGAGTCGGCGACTGACGCCATACGCGACGCCGCACGAATAGCGAGTGTGTGCTCACACTGACGTTGATTCAACCTGATTCTTCAACTGCATTCGGGTCAGTCGGCACGTATGAAACGTGACGCCTGAGACGAAATCTGCCCCACCGATCGAGTCCGCGGCAGCAATTATCAGAGATCTGGCGCCGCAATAAATTTGCTGTGCCCGGACGTCCGTCCGGTTCGATGTAGAAAATTTCGACATCCGGCTTGAGGCTGCTGCGAGCAGTATGGTTCGGGCCGCCTATACCTGCTTGTATGAATGTCTCGCAAATGATAATGTATCGCATTGTTATTTGCGTTTACGTTGAGAACATTCCACAGTTTTCCGGCTCTCGTTTTGTGACGGCCATGTGTGATGGCCGCGATCGAGGCGCAATTTTCTCTTTCTGCAAAAGCTTTCAGGAAAAGATAAAACATGAAGAAAAAATCCGTCACCCTGATGGCTGCGGCTGTGCTTGCGATGCCATTTGCCGTGTCGGCAAAGAGCACGGTACAAATCTACGGTAAAGCGCGTGTCGCGTACCTTCATGCAGATTCCGGCGCGGGCATCAATTCCGGCGACATGCTGTTCAATCCGGGTGGCTCGAAAATCGGCTTCAAGGGTACCGAGGATCTGGGCGGCGGCAACGCGGCATGGTTTCAGCTGGAGGAAACGTTTCCGCTCGATGGCGAAGATGCCTCATGGACCAGCCGCAACACCGGAATCGGACTGAAAGGACACTGGGGCCTGTTCGGCGCCGGTCAATGGGACACGCCGTACAAACAGATTGGCGGCGGGTCGGACATGTGGCAGGGAATCGGCGACACCGGTATCGGCGGCGTTGACGCCATCATCAGCAATCGCGACACGACAGCCGGCAATGGCACGCACGTTCCTTACACCTTCGCCCGTCGCCACAAGGGTTTGCTGTGGTACGACAGCCCCGATTTCGGCGGCTTCAGATTTTCCGCAGCGTTCTCTGACAACCGCGGTGATGATGCCGTCGGCGGCGTCAATACGCCGGATTCGGCAACCGGCAATCCGCGGCTCTATTCACTCAACGCGAGTTATGGCAACGGCCCGCTTGCGATCGGTTTCGGCTATGAAAAACACAAGGATTTCGTGCGCAGCGGCAGCAATGACGATGCCTGGACGCTCAGCGGCGCCTACAAGTTCGCGCAGGTTTTCCGGATCGGCCTGAATTACGAACACCTGAAATACTCCGACGACGTCGCTGCCGGCAGCGGCGACACCCAGCGCAATTCGTGGGCCGTGTTTGCCGACTGGCACGTCAGCGGACCGCACAGCCTGCACGCGGCGTACGTGAAGGCAAACAGCACCAGCGGCTCGCAGGTCGCCACGCTGGGCTCGGTCGTCGGCAACGCTGGTGCCGGCGGCACCGATGCCAATTTGTGGGCATTGCAATATGGCTATGCGTTCTCGAAACGAACCTCGGTGGCCCTGACCTACGCGCGACTGAACAACGACAACAGCGCCAATTATTTTCAGTATGGCGCGGTGTCAAATCCCGGACAGGATCAGACCGTTTACGGGCTGACGATGAGCCATGTGTTCTGAGCGGATGACGCGATTTGGCGTGCCCGTTTGCAGTTGCACGGATGGCGGGTCCGCCGCAGCCGGGCAGCGCATGGTCGCGGCCCGCCTTCATGCTTGCAATGGAGTATGACTGTCATGAACGATATCAACAGCAATCGTCGCCGTTTTCTGCAACGCAGTTCCGCCGCCGCCGGCGCCGCACTGCTGGGATCGGCATGGCCGGCTTCCGTGCTGGCCGCGGACCACAAGACGATGACGCTTTACAGCGGCCAGCATTCGAACACCACCAATGCGCTGGTGAAGGCTTTCACCAGGGCAACCAGAATCAACGTCGAGGTACGCAAGGGTCACAGCGCGCAACTCGCCAACCAGATCATCGAGGAAGGTGAACGTTCACCGGCCGACGTGTTTTATTCGGAGGAGAGTCCGCCGGTGGTGGTGCTGGCGGAAAAAGGCCGTCTTGCCAAATTGCCGGCGGACACGCTGAAGCAGATTCCATCCCGATACGTCGGCCGGGATGGCACCTGGGTCGGCGTCAGCGCGCGCTGCCGGGTGGTTGTGTACAACACGACGATGATCCGCAAAGACGAGCTGCCGAAATCGGTTCTCGACTTTGCCACGCCGGCATGGCAAGGCAAGGTCGCCTATGTGCCCACCAGCGGCGCTTTTCAGGAGCAGATCATCGCGATCGAATTGCTGAAAGGACGCACCGCGGCGCTTGACTGGCTCAAGGGGTTGAAAGCCTACGGTGAACCATACAACGGCAACATGGCGGCAATGCGTGCAGTGGAAGCCGGCGAGATCGCGACCGCGCTGATCAACGATTACTACTGGTTTTCAGTGGCGGCGGAAGTCGGTGCGGCGAAGATGAAATCGGCGCTCTACTACATCGGCCACAAGGACCCGGGCGCACTGATCACGGTGTCCGCCGCGGGCGTACTGAAGTCGGCCAGGCATCCGTCAGCAGCGCAGCAGCTGCTGGCCTTCATGGTCAGCGCCGCGGGACAGACGGCGATCGCCGACAGCGTTGCCGAATATCCGCTGCGGCCCGGTATCCGGTCGCCGTTCGCGCTGAAGCCGTTCAACGAAATCGATCCGCCCGACGTGACACCGGCGGATCTCGGAGATGCCGCCGACGCCCTCGCGCTACGCCGCGCCGCCGGCCTCGCTTGAGCGTTCATTCACCGGTCCGTAGCCATCGACACGGGGCATCGCCGCCACGTTGGCTGATCGCCGCCGCCCTGGTTCCCAGCGTACTGATTGCCTTGCCGCTGTTCTACGTGGCAATGCGCGCGTCAGAGGCAGGTCCCGCGGGCATTCACGACGAGCTGTTCCGCCCGCGCACGCTGTCGCTGTTGCTCAATACACTGATACTTGCCATCAGCGTGGCGGCCGCAACCAGCGTCATCGGAACCGCGGTTGCGTGGTGCATCGAACGCTGCGATTGCCCGGGCCGCCGCGTCTGGCGCGTGCTGGCAAGCCTGCCGCTTGCCGTTCCGGCATTCGTCGCAAGTTTCGCCTGGTCGTCGATCGCCGCCGTTTTTCAGAGCATGGCCGGCGCCATCCTGATCCTGACACTGTCGACCTACCCACTCGTCTATCTGCCGGTGGCGGCGGCGCTGCGCGGGATGGATCCGGGCTTCGAGGACGTGTCGCGCTCGCTTGGTCACGGTCCGTGGCGTACCTTCTTCAGTGCTGTGCTGCCACAGGCGCTGCCGGCGCTTGGCGGCGGCGCGCTGCTGGTACTGTCGCACATGCTCGCCGAATTCGGCGCGCTGTCACTGCTGCGGGTACAGACGTTTACGACGGCGATCTTCGCTTCGTATCAATTGCGCTTCGACAACGTGTCGGCGGCACTGCAGGCGTCCGTGCTGCTGGTGCTCTGTCTGCTGGCGGCGTACGCCGAGCTGTACATGCGCGGCGATACGCGATTCGCGCGCGTCGGCCGCGGCAGCGCGCGGCGCATCACGCTCGCGCGGCTGGGCCGTGCAACGCCATTCGTACTCGCCGGACAGTTCGTGCTGGCGGTGCTGGCGCTGGGCGTGCCGTTCACAACACTGGCGTACTGGCTGTGGGCGGGCCGCTCGATCGGCCGCGGCGCCGCCGAGCTGTGGCCGGCGATCGAGGGTTCGCTGTCACTGTCGATTTCCGGAGCGATCGTAACCACCGTGCTGGCCGTGCCGCTGGTGGTGCTGGCGGCACGCTACCGCGGCCGTCTGGCCAATTTCGCCGACCGCCTGCCGTACGTCGTGCACGGCCTGCCGGGCCTCGTCATCGCACTGGCGCTGGTGTTCGTATCGATACGCTACATACCGCCGCTGTACCAGACGCCGGTCGTGCTGATTGCCGCCTACGCCGTGCTGGCGCTGCCGCTGGCGCAGACGGCGCTGCGCGCGTCGTTCGATCTGGTTCCGGTGCGGATCGAAGAAATGTCGCGCAGCCTGGGGCGCAATCCGTTGCAGACGTTTCTGTCGGTGACGCTACCCAACATCACGCCTGGCCTCGGCGCGGCGCTGGCACTGCTGGTGCTGGAGCTGATGCGCGAGCTGACCGCAACATTGATGCTGGCGCCGACCGGGATGGTGACGCTGGCAACCGAGGTGTGGTCGCATACCAACAATGCCGAGTATGCCGCGGCGGCGCCGTTTGCGGCATTATTGGTGGCGGTGTCCATCGTGCCGGTCTACGTCTTTACCCGCCGCACGCTGGCAATCTACGATTTCTAGGATGAGCGGTCTGCACATTCAACGCGTCAGAAAAAGCTTCGACGGCCAGCCGGTGTTGCGCGACGTCGATCTCGCGGTACCGTCCGGAACCATCGTCGCGCTGCTCGGGCCTTCAGGCTGCGGAAAAACGACGGTGCTGCGGTTGATCGCCGGGTTCGATCGCATCGATGACGGCGAGATCGTGATCGGCCCCGGCGTTGTTGCTGCGCGCCACATCCATGTCCCACCGGAGCGCAGACGCGTCGGTTACGTGCCGCAGGAAGGCGCGCTGTTTCCGCATCTGACGGTTGCCGGCAATGTCGACTACGGGCTGCCGCGGCGCGAACGCGGCGGCACGCGGGTGGCCGAAGTCCTTGCGCTCGCCGGGCTGGAGTCGTTCGGCATGCGTTTCCCGCACGAACTGTCGGGCGGCCAGCAGCAACGCGCCGCACTGGCGCGAGCGCTGGCACCGCGACCCACGCTGCTGCTGCTCGACGAACCGTTCAACGCGCTCGATCTCGATCTGCGGCGCCGGCTGTGCGAGGAAGTGGTTGGGATACTGCGGCGCGAAGGCGCAACCGCGGTGCTGGTTACCCACGATCCGGTCGAGGCGTTCTCGGCGGCCGACCTGGTCGCGGTCATGCATGACGGCAGAATCATCCAGATCGACCGGCCGGACGCCGTTTACCGGCAACCGGCCAACGCGACCGTCGCACGCCTCACCGGCCCGGCAATCATCATCGACGGGACCTTCCGGCGCGGCCAAGTGCTGACGCCGCTGGGGCTGCTGACGCTGCATCCGGCCTACGCACGTGACGCCGGCAAGGCATCGGTAGTGCTGCGCCCCGAGCAGATAATCGCCGCGCCCGCCGACGGCGGCACACCGGCGCGGGTGATCGGACATTCATTTCGCGGTGGTCATGCCGTGCTGACGGTGACGGTCGATAATCACGCCTTGCGGCTGCGCGCGCCGGCGCTGGCCGCGCCTGCACCCGGAACGGACATCCACCTGCGTGTCGACGGCGCCTGCGTCGCGTTTCCAGCCGGCGAATGATCGTCCCGCCGGCGGCGGAATCGGTCCGATGGGCCACGGCAGCATGGGCCGTAATGATGTAATCTATGGCCTGACGTTGTGATCCCGGCCGCCGTTGCGCTCGAACCGTTCCCGTTCGGACCTGCCGCACGACGCACCGTCGCCCATGCGAAGGGATCGCATTCCGCACCACACACCTGCAAAGAGGATTCCCCATGCGACTCCGCACATTCGCCTTGCAGTCACCTACGATCCTGCCGCCCCTGCTTTGTCTGCTCTGGCTGCTCGCCGGCCCCCCCGTCGTTGCGGCGGAACCGGCGGCGGCTCCATCGCAGCCGGCCGCACACGACGCGACCACGGTCATCGCACAGTTTCAGGAGACGCTGCTTTCCGTAATGAAGCAGGCCGGAAAGCTCGGCTATCAGGGGCGCTACCAGCAGCTCGCGCCGGCGGTGAAGCGCACGCTCGACATTCCCGCAATCGCGCAGATCGCGCTCGGCCAGTACTGGAGCAAGCTCGACGCAAAACAGCGCTCGCAATGGGTAGACACGTTCACGCGCCTCAGCATCGCGACCTATGCCGCGCGCTTCAACGGCTACTCCGGAGAGAAATTCACCGCGCCGACCATGCGCCCGCTGCAGGGCGGCTACGTGCTGGTGCAGTCGAAGCTGGTGCAGTCCGGAGGCGACACCGTATCGTTCGACTACCAGATGCGCCAGGTCAACGGCCAGTGGCAGGCGATCAACATCGTTGCCAACGGCGTCAGCGATCTGGCGCTGAAGCGGGCGCAGTACGTCAGCGTGATCAGGAACAGCGGCTTCGATGAGCTGGTGCGCAAGGTGAAACAGAAAATTTCCGAATACGAACAGGGCAAGGCGGACTGACGCGTTCGTCGCAAGTTTTCGATACACGATTCATGTCCTCGCGCCGCCTTCATTCCGCCACGCTGGCCGTGATGGTGCTGTTGACGGCACTGCTGACGGGCTGCGCCAGCACGCCGGCCGGCGTCAGCGATTACGATCCGATCGAACCGGTGAACCGCAAGGTCTACGGCTTCAACAACGCACTCGACCGTCACGTGCTGAAACCGGTGGCCGATACCTACATCCGCGTGACGCCGCAGCCGGCACGCACCGCGTTCGCGCATTTTTTCGACAATGTGGCCTATCTCAACGTCATCCTCAACGACTTTCTGCAGGGCAAGGTGAAACAGGGTTTCAGCGACAGCGGACGCTTCGTCATCAACACCACGATCGGTGTGCTCGGCCTGTTCGATCCCGCCACCGGCATGGGACTGCCCGCTCATGACGAGGACCTGGGCCAGACGTTTGCGGTATGGGGAACGCCCCAAGGTGCCTATCTGGTGCTGCCGTTCTTCGGACCGGACACGGTGCGCGACACGCCCAACCTCGGACTCGCCACCGTGACCAACCTGCTGTTCTACATCGGCAATCCGTGGGTCTCGATCCCGCTCGGCGTGCTCGACGTCATCAGCACGCGCGCGCAGGCGAACGCGTCACTGGAGATGGTGCAGCAGGCGGCGCTCGACCCGTACATCTTCGTGCGCGAAGGCTATCTGCAGCACCGCCAGTACCTGATTTTCGACGGCAATCCGCCACCACAGCTGTTCGAGCAGTTCAATGACGGGCTGACACTGCCGGGGCAAGGGTTGCCGCCGCCCGGTCAATCGGGCATGAAGCAGGCGCCGAACGCGCCTGCGGAACGATAAGAATTACTTGCGCAGAAAGCGCAGCGCAAGGCGTGCAGCCGCAGGCACGAAGCGCGGCCGGATCAGCCGCGGATCATAGCGGTTGAAGCGCTGGTCGTTTTCCGCCAGGCACACCTCCAGGAAGCGGCGCGGCGTCACGTCGGCGTTCATCCCTTCGTGACCCTTCATCGTGAAATTTTCGCCCTCGTTCATGCCACGGGCCGTTTTCGCGCGACTGAGAATCTGCGACAGCGTGACCATCAGCCGTTGCGTGTCGAACAGCGTACGCCGCGGCCACGATTGATGGGCACGGCGATAGGCGACCCAGTTGACGAAAAACAGGATATGGCGCGCTTCTTCCTGCATGATCGGCTCGAAAATATCGACCAGTTCGGCCGAAAAATAGCCCGACGTGCGGGCCAGCGCAATCAGGCCGAAGGCGAAGAATGAATCGAAGCACTCGCCATAGCCGGCGTACAGATATCGGCCGTGTACCTGTTTTTCCGACGGCGGCACAAGCGCCGGCAGAGCGATTCCATAGAACCGCGTCAGCTCGTGCAGCAACTCGGAATGGCGACTTTCTTCGTGACCCTGCAGCGCCAGCGCTTCGCGCACCACCGGGTCCGGTTCCGTGTCGGCCGCCGCCTGCACGATGCGCGCGGTCACGTGCTCGGTCGATACGGCTTCCTGCCAGAATGGCAGCGCGGTCACCCGCGTCAGCGCATCCCCGTCCAGTTTCGGCCATGAAATCCGGCGGGGATCGAAACGGATGTGAGAGTCGACGAAGAACCGGCAGAACAGGTCCCGGTGTTCCTGAGATCCGATTCGGAGGGACATGAATATTATTCTACAACATTGTCCTGTCCCGCTGCGCTCAGCCCGGCCTTGGCGCGCCGCCGCAACATGTGCCGCAGCCGCCGTCCTTCGAGCCATTGCCATGACGTCAGCAGCGGCACGCCGAGACCGATCTGGCGCACGCGGCGCGCCAGCGACAGTGCGATGGCCACATCCGCCGGCAGGCCGACGGCGGCGCCGAACAACAGGAACACCCCCTCCTGTACGCCAAGCGCGGCGGGCACCAGGAAGGCCATGCTTTGCCCCGCCTGTGCCAGACTTTCGAGCAGGATTGCCGCCGGCACCGTCACCGGATTGCCAAGCAGGTAAAGCGTGAACCACAGCTCTCCGGCACCGGCCAGCAACCCGGCGAACTGCCATGAGGCGCCGATCGCGATCACGCGGCGCTGGCGATAGAGTGCCTGGATGGCGCGGTCGAGCGCTGCTGCATCGCCCGGAAGAGATTGGATCCTGCTTCCGGTAAGGATGGTCAACCCGCGCTCTATCAGCTGGAACAGACCCCAGCGGTGCTGCAGCAAAAAGAAAATCACGATCGCCGGTATGCCGGCCAGCAACGCCAGCACAATCGCCCACGCGGCGGTGTGGTCACGCAGATAGTGCAGCAGTAGCACGAGGCCCAGCACGGTAAACAGGAACTGCACCGCCAGCGTCAGCGTGATTTCCACGATGACGCTGGCGGTCGCCGCCGTACCGGAGACGCCGCGCATCATCAGCAGTCGCACGCCGGCGACTTCGCCGCCGACGCGCGCCACCGGCAGCAGGTTGTTGATCGCGTCGCGCACCGCCGCCGCCCACGCCAGGAACGGCAGCCCCGCTTGCGGCGAGCCGCGCAGCAGCGTACGCCAGCCGCCCGCGTCGAGCGTGATCGGCACCAGGTGGACCGGAATCAGCCACAGCAACCCCCAGCCGGCGCTGGCGAGGATGCTAAGAACGCCGTTCAGCCCGCTGTGAACGACCAGGAAAACCGCCAGCCCCAGCCCTGCCGCGCTTGCCAGTGCAAGCCCCAGCTGCATGCGCACCGCGCGTCTGATGCGCGCTGTATGAGGTTTCGATTCGCCGCGATCGATGCTATTCATTGCCCGCAGCCGCCGCGTACGGCCGCTTGCGAAACAGCAGCAGCACCGGCAGCAGGATCAGGATAGCCACCAGCACCGCCGTCAGCGCCAGCAGCAGCGTCTTGCCGAGCACCGCCATGCCGGGATCGCCGGCCACGGCCAGGCTGCCGAACGAGCTCATCGTGGTCAGCGCGCTGTACAGCACCGCACCCGGCGTGCTGGTGCGCAGCAGTTGCGTGATATCGACGCCATTGCGCCAGCGCACCACGAGATAGATGCCGAACGCCACACCGAGCCCGATCAGCAATGGCAGCACGATGATGTTGGCAAGGTTGAACGACAGCCCTGACAGTTCCATCGCCGCCACCGTGAGCAGCGCCGCGAAGCCCAGCGGGATCAGCACCATGAACATGTCGACGATGCTCTGCAGCGAGATCAGCAGCAGCAGCGCGATCAGACCCAGCGAGATCAGGCTCGCCTCGATGAACGCGTCGACCACGGCGCGTCCGCCTTCGACCAGCATGACGGGCGCACCGGTGGCATTCGGCGCAACGGTGCGCACGGCATCGACGAAGCGCCGCATGTTGACGTTGCTGCCGAGATTGAGGGTTGAGTAGACCTCGACGCGCGTCGCGCCGGACGGCGCGACATAGCGCCGTTTCAGCGATTCCGGCAGCGTCGCCCGGGTCACCGGCACGGGATTCAGCGAAGCCGACAGATCGTGCAGCCGCGCGAAAAGCCCGCCCAGCACGCGCTGCTGCAGCACCGTCAGCCGTTGCGGAGAAGCAGCTACATAGCGCAGGTAGCCGGGGATCACGCCGGCGAGCGCGCGCGCCGGCGCCGCCAGCGCGTGTTGCGGATGGGCATCGGCGAACGCCAGCA